>JBGPKY010000065.1:0-12157 GCA_041486205.1 Actinomycetota bacterium
CGCGCCGGCGAGCCGGAACTCGAGCGTGTCGCTCACTCGGCCGCCTGCCTAGCGCGCCAGGCGCGGACCTTGTTCCGGTTGCCGCAGGACTGCATCGAGCACCACTTGCCGGAGTGGTTCTTCGAGTGGTCGTAGAACACAGCCCGACAGTCCTCGTCGCAACAACGCTTCAGGTGATCCCAGCTCCCGTCGAGCTGAGCGAGGAACGCGATGGCGACGAGCCGGCCGAGGATCGCGTCCAACCCCTGCGAGGATGTCTCTAGCTTCGGCGGACCTTCGGCCGAGAATCGCGGGCGAAGGCCGGCCTCGATGGCGGTCCGCTCGATCAGCGCGACCGCATCCGAAACCCTCTCGCCCTCGTTCGCCGCTACCACCGCTCTCAGCGCCTCGGCGAGCGCGACCGCCTTCTCACGATCGGCTGCTGTGAAGCGTTCTTTCGGACCGAGGAGCCCGCCTCGGACGAGGAAGTCGCGAAGGGTTTCGAGCGAAGGGGGAAGGCTCCGCGGATCGCCGGGGGCGTGCTGGTGGAGGTTGACGAAACGCTGGAGGACCTTCAGGTCTCCCGGCGCAGGGGGCGTGTCGTCGTGGGCGGGTTCGTTCAGCATCGGCTCCATCATACACCGTCGATCCCCTTTGACAGGTTACACTAACCAATATAGAGTGTTCACCAGTTACAAGAGGAAGCGAGGTGGGGAGATGAATCCGTTCCTGGGACGGGAGATGGCGAGTCTGAGGACCGAGGAGCTCCGGCTGGCCGCAGAGCGCCAACGGCGCTTGCGTTGGGCCCGCCGGCATCGTCGTTGGTCGGCGCGCTCGGGCGGCGCGTTGCGCCTTGCCGTCGGCATCCGGCTCGTCGGCGCCGGCTTCCGTCTCCTCGGAGAGACGGTCGAGCCGCTGGGGTAGTCCCTATCATCGCTGGGTGATCGACTTCACCGATTGGGCCGTCGAGATCCTATCCAAGGCCGAAGCGGCTGCGCGGCGCTTCAACGCCGAAGCGCGGATCCGCGTCGTGCGGGACGGTGCGGGCGTGAAGTTCGAGCTTACGGACGAGCCGGATCCGACCGATACACAAGTGGAACGAGACGGGTTCACGCTTTTCGCGCAGGCTGGGCTCGATGGTGTCGTCGATGTAGCCGAGCCGCACGACCGACTGATCCTTCGCTCGCCGGGTGATCACGAGCGGAGCGTGCGCGAAACACATTGAGCCCGAAGGTTCGAAGGCTAGACTGAACGGATGAGCGAACCAAAGGCTAAGCCCAGGGGGACCCTTGCGGCCGGGCCGATCATGGTCATCGGCGGTGCCGAGGACAAGTTCCGTCACAAGCTGATCCTCTCGCGCTTCGCGCGGTTCGCGGGCGGGCAGGACGGGCACGTCGTCGTGATCTCGACGGCGTCCTCGCTCGGGGAAACCGCGACGGACCTGTATCGCGAACTGTTCGGGGATCTCGGGATCGGACGCGTCACCGGCTTGCGACCGGAGGAGCGCGAGGAAGCGAACGACCCCGCGACGGCTCGCGCGCTGGGCGAGGCTACGGGTGTGTTCCTCACCGGCGGCAACCAGTCGAAGCTCGCCTCGGTCGTGGGCGGGACCAAGCTCGGCGACGCGCTGTTCCTCGCGCACGACCGTGGGGCAGTGATCGCCGGCACGTCTGCCGGCGCGAGCGCGATGGCGAGCCACATGGTGGCGTTCGGGCAGTCCGGCTCCACGCCTAAGAACCGCATGGCGCAGGTCTCGGCGGGGCTCGGGCTCCTCGCGGGCATGGTCATCGACCAGCACTTCGAGCAACGCGGCCGGATCGGCCGGCTGCTGGCGATCGTTGCCGGCTCCCCGCAATTGCTTGGCGTAGGTCTGGACGAGGACACCTGCGCGATCGTGCATCCCGACCGGACGCTCCAGGTGATCGGCAAAGGCGCCGTTACGATCGTCGACGGCGCTCAGGTCAAGTCGGACGCCTACCGCGGCAAGGGGTATCGTCCGCTGATGGTGAGCGGCGCCGTCCTGCACTCCCTCCCCTCGGGGTACTGGTTCGACCTTCGGGCGCGCACGCTGCTCGCCGGTCCCAATGCCCTCGAGGAGCGGGAGGCCTCGGAGTGACGGCGAGCCGGACGACCAAGACTCGGACCGCACGCGAGCGCGCCAAGCACGAGCCCTCTTCAGCCAAGCCTTCGGCGAAGCCCGATCTTCGGATCCTGCGCACGCAGGTCTTCCGCGGCCCGAACTACTATTCGTACGAGCCGTGCATCCGGCTGCTCGTCGACCTCGGCTCCCTCGAGGAGTGGCCTTCGAACACGCTGCCGGGGTTCGTCTCTGGGTTGCTCGAGGTGCTTCCCGGCGTGGGGGAGCACTCGTGTTCGCTGCGCAAGCGCGGGGGGTTCCGCGAACGGCTAGAAGAGGGAACCTGGCTCGGCCACGTCGCCGAGCACGTCGCGCTGGAGCTTCAGCGCGAGTCCGGTTCGCACGTATATCGGGGCAAGACGCGCGGAGCCGGCACGACCGGCCAGTACAACGTCATCTACGGCTACTGGGAAGAGCAGGTCGGCCTCGAGGCGGGCCGGCTGGCCGTCCGCCTGGTGGACCACCTCGTCGAGGCCGAGCCCGGCTTTGAGTTCCAGACGGAGCTGGAACGCCTGATCCTGCTGGCCGAGCGGCGAGCGTTCGGGCCCTCCACGCAGGCGATCCTCGACGAGGCCGCGAGCCGCGATATCCCTTATCTCCGGCTGAACGAGCAGTCGCTCCTGCAGCTAGGCCAGGGCCGGTATCAGGCGCGGATCCGCGCGACGATGACGTCGGTGACCTCCGCACTTGCCGTCGACATCGCCGGCGACAAGAAGATCACGACGCAGTTGCTCGCGGCCGCGGGGTTGCCGGTCCCACTCAGCGAGGTTGTCCGCGAAGACGACGACGCGGTCTCGGCGGCGAGGCGGATCGGGTTCCCGGTCGTGACGAAGCCGCTGGATGGCAACCACGGGCGCGGGGTGGGATTGGATCTTCGGAACGACCGCGCGGTGCGAACCGGGTTCAAACGTGCAGTGAAGGAAGCCAAACGCGGGTCGGTCGTAGTGGAGTCGTTCGTCGCGGGGAACGACTACCGCGTGCTGGTGATCGGCGGGCGGATGGTGGCGGTCGCTGAGCGCGTGCCCGCACACGTGATCGGGGACGGCACGCACAGCGTGGCGGAGCTGGTCGAACTGACGAACGCCGATCCGCGTCGCGGGATCGGCCACGAGAAGGTCCTCACGAAGATCAAGGTGGACGACGCCGCGATCGAGTTGCTGAAGAAGCAGGGCTACACGCTCGAGGGCGTCCCGCTGGCCGAGGCGTTCGTCAAGCTCGCGGCCACGGGGAACATGTCGACGGGAGGCATCTCGATCGACCGGACGTTCGAGGCGCACGAGGACAACGTCGAGATCGCAGAGGAGGCCGCGCGTGTCGTTGGGCTCGACGTCGCCGGGGTCGACTTCATCGCGCCGGACATCTCACAACCGGTGCGCGAGACGGGCGGTGCCATCGTCGAGGTGAACTCGGCGCCGGGGTTCCGTATGCACACGAGCCCGACGATCGGCGAGCCACAGTACGTCGCGAAGCCCGTGATCGATCTGCTGTTTCCTCCGGGCACGCCCTCGCGCATCCCGATCGTCGCGGTGACCGGTTCGAACGGGAAGACGACGACGGTGCGGATGATCTCGCACATCTTCCGCGGGATGGGACGCAAGGTCGGCATGACATCGACCGACGGGGTCTATATCGACGAGCGGCTCGTTCGGCGCGTGGACGCGTCCGGCCCTAAGTCCGCGCAGATGGTGCTGCAGAACCCCCGGGTCGACTTCGCCGTGTTCGAGGTTGCGCGCGGCGGGATCCTGCGCGAGGGGTTGGGCTACGGTCGCAACGACGTCGCCGTAGTGCTGAACGTGACCGGCGACCACCTGGGTCTGAAGGAGATCGATACGCTCGATCAGCTCGCGGCCGTGAAGCAGGTCGTGGTGGAAGCTGTGCCGCGCAACGGGTTCGCGGTGCTGAACGCCGACGACCCCCTCGTCGCCGACATGCGCAAGGCGTGCAGCGGCTCGGTGATCCTGTTCACGATGCAGGAGAACAACGAGCTGGTCGGTCGCTGGGTGCGCCGCGGCGGGAAAGCCGTCGTTCTGGAGAAGGGCCCGCTGGGCGAGATGATGGTGATCCGCGAGGGCCGCCGCACGATGCCGATCACGTGGGTCCACACGCTGCCGGCCACGTTCGAAGGCAAGGCACGGATGAACGTGCAGAACGCGATGGCCGCGGCGGCCGCCGCCCACGCCGCCGGCGCCCATATCCACGACATCCGCCAGGGTCTTCGGACGTTCACGACGAGCTTCTACCAGGCGCCCGGGCGGCTGAACCTGTTCGACATGGACGGCGTGAAGGTGATCGTCGACTACGCGCACAACGCTGCGGGGCTGGCTACGGTCGGTGACTTCGTCGAGCGCATCACTGCCGAGGCGCCGAGCGGCGGGCGGCCGGGCGAGGCATCCTGGGCGGCGAACCTTCGGCTCGCGGTGGTCGCCA
Source organism: Actinomycetota bacterium (assembly GCA_041486205.1). GTDB lineage: Bacteria > Actinomycetota > UBA4738 > UBA4738 > HRBIN12 > JBGPKY01. The sequence continues at coordinate 4,544 of JBGPKY010000065.1, forward strand.
CCGCCGGCGATCGGCGCGAGGAGGACATGCGCGAGCTGGGCCGAGTCGCGGCGCGGTTCTTCGACGAGGTGATCGTCCGCGAGGATCGTAACAACCGCGGCCGCAAACCCGGAGAAACGGCGGCGCTGATCCTCGAGGGCGCGCAGGAGGCGATGCGCTCCGGCGCCCGCGCGGGGAGCGTCGAGGTGGTGCTCGACGAGATGGAGGCGGCGCGGCGCGCGCTCGACCGTTCGCGGCCCGGCGATCTCGTCGTTCTCTGCGTCGACTACGCGACGGAGATCTGGAAGGAGCTCGAGTCTCGGCGTTCGCTCGCGTCGCCGTCCGTCATGCAGGCGGCCGAGGGCGATGGGAACGTCGAAGCCGTCGGCGGCGACCCCGACTTCCGGGCGCTCTGAGACCCGTGGACCCGCAGGAGATCGGCCCGCTGCTCGAGGCCGAGCGCGACCTGCTGACGGCGCAGCTCGGTTCGATCACTGCTGTGCCGCGCGACCCGATGGCCGCTGTGGGTTTCGGCAAACGCGTCGGCGACGGCACGAACGAAGCCGTCGAGCGGATAACGAACGTCGCCGCTGCGAGGAACCTGGGAGCGAAGCTGAAGGACGTCGAACGCGCTCTCGCGAAGCTGGCCGAGGGGACCTACGGCCTCTGCGACAACTGTGGGGCGGCCATCCTCGCGGAACGCCTCGAAGCGGTCCCGTGGGCCGTCTACTGCGTGGATTGCCGCCGATCTCGTTGAACCGCCCGCGCGAGCGATCGCACGCGCGAAGGCGCGAGCCGATCGGCGCGTTTCGCCTCTAGCCACGCGAAGATCTCTGAGCGCTGGCCGAGGGCGGTGACGGCCACCACGTCGCCGCGCTTGGCGTTGCCGACCAAGGTCTCGAGAGCGGCGAGCTCGTCTGCGAACACATCGACTTCCGCGGCGCCCCCGTCGACGGCGCCGGCGCGGAGGCGCGCGATGATGTCTTCGCGCTCCCGGCCTCGGAGGTAGCGGAGCAGCTCGGCGATCGCGACGTGGTCGGCGCCGCGCGCGGCGCGGTACGCGAAGTCGTGAAGGATCCTGTCGGTTCGATCCCCGGCGGTGCAGATCGCGACCCAGACCTCGCGGCCCTTGCGCCGCAAACCGTCGCAGAGTTCGGTGAGGCCACGCATCCCGGCCTCGTTGTGCGCGTAATCGACGACGACGATCCGCCCCTGCAGCGTGAACAGGTTGGCTCGACCGGGGTTGCGTTCGGGGTCAAGGACGAACGTCCTCAAGCCTTGCACGACCGCGCGCTCGGAGAGCCCGATCGCGATCGCGGCCGAGACCGCCGCCAGGGCGTTCTGCGTGTGGACGCTCGAGATGCCGGCGATCGTGACCGGAACGTCGAGGACCGGAACGAGAGCGCGTGCGTTCGAACCGTCGAGCACCGTCATCGCGCGGTCGATGATCGTCGTAGCGCGACCTCCCTCGGCCAGGGTCTCGCGGATCGCGGGATGGTCAGGGTCGAGCGAGAAGAGCCACGGCCTGCCGCTCGCACCGCGGCGCATCGCGAGCACACGGGGGTCGTCGGCGTTGAGGACGTCCCACCCTTGCGCCCGTGTGATCTTGGTGATCGTGGCCTTCACCTCCGCGAGCTGGTCGAGGGTGCGGATGCCGTGCAGATCGAGGTGGTCGTCGCTCACGTTCGTCACGACCGCGACGTCGTTGTGCATGACGCCGATGCCGCGCAGCAAGATCCCGCCGCGCGCGGTCTCGCAGACGGCGATGTCGGGCTCCTGGGCGAGCGCGCGCGCCGCACCTCCGAACCCGCTGTAATCTCCGGCCTCGATGAGCTCGCCGTCGCCTCGGTAGACGCCGTCGGTCGAGGAGTAGGCGACGGACAGGCCGGCGGCACGAACCATGTGGGCCAGTAGCCGCACGGTCGTCGTCTTCCCATTGGTCCCGGTGACTTGGACGACGGGGATCGTGGGGTCCGGTACCGACGGCTCTTCACCGGGGTCGGCGGCGGCGACCCGCTTCGCGGCTTCGCCGATCGCGCGTTCGGGAACGCGCCGCAGAAGCACTCCCATGAGCCACGCGATCTCTTGGCCCAGGGCCTCCGCGGAACCCCGCCGGCGCCAGGGGAACGCGACGACGATCTCATCCGCCTCATGCCCTCTCCGCGCGCGGACCGCGATCCGAACGCCGGCGGCCGAGGCCGTCCTCGTGCTGACCACGCGCGCGATCCGCGCGACGAAGCGCCGTCGCTGCTCGGTCCATGGCCCGCCCGCCTTCTGCGTGGTGTTCGCGCTGAGACGTTCCGCCACGGCGGCGACACGTTCGGGCGAAACACCGAGCCATCCCGGCACGGCGACCGTGAGCTTCACCGCCGGCCGCGGGAAGTACAGGTTCGGGCCGTCCAGGATCCTTAGCTCGATCAGCGTGGCGGGATCTGCCACGTCAGGGCTCGGCGAGGGCCTCGATCTCGCGCGCGAGGGCGACGTCCTTCTCCGTCACCCCGCCGGCGTCCCAAGTGTGAAGGGCGATCTTGACTCGGTTGTAGTGGTTCTCGAGGTCGGGGTGGTGCGCCGCGGCGTCCGCCGCAACGGCCAGCCGGTCGATGAACGCGATCGCGCCCTTGAACCCCTTGAACGTGAACTCCTTCCAGATCACGCCGCCGCCGTGCGTCCAACCGGGGAGGTCGTGAAGAGCCTCTTCGATCTCCGCGTCGGACAAGGTGGTTGCCATGTCCGTAGCCTACTCAGGTCTCGCTGCCGGCGTGATACCGCCGCAACTCGGGAACGAAGAGCGCGAGGAGCACCGCGCCCACGATGCAAAGCACGCCTCCCGACACCACCGAGATCGTCGGCGTGAACGCCTGCGCGACGAGGCCGGCCTCGAGATCGCCGAGCCGAGGCCCGCCCGTGACGACGAGGATGTGGATCCCGGAAAGCCTGCCCCGCAACGAGTCCGGAACCGACAGTTGCAGGATCGTGCTTCGGAACACGGCGGAGATCACGTCTGCCGCCCCGGCGAACGCGAGGAAGAGGAGCCCGAGCCAGAGGTTCCGCCCGACGCTGCCGAAGGCCGCTATCCCGGCGCCCCACAGCACGACCGCCCAGATCACGGCGAGTCCCTGGTGGCGGACCCGCTTCACCCACCCGCTGGTCAGAGCAGCGATGAGCGCGCCGACCGCCGGCGCGGCGAACAGCAGGCCCACGACCTCGGCGTTCCTGTGGAACTGCCTCGCGACCAGGAACGTGAACAGCGCGCGCGGCATCCCGAAGACCATGGCGATGATGTCGATGACGAACGTCGACTGGAGCACGCGCCGGCCCTTCAGGAAGGCGAAGCCTTCCTTGACCGCGGTCCATCCGGTCGCCTCGCCGTCCGTTCGCTCTGGCGGAACGGGCTTGATCGCGAGAGCAGCCGCGAGCATCGCCAGATAGGAGACGAGGTCGATGCCATAGGCCCAGGACAGCCCGGCTTTGGCGATGACGACCCCTGCCAGGGCCGGGCCGACGAGGCCCGTTCCGTTCCAGATGACCTGGTTCAGCGCGAGCGCGGACGGAAGCAGATCGTGGCCGACCAGCCGCGGGGTCATCGCCGATCGCGTCGGCGAGTCGATGGCCGACAGCCCCGCGCTGAGCGCGACCGCGAGGTAGATGAGCCAGAGGGGAGGGTGCCCGGTGAGCGCGCCGGCGAGCAGGAGGCCGGAGGAGGCCATGAAGCCGAGCTGAGCCGCGATCAGAAGCTTGCGTCGGTCATAGCGGTCGAGGATGGCCCCGCCGCCGATCGTGCCGATCACCAGTGCGACGAGCCCGACCAGTCCGGTCAGACCGACCGCCGCAGCCGAATGCGTCAGGCGCGTTACCTGGACGAAAGTGGCGACAACCGTGAACTGGTAGCCGAGCTCGGAGACGAGCAACCCGGTCCAGATCCGCCGGAAGTCCCGGGAAACGCGCAGCGGCTGCACGTCCACCGCGACCCGGCGGACGGCGGCGCCGAACCTGGAACCGCGCGAGGAGCCGCCTCCGGAGTCCATGTCAGGGACGTTAGCGCACGACTAGGATTCGCCCGGCCTCCAAGGGGAGCGAACATGACGAGGGTGGTCTTGATCACAGGCGGTGCGGGTGGGATCGGCCGCGCTGCGGGGCAGCGATTCGCCGCGGCTGGCGACACCGTCGTGCTCGCCGACCGGTCCCCCGAGGCCCTCTCCGGTGTCGAGCCCTCGTTCGACGCGATCGTCGCGGACCTAACGTCGGTCGCCGACTGCGAGCGGATGGTTTCGGAGACCGTCTCGCGTCACGGCGGGCTCGATGTCCTCGTCAACTGCGCCGGGGTCTGGGTCGAAGGTGCGACGGCCGAGATGACCGAAGAGCAGTGGGACCGCACGATCGACGTGAACCTGAAAGGGACGTTCTTCGCCTGCCGCTTCGCCATCCCGCACTTGGAGCGGACCGAGGGCTGCATCGTGAACCTCTCCTCCGACGCTGGACTCGTCGGCACCGTCGAGACTGCGATCTACACCGCGTCGAAGGGCGGCGTCTCGCTGCTTACGAAGTCGCTCGCCCTCGAGCTGGCGCCGAAGGGCGTCCGCGTGAACGCCGTCTGTCCCAACGACGTTGAGACGCCGATGCTCGCCGGCCAGGCGCGTGATTTCGGTGGGAACGACCCTCAGGGCTACCTCGACGCGCTCCTAGCGAACTATCCGCAGAAGGAACGCGCGCGTTTCATCCGTCCCGAGGAGATCGCGGCGCTGATCTTCTACCTCGCCTCACGGGAGGCCATGCCGATCACCGGCGCGTGCATCCCGATCGACTTCGGCAGCACCGCGGGTTACTGAGCGCTACGACGTCGCTGCGCCGATCGCTTCGTCCAGCACGTCGACGCCCTCGTCGAGCAGCTGCTCGTCGATCGTGAGCGGCGGAAGCAGCCGGATCACGTTGTCGTAGGTCCCGGCCTTCAGGATGACGACGCCGTTCTCCAGGCAGCGCCTCACGATGCCGCTTCCGGTCGGGCCGTCGATCGGCTGCTTCGTCTGGCGGTCGGAAACCAGCTCGATCGCAGTCATCAGCCCGCGACCGCGAACGTCGCCGATGATCGTGTGCTTGGACTGCATCTCGCGCAGGCGCGTGATGACGTGCTCTCCGAGCTTGCGCGAGCGCTCGAGGAGACCCTCCCGCTCGATCTGGTCCAGCACTGCGAGCGCAGCGGCCGCGGCGACGGGGTTGCCACCGTAGGTTCCGCCGAGGCCACCGACATGCACGGAATCCATCAGCTCGACGCGCCCGGTGATGGCGGAGATGGGGAAACCGGCGCCGAGGGACTTCGCGCACGTGATCAGGTCCGGCACGACGCCTTCGTCTTCGATCGCGAACCAGCGCCCGGCGCGACCCATACCGCTCTGGATCTCATCGGCGATGAACACGATGCCGTTCGCGGCGCAGAACTCCGCGAGCCCGGGCAGGAACCCGGGCGCCGGTACGATGAATCCGCCTTCGCCCTGGATCGGCTCGACGATGACGGCGGCGATGTTCTCCTCGCCGATGTGTTTGTGCATCTCGTCGGTGGCGTACGCGAGCGCTTCTGAAGCGCACGTTTCGGCTCCCGACGGCCAGCGGTAGGGATACGCGAACGGCAGTCGGTAGATCTCGGGCGCGAATGGTCCCATGCCCTGCTTGTACGGCATGACCTTCGCGGTCAGCGACATCGCGAGCAGCGTCCTTCCGTGGAACGCGTGATCGAACGTAACGATCGCGGATCGCCCGGTCGACTTGCGCGCGATCTTCACCGCGTTCTCGACCGCCTCGGCGCCGGAGTTCGCGAACATCGTCTTCTTCGCGAAGTCGCCGGGCGCGAGAGCGTTCATCCGCTCGGCGAGCTCGATGTAGGGCTCGTTAGCCGTGACGTGGAAGCAGGTGTGGGTATCGAGCTCGAGCTGCTTCTGCGCGGCGTCGATGACCGCAGGCGAGCTGTGGCCCACGTTCAGCACCGAGATGCCCGAGGCGAAGTCGATCAGGCGGTTGCCGTCTACGTCCTCGATGATCGCGCCGGACGCACGAGCGGTGACGATCGGGTGGATGTTCGCGACGCCTTGCGGGACGGCGGTCGCACGACGCTCGAACCACTCGCGGGATCTCGGTCCGGGGATCTCGGTTACGAGCTTGCGCTCCTGTGGGATGTCCACCTTTCCGTCCTCCCTCGTCGAGTCGGGCGTCCGTGCTCCAGTGTCCGGGGTCCTCGCCCGGCTGTCAGGCTGTCGCCGGTCGAAGTCGCCAAGTCTCCTTTGTACGCTCCGTCCAGTCTGCCACGCACGGAGTCACGGGTGGGGGGATCCTTTGTACGCCTCGTACAATCGCTGCTATGGCCGTGACCACGAAGGACATCCTTGCCGTTCCCGGACTGGCGCTTCGGCTGCTGGCCGGATCGGAGAACCTCGACCGGCCCATCCGATGGGTGCACGCGAGCGAGCTCGAAGACCCGACCCCCTGGCTGAAGGGCGGTGAGCTGCTCCTCACCACGGGGGCAGGAGTCGGGTCAACCCCCGCGAAGCAGCGCGCCTACGTGAAGCGCCTGGCCGAAGCGGGGCTCGCCGGGCTCGGGTTCGGCATCGGCTTGTCTTTTGACCGCGTACCGAAATCACTCGTCGCTGCGGCCGAGCTGGCCGGGTTCCCGTTGTTCGAGGTGCCCTACCCGGTCCCGTTCATCGCGATCACCGAGGCCGTGTACTCGCGCCTGGGCGCCGAGCAGCTCGACGTGCTGCAGCGCGCGATCGACGCCGAGCATGGCCTCACTCGGGCGGTCCTCGAGGGCGAGGGCGTGGAGGGGATCGCGACGTCGCTCGCCGGCGTGACGAAGGGCTGGGCGCTCCTTCTGGATCTCCATGGCTTGCCGCTCGCCGCCACATCGACGGCGGCCGCTCAGCGTGCCCCTCGGGTGTGGGAGGAGCTGCGCGGATCGCGGCCGGAGGGGACCGGCTTCAGCCTCACGCTCGTCGATCACGGTCACCATATCTGGATCCAGCCCGTCGGGGCGCGCGGGCGCGTCGAGGCGTTCCTCGCGGTCGGGAAGCCCGATTCGCTCTCGCAGGTCGACCGGATAGTCGCCGGCCACGCGCTGTCGCTGTTCGCGATCGAGCTGGCGAAGGCTCGAGCGGTCGCCGAGGCTGAACGCCGCTTGCAGGGTGACTTCTTCGACGCGCTGGCGGCCGGGACGCTCGCACACCCTGAGGTGGTCCGCGGCCTCGCCCGCTTCGGCTTCGAGCGAGATGCAGCGGTCACCGTCGTCTCGCTCGAGGGAGCGAAGCCGTCCGAGCTCGCGTACGCGACCGAAGATCAGTGCTCGCGGAACGGCGGCGCCTACCTGATTTCCCCGAACGAGGGCGGCATCCACGTGCTTCTCCCTTCCGACCCCGATCGTGACCTGAACATGTTGTCCAAGGCGATCGGAGAGCGTCTGGGAGCGGGGCTCCGGGCCGGGGCAGGCGGCGACGTACCACCGGCGGAGGTCGCTCGCAGCCTCCGCGAGGCGAAGTACGCGCTTCAGGTTTGCCGTCTCGAAGGCTGGGGCTCGGCCGGGTTCAAAGACCTCGGGACCTACAGGCTGCTCCTCTCGATGGCCGATCCCGACGCGCTGCGCGCGTTCGCCGACTC
>JBGPKY010000066.1:0-12142 GCA_041486205.1 Actinomycetota bacterium
ATCGTCGGAGCCCCCGATGTGACGATCGCCTTCCCGGTTCTCGGATCCACGAACTGCGCGTAGCCGCTCACATCGCCGTCCACGCTGTTCACCCCCTGGACGGCCGCGACGGTCGACAGCACCGAAGCCGGCACCGGGTTGCGCTCGTCGGTCGCGCCTCCACCTCCAGGCCCGGATTGGCTCGGTGAGAACGCCGACACGGAGCGAACCACCACGTCGGTGTTCTTCGTCGCCGTCGAGAACAGGTCGTCGAATGCCTTGTTCATCGTGTCGGTGAGGACGTACGTCCCCGCCATGAAGCCGACGCCCAGCACCACGGCGAGCGCCGTCAGGCCCAAGCGGACCTTCCGAGCGAACAGGCTCTTGATCGTCGCGCGCCACATGGCGAGCTAAGACTCCAGCGACTTCATGCGGTCGAGCACCTTCTCGGCAGTCGGTGACTCCATCCGATCGACGACGTGACCGTCTGCGAGGAACACCACCCGATCGGCATAGCTCGCGGCCGTCGGGTCGTGGGTAACCATGACGATGGTCTGGCCGTGATCCTTCACGGCGCTCCTCAGGAACGAGAGCAGCCCCGCGCCCGACTTCGAGTCGAGGTTCCCGGTTGGCTCGTCGGCGTAAACGATCTCGGGTTTGCTCACGAGCGCCCGCGCGCCGGCCACACGCTGCTGCTGTCCGCCGGAGAGCTCGGTCGGCCTGTGGCGCAAACGATCTCGCAGGCCGATCGTGTCTACGACCGTGTCGAACCAGGCCCGATCCGGCTTTTCCCCCGCGATGTCCATGGGGAGCGTGATGTTCTCCGAGGCGGTCAGCGTGGGGATGAGGTTGTAAGCCTGGAAGACGAAACCGACCTTCTCACGGCGAAGCAGCGTCGTTTGCTTCTCGCTCAACGTGGTGAGATCGACGTCGCCGATGAAGACCTTGCCGGACGTGGGAGCGTCGAGGCCGGCCATGCAGTGCAACAGCGTCGACTTCCCCGATCCGGAAGGGCCCATGATCGCGGTGAAGGCTCCGGCGGCGAAGTCCACAGAAACGCTGCCGAGCGCCACGACCTGAGCGTCTCCGGTTCCATACACCTTGGTCAGGTCCACCGCGCGGGCAGCCGGAGCCACCTCGCGCTCAGGGATCGCCATCGCGGTCATCTCGGTCTCCTCACGGTTGGATCGAGTCGAACGCGCGACCGCCTCCCGACGCACGCGTGGGAGGCGGCTCGCAGAACCGGCCCGTCGCTACTTCTGAGCGGCCTTACCGAGCCGCGACTGCAGCTCATCTTTCGACTTCTCGTGTGCCGCACCCATCTCCGACGCCATCCGGGCCTGATCGGCTGCCAGGTCGTTCATGGGCGCGCGTGGAACGCCGGCGGCCGGCACGGACGCCCGGCCACCTGAGATCATCTCTGCAGCGAGCACGGTGGCGGTCCCGAGCGCGATGAGCTCCTCGAGCTCCCGAGCGCGCTGGCGGACCCGGGCAAGCTCCGCCTCGGCCTCGGCGAGCCCTGCCTCGATCTCGGTTCGGCTCGCCATGAGGCTCTGCCTCAACCTATCGGTCACGACTACCTCCTTACCTCGCCGTTAGGCTCGCACACGCCGGACGCGGCTGTAAACCCGGCGGGCATCGGCGGCGAAGGCGATCCCCATCCGGTGGGCGCGGCGGGTTTCGAACCTGCGACCTCTCGCGTGTGAGGCGAGCGCTCTCCCACTGAGCTACGCGCCCGGAGCCAAGGAACGATATCACTCTGATTCGCGGCAGGGTCTCGCATAGGAGACGGCGGCGCGTGCCCGCGTCGCGCCGCCGTCATCGCCGAGCCTCGCGGCCCGGACGCCGTATCTTCCCCGCCAGCCGGGAAAAGAGGAGTGTGGCACCCCGGTATCGCAAGTGCAAGACCCGTTCCCTTGCCGGCGGGCCAGATGCGGACACGACTGGCAGCCGGAAACGAAAGACCTATTGACCACCTGCTAGCCTGGCCGCAGGTTTGTCAGAGCTACTAGAAGAGGTGGTGGAGATCATGACCAGCGCACCTAGGACGAACTCGTTCGGGGTGAGGAGCCGAACAGCCATCGGGATCGCGGTCTCGATCCTGGCATTGACGCTACCGGCCCTCGAACCGACCGCCGTCGCTGCCGCACCGGAACGAACGGCGTTCCAGCCGCACTCGGGGCGGCATGTAGTCCCAAGTTCCTTCGACGGCGACGTGCGCAACCTTCCTGCGGTTCCGCCGAGCTCGGCCGATATGCCGGAGTTCGACGGGCCCGATTCGCCCAAGGCGCCGCGGCAGCATCCGGCTGCCTTGATCACCCGCGGCGCGGGGGTTGGCGACCCCAGTATGCCTTCGCCTCTTCAGACATTCGCAGGACTGGATTTCAACACGTGGGGCGCCGGATGGCCGCCGGACACCGTCGGCGACGTCGGCCCCAACAACTACGTGCAGGCCGTCAACACGTCGGTCGGCATCTACTCCAAGACCGGAGCTCAGCAGGCGGCGTTCACCTTCAACTCCCTGTGGAGCGGCGCGGGGTCCGGAACCCCGTGCGACACCACTCACAACGGCGATCCGACCGTCGTCTACGACCCGGCGGCCGATCGATGGTTCGTGGCGGACTTCGCCTGGACGAACCTCATGTCGGGGCCGTACTACGAGTGCATCGCGGTCTCCAAGACGGGCAACCCGGTCACGGACGGCTGGTGGCTGTACGCCGTGCGAGCCGACGACGCCGGACACCCCTATCTGGCCGACTACCCGAAGATGGGCATCTGGCCCGACGGGCTCTACATGACGGCGAACATGTTCGATTGCCTCAACGCCAGTTGCAGCTCCGCCACGTACAAGAACGTCCGCGTGTGGGCTTTGAACCGGACGCAGATGGAGGCCGGCGCCGCGGTCCAGGTCATCATCGTCGACACGACTTCCTCGTACTTCTCGCTGCTTCCGAGCAACCTGCGAGGCTCTGCCCCGCCGGCCGGGACCCCTAACTACCTCGTTGCCGAGGACCTGATCGCCTACAAGTTCGACGTTTGGAAGTTCCACGTCGACTGGGCGGTGCCGTCCAACAGCACCTTCACGGGACCGAGGCAGGTATCGCAGACGAACTACACGCTCGCGAGCGGGGCCTTCATACCGCAGCCGGGAACGACGACCAAGATCGACTCGCTCGAGGACCGCATGATGATGCAAGCGCAGTACCGGAACCTCTCGGGCACCGAGTCGCTATGGGTGTCCCATACCGTCGGCAACGCGCCAGCAGGGGTGCAGTGGGCGCAGATCAACGTCACCGGGGGCACCGTTTCGACGACCCCGGTCCAACAACAGATCTTCGGCAACCTCGGCAGCGACGGCGTCCACCGCTGGATGCCCAGCCTCGCGGTCGATCAGGCCGGCAACATGGCCGTGGGATACAGCGCGTCCTCCAGCGGCGTGTTCCCGTCGATCCGCTACGCGGGGCGTCTCGCGACGGACCCCGTGAATACCCTCGCGCAGGGTGAGGCCACGATGTACGCGGGGACCGGATCCCAGACCGTCAACACGCGATGGGGCGACTACTCCGCCATGAGCGTCGACCCCACGGACGACTGCACGTTCTGGTACACGAACGAGTACTACGCCGCGAACGGCGGCGACTGGCAGACCCGTATCGGCTCGTTCAAGTTCTCGCAGTGCGGCTCCGCGACCGGCGCCGACCTTTCGATCACGAAGACCGACTCGCCTGACCCCGTCGTCGCGGATTCGCCGCTCACCTACACGCTCACGGCGAGCAACACCGGTCCGTCCAACGCCAGCAACGTGACAGTCACCGACACGCTGCCGGCCAACGTGATCTTCGGCTCCGCCACGCCGAGCCAGGGCTCATGCAGCGGCACAACAGGAGTGACCTGCAACCTGGGGACGATCAACAACGGGGCTAGCGCGACCATCATCATCGCGATCACGCCGGTCCAGCCGGGGACCATCACGAACACCGCGAGCGTGACGGCTACCGAGAGCGATCCGAACACCCTGAACAACTCCGCCTCGCAGCCCACGAGCGTGAACGCCCAGAAGAAGACGAAGTACCTCACGCTCACCGATGGCGGGTTCTCCTCAGCGACGTTGTCGGCCGCTCAGGGCACGACCGTGCAGTGGAACCTCTTCGGGCCCAGCTCGAACGACGTGAGTGACGACACCGGGATGGGGCTCTTCAGCTCCGGCCCCCAGACACCCGTCTCGTTCTTCGGCTTCAAGTACATCGCGGCCGGTCAGTACGCCGTGATGGACGGCCTCGGCCACTCCCAGACCGTGAAGGTGGCGCTCAATGCCAGCCCCACGTCGGGGACGACCTCGACCGCCTTCACGATCACGTGGTCCTCGGCGAACGCTCCCGCAGGTTTCGCCTTCGACATCCAGATCCGCCGGCCTGCAGGCGCCTGGGTCGATTGGATGACGGGTCAGACCGGCAAGAGCGCCCTGTTCACACCGGATGCCGGAGTCGGGACGTACCAGTTCAGGGGCCGGATGCGCAACACGGGTAGCTCGGCAGCCTCCGCCTACTCGGCCGCGAAGAAGATCACGGTGAGCTGAGCGAGCGCAACTGGGGCGCGTACCGTCGTTCGGGGTGTCGGGTGGTCTTTGACAACCCCTGCACCGCGCACGAGACTCGAACCGACCTAGGAGGCTTCGATGAGATCGAGGAAGATCGCGATCGTGTCGGCGCTGCTGCTGGGGGCGTCGCTCATGCCTCTGGCGGGCGTCGGACAAGCAGCGGCCCCGAGCGCCGATGCGACGCGGATCCGCCAGTACGTTCGCGACCATCTCCACCAGCTCAAGTGGTATTCGCAGGGTGTCCGGAACTGGGTGAAACCGCCCGTCGCGGTGACCAGCGCGGCCGAGCCCGCGGCGACGCAGGGACCGTCCTTCGGCTCCAACGTCGACGCCAACGACCCAACCTTCGACCTCGCCGGCGGACAGTCCGAAACGGCCATCGCCGCGTTCGGGAACTCGGTAGTCGTCTCCTGGAACGACGCAACGGCCTTCCTTGCCGGAGCCAACCCTCTGAGTCCCCTGGCGTCGTCGACCGGCGTCGCTTACTCGAAAGACGGCGGCGCTACGTTCTCCGACCTCGTCGGGTTGCCGAACGACAACCCGAACCAGATCTGGGCGAGCGACCCAACCGTGGTCGCGGTCGACGCCACCCACTTCATCGTCGCGAGCCTGTACTTCCCCTCGTTCGTGGCGAACTGCAAGACCGGCCCGATGAGCGCCACCGTCGCCCTTACGGTGGGCACGGTTTCCGGCGGCACCCTGACGTTCGGCGACCCCATCGTCCCCGTGCAGGCGGGCAACCTCTGTGCCCGGCGCTTCGGCTCCAACACCGGACTGATCGACAAGGAATTCCTGGCGTTCGACCCGACCACCAGGACGCTCGCGCTCTCCTACAGCCGAGACTTCTTCAGTGGGCATCACTCCGGCCTAGGTCAGATCGAGGTCGCCCGGGCGACCGTGCCGGCCGATGCCACAGCTCTGGCCTCGTCCGACTTCGCTGCCCCCATCGTGGTCTGGAAGGAGGAGCAGTACTGCCGCTTCCCGGTTCTGTCCTCCGAGTCGACGCAGTGCGGAGCCGTCGTCATCGGCGCCTACCCCGCGGTGGCTTCGAACGGTGACGTCTATGTCGCATGGGAGAGGAACATCTTCACGGAGCTGTTCAACGGTGACCCCTACACCTACGAGCACGTGGCCCTCATCCCGGCCGGGGCGACCGAGCCCTCGATCGGCGGCAGAGACCACCCATTCGTCTTCACGCTCGGCCAGGCGAACGGCAACGCCGACGGCGGCGTGAAGACGCTGAACGCGCAGGTCATCGCCGGCTATAACCGCGGCCTCGGTAACGACATGCCCCGGATCGCCATCGACAACGCGGACGGTCGGGTCGTGTTCTGTTGGAACGACGCAAGCCTGCACCCGCTCGGCGACATCTTCATCCGCACCGCGTCCTTCGGGCTCGGGTCGATGACCCCGATCCGTCAGGTGAACGACGACAACAGCTTCGCGTTGCACTTCCTGCCGGCGCTCTCGATCGGCTCGGACGGAAGCATCAGGACGTCGTGGTACGACCGCCGGCTCGGCGGAGCCGACTCGGCCGAGACCGATTACTTCGGCGAGGTGCGAACCTCCGAGAGGGTGAACGCGCCCGACTTCCGGATCTCGACCGGCTCGACCGACTGGACGAACACGTCGTCGCTGATCGTCCCGAACTTCGGCGACTACACAGACAACACCACGACCGGCACGAAGACCTACTACACCTGGTCGGACGGCCGGATCGGAGTTCCACAGCCGTTCGTCGACTCCAGGTAGCTGAGAGGACCCCGGGGCCGGGTCGATATCGGCGCCTAGCGCGTCCTGTTCAACTCAGATAGAAGGAATCGAAGGCATCCCCTTGAGTCGGACCGCGAGCGTGCCGATGCATTCGGAGCCATGATGAACCGGAACGAAGTCCAAGAGGCTCCCGATGTAGCGGCCGAGCTCCGGTCCGAGCTCGAAGCGTCGCGCCGGCAGCTCGCCGCGGCTCGAGCCAAGAACGTGATGTGGCGCTCCGTGATCGAGCAGCACCTCAACAAGGGCTGCCTCTCGCGGAGCCTTCGGGCTCTCCTCGACGCCGACCCTCATCCGAACGACCTCTAGCATCCGCGGCTGTCGGGATCCAGCTTCCAGGAAGCTTCGCGGTGTTGCTTGCATCCGGTTCTCGCGCGCGCAAACTGAGCGGCGAGCACGGAAGCAGATCACTCCCCGGAGGGGGCGGAAGCGATGAGCCTTGGATCCATCCTCCTCGCCTGGCTCCTGCTGAGCTTCCCGCTCGGCGTCCTCGTCGGCAGGTTCCTGAGGGGCTGCCGACGCCCTTCGAGCTCGGCCTTCACCGGGGGTCGGTCGTCCGCCAGGACCGAGACCCTTCGCGTTCTCGCCCTTCCCGATGAGGAGCGCGCCCGACGGATCGGCGAGCTGTACGCCGCAGAGACGAGCCGCGAACTTGCCGAGGTGCTGATCGACTGCGAGGCGGACCCTGCGGCCAGGGCGGCGCTCGTCGGGGTGCTGAGCGCGGGCTGAGGCGCGCTTCCGAGAACATCCAGCGATGATCTGAAAAGACCTACACGAACGCCGTACGGCGATCCGGCGGATCAAGCCTCGGTCGGGCGACGGATCACGAACGGGCCCTTATCTGCGGGGCCCGTTCGTGATCGATCAGCGGTTGTGAGCGCTGATGGGATCGCTCACAGCGCGCCTCCCCGAGACTATCCCTTGGACATGAAGTAACTCCACGCCGAGGTCCCCTCCAGCCGGTCACCGACTGCCGGCATGAAGCAGCGGATCCGATACCGGCCGTTCTTCTTCAGCACCGAGGCCTGGATGCTCACAGCTGCTGCACTGCCCGAACTGAGCGTGAAGTGCGCCAGACCGTCGACCCTCTTCCAGCCGTTCGTCTTCAGCACCTGCAGCTCGAAGAAGAGCTCCTGCCCCGCCATGTTCGGGACCACCCGGCCGCTATACGGGACGTCTCGCCCGACCCGGTACAGGTGATACCGGCCCTTGGTGTCGTAGAAGCCCCTGAGCGTGCCCGTCACCTGGGGAGCCGGCTGCGGAACGGCGAAATGTGACGAGCTGATACCGATCCCCGCGGGCGCGTTCACCGTTATCGGGCCCGAGGTGGCCCCCTCGGGGACCGTGGCTGTGATCTGCGTGTCCGAATCCACGGTGAAGGACGCCGGCACTTCGTTGAACATCACCGCGGTCGCTCCCGTGAAGACGGTCCCAGTGATAACCACGACGGTGCCGACGGAGCCGCTCGTGGGGGCGAACGAGGTGATCGTCACCGGGGAGGGATTGGCCAGCGCCGTCAGAGCGCTGTTGATCTGCAGGAGGCCGTTCCCATAGAAGTCGTCGTACCCGGCCGTCCCGAGATCCTGACCGGTGGCGAGCAGCGCGGCGGTGATCTGCTCGCGCGTCGCCGTCGGATGAGCCGCCTTCAGCATCGCGACGGCCGCCGTCACGTGAGGTGCGGCCATCGACGTACCGACGCCGTAGTAATAGCCCCAGCCCGAGTCGCCGAACGTCTCCTGGAGTATGCCGTCGATGTCCCCGTCGCCGTTCTGATCGAGGAAAGAGCCGCCCGGGGCGACGATGTCCAGACCGGTCCCGTAGTTCGAGTACGAGGGCCGCTTAAGGTCGTACTGCACGGCGCCCACGCTGATCACGTTCGGGTTGTTCGCCGGCGTACTCACGTACGGGCTGCTCCCGTTGCCGCTTGCCGCCACGACCACGATCCCGGCACTCGTTGCCGCATCGATCGCCGTGTCTAGGATGGAGGACGAGCACCCCGGCCAGGTAGTGGTGCAGGTCACACCGAGCGACAGGTTGATCACCTGGGCTCCGTTCGTGCGTGCCCAGTCGATCCCCTGTGCGATATCGGAGGAGTAGCCTCCGCCGGTGGCATCCAGGACCTTGATAGGCATGAGCTTCGCCCCATACGCGATCCCGGCAACACCGAGGGAGTTGTTCGTGCACTCCGCGATCGTGCCGGCGACGTGGGTCCCGTGACCTTCGTCGTCGACCGCTGAGCCGGGCGTATCCGTGATCGCGTTGAACGGAGCCACGAACGTCTGGCACTTGAGATCCTCACCCGCCTGCGAGATCCCCGTGTCGACGACCGCGACGACGATCCCCGAGCCCGTGGAGACCGCCCAGGCGTCCGGCGCCTGCACCGGGGGGAAGTTCCACTGGAACGAGTACCACGGATCGTTCGGTGTCACGCTTGCCGGGGAACCACCGTCGAGGCTCGCGAGTTCGCCCGGGTCCACGCGCACGAAGTAGTCGAGCTCCGCAAGCGCGACGCCCGGCACGGCAGCGAGTCGCCGGACGGCCTGTATCGGCGTCTCGCCCAGCCGAACCGGCGCGCGGTACCAGCGCCCGAAGATCCGTGCGCCTCCCGCGGTCACCGACTCGACGGCGACCCCACCTCGAAGTTCGACGAGAACGTGAGCGGGCGCGTGACGCATCCGGACGTCGATCGCGGCACCCAGACGGCCCGCCGAGGGCAAGGTCCGTGCGCCGGCAGGCGCCTGTAGGAGCACGAGCGAGATCACAGCGACCAAAGCTGCGACGACACGTCGCGTACGCATGACGACCTCCCTTTCCTCGCGGTGCGCGGGAACCTGATCGGGTGCCGAGGTCACCCTGTATGGCACGCTCTGCCCGGCTCCCCCGCGTGCCGCATCGGTGTGACGCCTCGGAAGGCAATGGCTCAGGGGCTTCGCATCTTCTCCCTCTCCCCTGTGGGGTGCGCCCCTCCGGGCGGAGGAGCGTGCGCCCCCCGATGCGACCGAGCCGGCTCGACCCTCGCACCCTTGCGGGTGACACGCCAGGGCTGAAGGACCCGCGCTACTTGGGACGCGCTACTCGAGCGGACCGAACCCGAGCACCTCTCCGATCCCAGCGAACACCCGGAAGTCCGGCAGCAAGAACCCATCTTCCCTGCCGCACCGACTCCTCTCTTCTTCCCAGGCCCGCTTGGATCACCCTTACGGTCGATCGGCGCGGCGCTACAGGTGACTTCGAGGAGGTCACCCGACCTTCACCAGTAGCCACCCAGCTCGGCCCGACTTGCACGGGGCTTTCGCCCCTGGCGGGTTGGGCCGTCGCCGACCAAGGTCGAGCCGGGAGAAATCCCGAGGGGGGTGGGAGCGATGACAACATCGTTCGAGATGCGCGAGCCACGCCGTGGTTCGTCGCGGATGGTGGCTGTCGCGGCGGTCCTGGCGGTCATCGGTGCGCTGGTCGCGCCGGCCGTAGCGCAGGCCAAGCCGCCGATCCAGGCCCAGCGGCCATTCGAGGCCATGACCTACAACATCTACCTGGGCGCGGATCTCACGCCCCTGTTCGCTGCTACGACCACGCCGGAACTGATCGCCGCGGCGGCCGCCGCGTACGCACACGTGGTCGCGACGGACTTCAACGAGCGCGCCGAGGCGATCGCGCGGCAGATCGTTGCGGCCTCTCCCGAAGTGGTCGGGCTCCAGGAGGTGTCCTTGTGGCAAACGGCACCGCTTGCCAACCCGAGCGCGATCACGACGCGATACGACTTCCTCGAGATCCTGCTCAACGAGCTCCAGCGGCAGGGGCATCCGTACCGAGCGGCCTCGGTGAACGAGACGTTCAAAGCGTCGCTGCCGATCAACATGCAGACGCTCGTCTGGTGGACCGACCGGAATGCCATCATCGTGCGAGCCGATGACGAGTCGCCTGAGGTCCTCACGCAGAACGCGAGGGAAGCGAAGTACCAGGCAGCGTTGCCCCTGCAGGTCGGCGGCCAGCCCATAAGCGTGACGCGGGGCTGGGCGAGCGTGGACGTCATGATCCGGGGTAGGTGGTTCCGGTTCTTCACCACGCACCTGGAGGCGTATCACGCGGGCATCCGGTATCTGCAGACGCAAGAGCTGATGGCGGTGACGTCGGCATCGCCGTACCCAGTCGTGCTCGTTGGCGACCTCAACTGGTTCCCGGCGGGCGCGCCGTACGCTCGGCCCGAAGACACCGTGGCTTGGCAGCTCATGACGAGCGCCGGCTTCGTCAACTCATGGGTGGAGGCGGACGGCATCCAGCCCGGCTACACGGCGAGCTTCGGCGACGACCTGAACACCGATCCGTCGGTCTTGAACAACACGGTTGACTTCGTTCTGCACAACGCGAGTGGGGTCCTCGACGCCGTGGTCGGCTCGGCCGATATCGTCGGGGAAGAGCTCGATGATCGTACAGGCGTGCACCTCTGGTGGCCGTCGGACCACGCTGGCGTCGTCGTGACACTGAAGTTCACCAAGGACTGAACCTCCGTTGCCCGGACCCGGGGCCATGGCTCCGGCTGCCGTAGGTCGAACGCATCCGGTCGGCCGGCCCTTGACCGGATGTGCGGACCTGCCAGCGTAGGTACGGGAAGTACAGGAAGAGGGCAGAGAGGGACTGGTCCTAGCCCCCTCCCGCTGCCCGGCCGCCGGGATGGCACTGGATGCAGTTCGCCAGCGAAGCGAGGCTCTTACCTTCGTGGTTGGACTGGACATTGGCCGTGGTGTGGAAGTGGCATCCATAGCACGTGTAGCTGCTGAAGTTGGTCGGATGGCACGTCGTACACGTAGCCGTTTGTTGGTTGCTGCCGTGATCGATCGGGAAGATGGTGTGGTCGAACTTCGCATCGGCCCAGCCGGTGGTGGAGTGGCACTCCCCGCACAGTTTTCCGAAGGTCCCCCCGTGTTTGTCCATGCTTGCGTGGCAGGAGTAGCAGTCCTGAGGCGTGTTCCGCAAGTCCTGGAGGGACGAGGCGTTGGTGTGACAGAGGTTGCACGCCACGTGGATGTGCGCGCCGGTCAGCTTGAACGGGAAGGCGTTGTGGTTGAAGTTGGCCGTCAGCGCGCCGTTGGGTCCGAGGTGATCCGAATGGCAGACGCGGCAGGTTGGGGATGACATCGCCCCGACCAGACCGCCGTGGATCCCGCTGTTGCCCTGGATCTGGGTGGCGACGTCCGCATGACAGGTGAGGCACCGGTCGTCCATGGTCCGGGAGCTCCAGGGGGCGGCGTGACAGGCGCCGCAATTCCCACCCAGCTGAGCGTGACTCGTGACACCGCCCAGCGTCTGTCCCTTGGCTTGCGCGTTCAGCCCACCGGGGCTGAACAGGGTTGCGCCCTGGATCAGCATCCAGACCAGGATGCCGAAGAGGGTAACGGCGGCGACCAAGACTCGGGCGCCTGAGAGGAAACGCCGTCGATCGTTCACGGTCGCACCACCGCTCCCCCTGTCATCCGAGTGCGTAGTACAGAGCCCCGGCCATGTGGACCAGGGCGGTAACGAACAGCGCCCACGTGAGAGGGAGGTGGATGGAACGCCAAACCGCCACCGCCCCCCTCCGAGCTTCTAGCCGGTCAAGGCGCTGGTCCAAAGACCGCCTCCCAACCGGCACCGTCTGCGTCTCCCCGGGCTCGTCGCTCCCAAGAGGGGACGGGTCCAGCTCGACGGCCGAGGCCATCGCCAGGTCGGCCGAGGCCATCCCCGACGTCTCGTATCGCGCGATCAGACGGTCCAGCGCGTCGGGCTCGGCGCCTTCGAGCACACGAGGCACGGCGGTGTAGA
>JBGPKY010000067.1:0-11864 GCA_041486205.1 Actinomycetota bacterium
GGACGGACGGAGCTGATCGCTCGCGGAACGCTGAACGGGTTCCTGTACAACACGTACACGGCTAAGCGCGGCGGAACCTCCTCGACCGGCAACGCGAAACGGGCCGGATATCGTTCGGTCCCCGGCGTCGGCACGTCGAACTTCTTCGTTCAAGCCGGGCGCTCGGACGTCGCCGAGATCCTGAAGCTGGCGGAAGGCGGCGTCTTGATCCAGGACGTCTCGGGCGTGCACTCCGGTGCGAATCCGATCAGCGGAGAGTTCTCTGTCGGCGCGACCGGCTTGAGGATCACCGGGGGCGAGCTCGGAGAACCGCTCCGTGAGATGACGATCGCAAGCACGATCCCCAACATGTTGAAGGCGATCGCGGCGGTCGGGAGCGACCTGCGGTTCTTCACCTCGGTCGGCGTACCGACGATCCTCATCGGCGAGATGACCGCAGCCGGGATCTGAGCGGTCGGCGTGATCCCCAGCGTCGGAAGCGGTCCTTCCTGCCGACGCTAGCGCGCTGGCCCGCCCTTTCTGGGTGGCTGGCGTAACGTTGGGAGCATGGCGAGCGACTTCCTTCCATGTCTGCGCTGAGCTCGGAACGAGGCGCACGCAGATCCGCGGTCGCGGGGCTCGCCGGCGCCGCAGCGCTCACGCTGGGATCGGCGGTGCTGTCCACGCTTCTGGATCGGGTGCCGTTCGTCCCGACGAACATCGCGCAAGCCGCGGTACGCGTGACCTCCGGGAAGGTGAACAGCTTCTTCATCGACCGGCTCGGTCACTGGGCGCAGCGGCTCGCGCTGCTTGGCGTTTGCGTTGGGTTCGTCCTCGTGGGGCTGGTGGCCGGGGTCCTGGTACGGATGCTTGCGAGAGGGGAGGCCCGGCGTTCCCGATGGTGGCTCGCGAGCCTGCTGCCACTCTGGGTCATCTCGGTCGGCGCTTACGTTCGCTATCCGCAGTCGCTCGGCCGCCTGCCGTTCGCAGCCGCAACCTTTCCGCTCTACGTTCTCGGCGGAGCTGTTTCCTGGCGCGTGTACGACCGGATCGCGGCGGGAGCGCGTGGGGCCGCCACCACCGACCTCACCCGGCGCACGCTCCTGCGCTCGTTCGCGATCGGAGGCGTGGGTGTTGCCTTGGGCGTAGCGGATCTTGGGCGGCTGATATACCGGCGTCCTGACCCCGGACGCCTGCGGCTGGTCGTTCCGACCCTGTCGCCCGTCCCGGCTCGAGTCCTCACACCTGGTGACGCAGCCTTCAACCGTATCCCGGGCCTCACGCCCGAGATCACGTCGACCGCAAGTCACTACGTCGTCGACGAAGAGTTGATCGACCCCGACATCGATCCGGCTACCTGGCGGCTGTCCGTCGGCGGCCTCGTCGACGGACCCTTCCGCTTGACCTACGAGCAGCTCAAGAGCTTCCCCGTCATCGAGCGCTACCAAACGCTCGAGTGCATCAGCAACCACGTCGGTGGGAACCTCATCTCGACCGCGAAGTGGGCCGGCGTGCCGCTTCGCCTGATCCTCCAACGGGCGGGCGTCAAGCCCGGAGCGCTGGAGGTCGTGTTCCGCGCGGCGGGGGGATTCTCCGACAGCCTCAGCCTCGAGCAGGCGATGGACCCGAGCACGCTTCTCGCGGTCGGGATGAACGGGATGGTGCTGCCGCGCGCGCACGGGTTCCCCGCTCGTTTGCTGTCGGTCGACACCTACGGCATGAAGAACCCCAAGTGGCTTACCGAGATCGAGGTCGTCGACCAGCCGTATCAGGGGTTCTGGGAGCAGCGTGGATGGTCCAAGCGGGCCATCGTACGGACGGGCTCGCGGATCGACGTTCCGCTGGAAGGCGCGCACGTCGCGACTCCCGTGACCGTTGCCGGGATCGCATTCGCCGGCTCGCGCGGCATCTCGAAGGTCGAGGTCTCACCCGACGACTCGCTCACGTGGTTCCCTGCGCAGTTGAAGTCGCCGCTGTCACCGTTCACCTGGCAGCAGTGGCTGTACCGATGGACGCCTTCGAGCGGCGGCAACACGCGACTGCTCGTTCGAGCCTACGACGGCGGCGGCGTCGTTCAGCCCGACACGGCGACCGATACGTTCCCGAACGGCGTAAGCGGTCTGGACGGCGCGACGATCTCGTACTGAGCGGGAGTCACAGCCCGCCGGCCGGGCGGACGCCCGCGATGATCACGCCGAACACCAGCGCCGCGACCGCGAGTCTGTAGACGAGGAACGCCGCGAACGTCCTCCGCCGCAGGTACGACAGTAGGAACCAGATCACGGCGAACCCGCTCACCGCCGAGGACACGATCCCCCAGAAGAACGGTGCCGCATACCCGTTGATGCCGTTCGAGATCAGGTCGACCGACTTGAAGATGCCGGCTCCGGCGATGATCGGTAACGCGAGCAAGAAGGAGAAACGCGCGGCCGACTCGCGGTCCAGCCCGTAGAGCCTCCCGGCGGTGATCGTGATGCCCGAACGCGAGACGCCTGGCTGGAGGGCCACGGCCTGAGCGAGTCCGAGCACCAGCCCGCCCTTGACGGTCAGATCCTCGATCTTGCGGTTGCTGGCCGCTCGTTTGTCCGCGACGTACAGGATCACGCCGAAGACGGCGAGCATCACCGCGATCAGCCATGGCTGCCCGAGCTTCTTCTGGATCACTTCTTCGAGGGCCGCTCCGGCGATGGCGCCGGGGATCGTGCCGATGACGATCGCCCAGGCCAGGCGCTCGTCGACGGTCGAGATCTTCCGCGCGCGGATGGATCGCACCCACGCGACGAAGTACTTCACGACGTCGTGCCGGAAGTAGACGAGCGCGCCGATGAACGTTCCCATGTGCAGCGCCACGTCGAAGGTCTTGTTCAGGGCCGGGTCGTTCAAGATGTTCCAGTGGAAGAGCCAGGGGACGAGGATGAGGTGACCGGAGCTCGAAACCGGTGCGAACTCGGTCAGGCCTTGTGTGATGCCGAGCACGATCGCCTGCAAGATGCTCAAGAGGCCTCTCCGATCCCGGTGCCACCGCGGCCCGCGGATGGCGCGGGCCGCGGCACATGCTACCGGTGGACCGGCTCCCTTCCCCCTAGCCCATGTGACGTTCCTGTGACGAGGGTCGCCTGGGGATCAGGGGGAGGTCCCTTCGATGGCGATCGAGAGGTCGGCGAAGGCCTTGGCGTAAGCGAGCTGCTCGGCCGAGTCCGGGGACACGAGCAGGACGAGGGTCGGCCCCCCTCCACCGCTTCCGCTCGAGGGGCTGATCACCCCCGTCGAGCCGTCGGAGCCGAGCACCAGCAGCACCTCCAGGCCGGTCGCGACGGTTTCGGTGTGAGGATGCGGCCCGCCGAACGTAGCGAGCACGTCCACGCGGTCCCCGGGCCGAACCGAACCGGACGGCACGCCGGCGTCGATCGTCATCGCGCGAAGACCAGACGGAACCAGCGTTGCCACCTGCCCGGCGCCGTTCGCTCCGACACGCGCGGTCGTCACCGCTTCGCCTGTGAGCACATCGGCGGCAAGCGTTCGCCCGACGACATCTGCAACGGTCGCGACCGCGCCCGGTGGGGCGAACTTCGATGGTATCTGCTCGGCCCGCAGCATCGACGCGTCGAGCTGCGTGCCGCGCGTTATGTCTTGCGTCGCCACGACGACCGGAACCTCTGAGCCGATCTCAGGCCGGAGCGCCTCGAGTCGAGTTGCGTAGCCTCGCACGAGTCCGAACGCCGCGACGCCGCACACGACGGCAAGCGCCGCGAACAGCTTCAAGGCCGGAGACCACTTCCTGCGCAGGGGCGCGCTCCTTCCGTCCTCGGGGAGGAGGCGACGCGACGCTAACGCGAGCGGCGTCGCTGCGCTGTGACGCACTTCACACAGCGTGTGGTTTCTTCGGCGCGGCGAGAGGCATGGAGCGCACGCGGAACTCCTCCGGCCCGTCGCCGCCGACGATCATCCGAACGGACTCGCGGATACGGTCGCCGAGTTGCTTCGGGTCGTCGGTGGTCTTGAAGCGAAGCTCGATGGTGACGAGGACGGGTTCGCTGGTCATGCGGCGATGCTACCCGGATGCCTGGTCAGCCTGTCGCGGCCGCAAGACGGTTGGCCAGACTCTTGGCCTCGTCCTCGGTGAAGTTCCCCGTGATCTGAACCTCGCCTCCCGTGATCGGCGCCATGACCGTGGGAGACGCCACCACGCGCCCATAGACCAACATCGCCAGCTGGTTCTGAGGCGAAGGAGCATCGACGAGGCGAGCCGTTGCGTTGGCGAGGGCCGTCGTGCCGGCCGGGTCGAGGCGGACGGCCACGGCCCACGTCTCGCGCGTCGGAACTTGGATCGCGGTTGCGGCTTGCACGTCCGCGGAGGTCACGATCGGCGGGCCGAGCGAGCCTTTGGAGTCGATGACCTGTCTCATCTCGAAGAGGCTCGCCTGCCCGCCGGAGCTCCCCGATCCGTCGCCGCTCGGCCTGGTCGAGAGGAACGTCGCCACCCCGCCCGCAGCGGCGACCAGCAGGACGACCACGATCGCGGTTCGAGGCTTCTTGCGGGCGGACCCGGTGTGCGCGTCCTCCGTCATGGCATGAACCCTAGGCCTCGAAGCGGGCGCCGGTAAGCGCTGTGGCGCACGGGCAATCGCGTTCTACTGGCAGCGCTGGGATCACGGCGAACAGCAGCGAACGCAGCTTCTCGTTGTTCTCGGTGAAGACCCGCACCACCTCGTCGTTCGTGACGGGTGGCACTCCCTCGACGCCGACGTCGTAGTCGGTGATCAGCGAGATGTTCGCGTAGCAGAGCTCGAGCTCGCGAGCGAGCAGGGCCTCGGGGTACTGGGTCATGTTGATGACCTCCCACCCCGCGGCCTTGAACCACGCCGACTCAGCGCGTGTGGAGAAGCGTGGGCCCTCGATCACGACGACCGTCCCGGCTTCGTGCATCGGGATCCCGAGCTCTCGCCCGGCTGCGACCGTGGCCGTGCGCATCGTGGGGCAGTACGGGTCGGCGAAGGAGATGTGCGTCGTGACCGGCCCGTCGTAGAAGGTGTTCGGCCGGTCACGTGTTCGATCGACCATCTGGTCGCACACCACGAAGTCGCCGGGCTTGACGTGCTCCTGGAGCGAGCCGCAGGCGTTCGGCCCCAGCAGGCGAGTCACCCCGAGCTCCTTCATAGCCCACACGTTGGCCTGATACGGAACCCGGTGCGGCGGGAACTCGTGCTTCAGGCCGTGGCGGGGGATGAAGGCCACCCGTCGGCCGCCCACCTCGCCGATCGTCGGCGGCGCGCTCGGCTTCCCATAGGGCGTATCGACGTCGACGGCCTCGGTGCTTTCGAGGAACGAGTAGAACCCGGAGCCTCCGAAGACGCCGATCTCTGCGGAGCCTCTCACGCGCTCTTCTCTTTCGAGGGGTTCACCTTCGTCTCGGACGAGGACTTCGAGGGCGTCGCTTCGGACTTCGACTCGGACTTCGCTTCGGACTTCGACTCGGACTTCGCCTCCGACTTCGCCTCCGCCTTGTCGGACGTCGCGCCCGCATCCGCAGAAGACTCCTTGGAGGTCTTCGACTTCGAGCGGTTGTCGGTGGAGTAGAAGCCTGGGCCCTTGAACATGATGCCGGCGGGGTGAAAGACCTTACGCAGGGCGCCGCCGCACGCCCCGCAAGTAGTGAGCGACGCGTCCGCCATGCGCTGGAAGACCTCGATGTGCTGTCCACACTGCGTGCAGGCGTACTCGTACGTCGGCATACCGCGAGTGTAGCCGACCGTCCCGGGCCGAACGGGCCCTGTTCGGCGCCGTCCGCCGGGGGTACACTTCGCTTCCCTCGCCCGCAGGGAGGACAGATGAAGGTCAAGAAGGCGGTCATCCCCGCTGCAGGTCTCGGAACCCGGTTCCTCCCCGCGACGAAGGCGCAGCCGAAAGAGATGCTGCCGCTCGTCGACAAGCCGGCCATCCAGTACGTCGTCGAGGAAGCCGTTCGCTCGGGCCTCACCGAGGTCCTGATCATCACCGGACGCGGCAAGCGCTCGATCGAGGATCATTTCGACCGCTCCTTCGAGCTGGAGCACTTCCTCGAGGGCAAGGGGAAGTTCGACGAGTTGAAACAGGTCCGCGAGATCTCGGACATGGCGACGATCCACTACATCCGACAGAAAGACGCGCTCGGCCTCGGGCACGCGGTGAGCGTCGCGGAGTCTTTCGTCGGCGGGGAGCCGTTCGCGGTGCTCCTAGGCGACGACATCATCGCTGAGAGCACGCCGCTGCTCCAGGAGATGCTCCGCGTCCACGAGCGCTACGGCCGCAGCGTCCTCGCCGCGCTGGAGGTCTCGCGCGACGAGATCGGCCTCTACGGCGCGATCAAGCCGGAGTTCGTCGAGGAACGCCTGGCGAAGGTCGTCTCGCTGATCGAGAAGCCGACCCCCGAGGAGGTGCCCTCCAACCTCGCGGCGATCGGCCGATACGTCCTCACGCCGGAGATCTTCGACGCGCTCCGCGACACGCCGCCCGGCCGGGGAGGAGAGATCCAGCTCGTCGACGCGATCAACCTCCTCGCGCAGGAGCAGGCCGTGTACGCGTACGTCTTCGAGAACGGCCGCTGGGACGTTGGCAACAAGCTCGACTACCTCAAGGCGACGATCGAGCTTGCGATCGATCGCGACGACCTCGGCGCGGACCTCCGCACCTACCTCGCCGATCTCGTGCAGCGCAAGAAGCTCCTTTAGGAACCGCCGGGCGCCCGTGCGCTCGCAGGTCGGTAGACTGGCCCCATGGCCACCTCGACGCCACGCGTACACGACCACGACAGCGCGGAGGGTTTGCTCTCGGTGGACGAGGCGAGGGAGAAGGTTCTCTCGCAGATCCATCCGCTCGCGCCGCTGCAGCTCCCACTCCAGGAGGCTTACGGTTGCGTGTTGGCGGAGGACATCGTTGCCACGAGCAACATCCCGGACTTCGCCTCCTCGGCGATGGATGGGTTCGCCGTACGCTCGAGCGAGGTTTCGGACGCGCGGCCCGAGCAACCGGTCACGCTGAAGATCGTCGGCCGCGCGCTGATCGGCCAGCGGCCGGAGGCGACGGTCGGCGGCGGTGAGGCCGTCCGCATCGCGACCGGAGCGCCGGTCCCCGCGGGCGCGGACGCTGTCGTTCCCATCGAGAACTGCGTGGTGCAAGGCGAGACCGTGGACATCCTCGCTGCCTCTCCCCCCGGCAAGCACGTACGGCCCACGGGCGAGGACGCTCGTGAAGGCACGCCGCTCGTGAAGGCGGGCCGCCGTCTCATGGCGCCTGAGCTGGGTCTTCTCGCGACCGCAGGGTTCCCGCACCCGCTCGTCCACCCACGTCCTCGAGTAGTCGTGCTCTCGACAGGAGACGAGTTGATACCGCCGGGCCTGCCACTCGAATACGGCCAGGTCCACGACTCGAACGCCTACACGGTCTTCGGTTCCTTGCGCGAGGCCGGCGCGGTTCCAGTGATGGCCGGCATCGTTCGTGACGACGTCGACCAACTGAAGGAAACCATCCTCAACCACCTAGTGCAGGCAGACGCGTTCGTCTCATCAGGCGGGGTGAGCGTCGGTGAGCGCGACGTCGTTAAGGCGGCCTTCTTCCGCCGCGGCGACCTCGAGTTCTACAAGGTGGCGATGCAGCCGGGGATGCCGCAGGGTTTCGGTCACATCGAGGGCAAGCCGTTCTTCGGTCTTCCGGGTAACCCGGTCAGCGTCTTCGTCAGCTTCGAGATGTTCATCCGGCCCGCGCTGATGAAGATGCAAGGACGGAAGGAGCTGTTCCGCCCCGAGATCCCCGCCCGGCTCACCGAGGACGTGAGGGGCCCCCAAGCCAAGACGCAGTTCGCCCGCGTGACCGTTAGGCGCACGGCCGAGGGCTGGACGGCGACGCCGACCGGCGGCCGCGGTTCGAACCTGATCGGGACGGTCTCGCGCGCGAACGGTCTCGCGATCATCCCTCCCGGCGTCGAGACGGCGCCGGCGGGGACCGAGGTTCGCGTGATGCTCTTCCGATCGATGGAGGACTGAGGGGCGTGCCCAAGGACGTCGCGCGCATCGTCGAGGTCGGCGGGAAAGAGGTCACCGACCGCGAAGCGGTCGCCGAGTGCGTGATCACGATGACTCCCGAGGCCTGCGCGCAACTCGTGGTCGGCACGCCGAAGGGCAACCCCCTCGAGGCCGCCCGCGTCGCCGGCGTGATGGGCGTGAAGCGAACACCCGATCTGCTGCCGTTCTGCCATCCGATCGCGGTGACCGGCGCCGAGGTGCTCGTCCAGCCTGACGAAGGCACCGGCAAGATCCGGGTGCAGACCACGGTTCGCGCGAAGGACCGCACCGGCGTTGAGATGGAGGCCCTCACAGGCGCGGCCGTCGCCGCGCTCAGCCTCTACGACACCGCCAAGGCCTACGACCGTGCCGCTCGGATCGACGGCCTGCGCCTCCTCGAGAAGCGCGGTGGGAAGTCCGGCCACTACCGCGCCGAGTAGCGGGGCGGGGGCACGGCGCTTGTGAAATAGTGTCGCGAATTTCAGGCTTGGTATTTGTTCGGGCACATATCGTGCGTTACCGTGCCGTACCAGCCCATATGTTGTGGCCGATCCGGGAAACGGCGACAGGGGGCAGGGCGAGTGAGTTGGCTGTTCCTAGGGGCTTTGGGCATGATGTGGGCCGCCTTCCTCCTTCCCTCGGAGCGTCGGAGGGGCTCGCCCCGGGCGAGCGTGGAGGATTTCGAGAGGAAGATGGAGCTGTTGGCGGACACAGAGAGTCACGGACAGGGACGCTGGATCATCACCCCCAGGAAGGGGGTGCGGTTCATCGGACCGCAAGCCAGAGCCCAGGCCCGGGCGCGTGAGCGCCGCCGCAAGGTCTTCGTCTTCTTCATCGAGAGCATCGGACTCACCTTCCTTATCGGTCTCGTCCCGCCGCTCCGCACCGTCTGGTTGGCTACCGGAGGGCTCGTCGGCCTCCTCGCGGTCTACGTCTGGTTGCTGGTGTCGCTGAAGCACCGCGGCACCTACGCGGAGACGCGTGAGCGGAACCGCCAGGTCGCGGCACCGCCGGCGCCACATCGCGCGCCGCGCGAGCGATACATCTCCGAGGGCCGTCACGCGCGACCGGCGTTCAACGGGCTCGGCGCGCTCGGCGCGGACGATCTCGTGAACATCGTGGTGAAACCGGCCCGCGAGGTCGGCATCGCCGGCGTCTGAACCGGTAGCCTCTGCCGTGGATCTCGACGGCCTGTCCGAGGGATTCCGCACTCGATTCGAGCAGAAGATGGTCGCGCGCGAGCACGCGTTGCCCGCCGCCCGCCGCGCGATCCGCTGCTGCGCGAATTCGATCCGCGCGATCCACCGCTCCGAGTGGGACGAAGCGCACCGCCTGATGGCCGACGCGAAGGCCGCTATCGACGAGGGCCTCGAGGCCGTCCGCGACCACCCCGACATCCGTTTCGCCGGCTACCTCCAGGACGCGCAGAAGGAGTACGCCGAAGCCCGCATCACCGAGGCCGTTGTGACCGGCGCCGCCGAACTGCCTACGCCGGAGGAGCTCGGCGTCGAAGACGCGCCCTACCTGAACGGCATGGCCGAAGCTATCGGCGAGGCGCGCCGGCACATCCTCGACATCCTGCGTCACGGCGAGGTCGACCGCGGCGAGGCGGTGCTGACCGCGATGGACGACATGTACTACGTGCTCGTCTCGATGGACTACCCGGACGCGATCACCGGGAACCTCCGCCGCTCCACCGACGTCGCGCGCAGCCTGATCGAAAGGACCCGCGGCGATCTTTCGGTCGCGATCGTCCAGCGCAACCTCCGCGACGCCCTCGACCGTCACGCGAAAGACGTCTTGGGGAAGGGGTAGCCGCCGATGGCCATCCGCAAAGAGAAGATCAAGCAGCAATACGTCGCTGCTGTCCCAGGGCTGCTCGAGCCCGGCGAACAACCGCAGATGGGCTTCTTCACGCAGTCGGGACCCGCGCCGTGGATATACGCGCTCGGTGGGCTCATCAGCGTGCTCGTCGCATGGGCCGCGGGGATGGGGAACTACTTCGTGGTCCTCACCGACCGCCGGATCCTGTTCGTCCGGGGCTCGCTTATGTCGAACCGCCCGAAGGGCCTGGCGTGGGCCGACCCTCGCTCGCGTCTGGCCATCCACGACGTGAAGTCGGGGAAGATCTGGACGCGGTTGCGCTACACGCCCCAAGGGCACCGCGCGATGCGGTTCAACGTCCACCGCATCTGGAAGCCGGAGCTCGAGTCGTTCCTCCAGCAGCTCGCACCCGTCGGCTGAGTCGCGTCGGTCCGGTCGGTCCCCTTTGCTACGCTAGCCCGGCATCAGGGGGGTGTAGCTCAGCCCGGTAGAGCGCTGCCTTCGCACGGCAGAGGCCAGGGGTTCGAATCCCCTCACCTCCACCGCCATTTCCGCGGGTCGGGAAATCGGCCCAGCCGCTCGCTGTTGTCTTTGAGTTCCGGCTCAGCTACAAGAGGGTAGGCGGAAGAGGCGATGGAGGCGCGAAGTGGCGCGGATCAGAGACGAGCAGGACGCGGCTGACACATTCAGTGAGCGATACGGTCGGCCGGCCTCTGATGCAACACGAGAGCTGGAGCGGCTGGTCATCGGCGCCGACTTCGGGGCGAACGGCTACACGACCATGGCGCAGGCCGACCTGATGGCCCGGATGCTGCGCCTGCGAAAGGGTCGCCGTCTGCTCGATGTCGGTTCGGGTCGAGGCTGGCCGGGTCTGTACTTGGCCAAGGCTTCCGAGTGCACGGTCGTCCTGACGGACATACCTGAACAGGGGCTGAGGACCGCCCAACAGCGAGCGGCCGTTGAGGGCATCAGCGAGCGGACGTCGGCCGTCGTTGCGAGCGCGCGACGGCTCCCCTTCGGAGCCGCGACCTTCGACGCGATCGTTCACACAGACGTCCTCTGTTGACTGACGGCCAAGCTCTCCGTGCTGAGAGCTACAAGCAAGCTCCTCCGCCCAGGAGGCCGGACCGCCTACTTCACGATCTTCGTCGCGCCAGGCGTATCGAAGCGTGATCACCGCAGGGCGGTGCGTCTTGGACCGAGAGCGGTCCGCTCCAGCAAGGAACAAGCGGAACTCCTCCAAGCAGCTGGGTTCGTCCGACCCGTGGTGATCGATGTAACGAACGACTTCCTAGAGACCACCCGCCGATGGCTCACTCACGCCTCGGAGTTGGAAGGTGGATTGCGGAACTCCCTCGGTAACGAAGTGTTCGATGAACAACAAGCCAGTAGGAAGGAGATGATCGCCGCGGTCGAGGAGGGACTCCTGTGTCGAGCGCTCTTCGTAGGGACGAGACCGAACTAGGGTCCTCCGACCACTGAAGCCGAGCGTCGCCCCACCGTTCGACTGGCCGAATCTTTCGGGTGGCCCTGCTGGGCGTCCAGGCGCACTTGTAGGCTGGGCGGATGCCGGAAGCAGGGAACGGGGTACGGCTGGCTGAGCTTGTGGCGGCGCTGTCGCTCGCGACGGATCTGGGCCTGGGTCAGCCGCAAGAGCACATCATCCGCCAGACGCTCATCGCGCTGCGGATGGCGGACCTCGAGGGCTTATCCGAGGACGAGCGGGCCGCGATCTTCTACGTGTCGCTCCTCGCGTGGGTCGGGTGCGTCGCCGACGCGCACGAGATGGGCAAGTGGTTCGGCGACGACACGGCTATACACGCCGACAGCTACTTGGTCGACATGACCGGGCTGCCGATGATGCGGTTCATGCTCGGCCATCTCGGCAGAGGAGGCTCGCCGATCGGGCGGTTCACGATGATCGGTCGGTTCCTCGCGGGCGGGTCGAAGGAGGTCCAGGCGTCGATGGCCTCGCACTGTGAAACCTCCGGCGATCTGTCGCTGCGGCTCGGACTGGGTCACGAA
>JBGPKY010000068.1:0-11722 GCA_041486205.1 Actinomycetota bacterium
CGGTTCTTCCTGCGCCGGTCGGCGATGCTCGTCGCCACGCTGGTCGTGTCGAGCTTCGTCATCTTCAGCGCGCTCTACCTCGCGCCCGGCAACCCGATCGCGGTGCTCTCCGGCGGCCGGACGCTGCCGCCGGCGAGCATCAAGATCCTGGAGGCTCGCTACCACCTGAACGACCCGTTCCTCACGCAGTACTGGCTCTGGCTCAAGGGCGTCGCGCACGGAGACTTCGGCATCTCGATCGCCCTGCGCGAGAACGTCTCGACGCTGATCGCCTCCCGGATCGGGACCACCGCCGCCCTCGTCCTGTACGCGTCGGTGTTGATCCTCGTCATCGGGATCGGCCTCGGGCTCGTGGCCGGGCTGCGGCGCGGGTTCCTCGACACGAGCGTGTTGGCGGTGACAGCCGTCTCGGCGGCGATCCCCTCCTTCGTCGCCGCGATCGTGCTGATCCTGCTCTTCTCCGTGAAGCTCACCCTGTTCCCATCGCTCGGCAACGGTCAGGGGTTCTTCGGGACGATCTACCACCTCACGCTCCCGGCCATCGCGCTCGCGATCTCCTCCCTCGCGATCGTGGCTCGGGTTACGAGGGCATCCGTCCGCGAGGAGTTCGAGCGCGAGCACGTCCAGACGGCGGTGAGCCGCGGGATCCCCTACCGGCAGCTGGTCCGGCGACACGTGTTGCGCAACGCGGCGATCCCGATCACGACGATCTCCGGTATCACGGTCGCGTCGCTGATCGCGGTCGCCGCCGTGGTCGAACGGGCCTTCGGTCTGAACGGGCTCGGCGCGTACCTAGTTTCTGCCGCGAACTCCAAGGACTTCGCCGTCGTCCAGGGCATCTCGCTCGTGCTGGTCACGGCCTTCGTCGTGGTGAACGTGCTCGTCGACGTCCTCTATGCGTTCCTCGACCCGCGCGTCAGCCTCGGGAGCCGCGCCCAGTGAGCGTCGTCGCCCAGCCCGTCGAGGCCGTCGAGGCCGTCGGTCGCCGGTCCTGGTTCGCGCTCCTGCGCGCGACCGGAGCGGCGGGAGTCGCCTCGGCGATCGTGATCGCGGCGGCTACCTTCGTCGCCGCGCTCGGCCCGTTGCTCGCGCCGGACAGTCCGTACCTCGGACAGCTGTCCTTCTCCTACGTGGGCCCGACGGGAGGGCATCCACTCGGCTTCGACGGGCAAGGAAGAGACCTTCTCTCGCGGCTGCTGGTCGGTGCGCGGACCTCGATGCTCGGGCCGCTCGCCGTCGTGGTGATCTGCATCCTCGCCGGGACCTTTCTCGCCGTCTCCGCGGCATGGAGGCGAGGCGCGTACGACGCGTTCGTTTCCTCAGGACTCGACGTCCTCTTCGCGTTCCCCGGCATCCTGCTGGCGATACTCGCCGCGACCGTGTTCGGCGCTGGGCTTGTAGCCGCCTCGCTCTCGCTCGCGGTCGCGTACACCCCCTACGTCGCGCGCGTGCTGCGCGGCGCCGCCCTCCGCGAGCGGAGCCAGCAGTACGTGGCCGCGCTCGAGGTGCAGGGAGCCTCCGCCTTCTCGATCTGCCTCCGCCACTTGATCCCCAACATGCTGCCGCTGATCGTCGCGCAGGCGACGATCCTCTTCGGCTACGCGATGGTCGACCTCGCCGCCATCTCGTTCCTCGGCCTCGGCGTGCAGCCGCCGAACCCAGACTGGGGAGTGATGATCTCCGAGAACCAGTCCGGGGTCGTGCAGGGCTACCCCCTCGCGGCGCTCGCAGCCGGCATCTGCATCGTCGTCGTCGTCGTCGCGTTCAACATCCTCGGTGAGCGCCTCTACGACCAGGCACAGGCGGAACGGCGGTGAGCGAGATGCCCGAGGGAGATTCGATCTCCGCGGCGCTGCTCGAGGTCGAGGATCTCGTCGTCGACCTCCCCGTCGAAGGGGAGATGAGGCGCGTGCTCCACGAGGTGTCGCTGTCGATCCGCCCCGGAGAATCCGTGGGACTCGTCGGTGAGTCGGGATCCGGGAAGTCGATGACGGCCAGGGCCATAGACAGGCTGTTGCCACTCGGCGCGGCCGTGGGCGGAGTTATCAGGTTCGACGGTGGGGACGTGATGGCGCTGTCGGGCACGGAGCTCAGACGCTTCCGAGGCGAAGTGGCGATGATCTTCCAGGATCCGCGCGCCCACATAAATCCTGTTCGGCGGATCGGCGACTTCATGACGGAGGCTCTGAGGACCAACCGCAACCTCCCGAGCGCCGAGGCCGAGCATCGCGCCGTCGATCTGCTGGAAAGCGTGGGCATCGAAGATGGTCGGCGTCGGCTGCGACAGTACCCTCACGAGCTCTCCGGCGGCCTCCTCCAACGCGTGATGATCGCGACGGCGCTCCTCACGCAGCCGCGCCTCCTCCTGGCCGACGAACCCACGACCGCGGTCGATGTAACCACCCAGGCAGAGGTGATGGCCATCCTCGACGACCTACGGCGGGAGTTCCGGCTGGCGATGCTCTTCATCACGCACAACCTCGAGCTCGCTGCGGCTGTTTGCGACCGGACGGCGGTGATGTACGCGGGCCAGGTCGTGGAGGTCCGCGCCTCATCGCTCCTCCATGACGATCCGCTGCACCCGTACACGGCCGCCCTCGCCGCGGCGAGGCCGGACATCGGCGCCACCAAGGATCGACTCGCCTCTATCCCCGGGCGTCCCCTCTCGGCGTTCGAGGCGCCCTCGGACGCTTGCGCGTTCGCCCCACGCTGCTCCCACGTTCGCGATGCATGCCGGGAACAGCGACCGGCGTTGACCGAGCTCGACGGCGGGCTCACCCGATGCTTACGAGCTAACGAGCTGCGAGGGCACATGGGGTCGGAGACCACATGACCGAGCCGATCCTGCAGGTGGAAGGCCTCCGCAAGGACTTCGGTGAGCTGATCGCGGTCGACGACGTGACCGCCACGGTCCGGGAGGGCGGCTCGCTCGCGATCGTGGGCGAGTCGGGCTCGGGAAAGACGACGGTAGCGAAGATGATCGTGGGACTCGAGGGCCCCACCGCCGGCTCGATCCGGGCGTGTGGGCGCGATAGGTCTACGCCCGCCAGATCGACCGCTGAACGGCGGCGCCGAGGCCGAGAGGTGCAGATCGTCTTCCAGGATCCCTACACGAGTCTCGACCCTCGACAGACGGTCGAGCGTGCGCTCGACGAAGTGCTCCGCCTCCACCAAGGGTGGGACGCGGAGCGCCGGCGTTCTCGCGTCCTGGAGCTCGGCGAGCTCGTCGGGTTGGATGGGCGGCAGATACGGGCCCTGCCCCGTGCTCTCTCCGGCGGGCAGCGGCAACGCGTCGCGATCGCCAGAGCGCTCGCCGCCGAACCGAGGGTGCTCATCCTCGACGAGTCGGTCGCTGCGCTCGATGTCTCGATCCAGGCACAGGTGCTGAACCTCCTGGCCGACATCCGAGACGAGACCGGCATCTCGTACGTTCTGATCAGTCACGATCTGGCGGTCGTCCGCCAGCTGACCGAGGAGACCATCGTCATGTGGCGCGGCCGAGTAGTCGAGCGAGGACCCACTGCACAGGTGCTCGACGACCCGCAGGATGACTACACGAAGCGGCTCCGCGCAAGCGTCCCGCGACCTGGATGGAAGCCGACACGCCGAGCCAAGGCCGGCGTAGGAGAGGAGACGGACCGATGAACGACCTCCACTACCTGACGGCCGCCGAGGCCCTTCGGCTGTTCCGGGCGCACGAGCTCTCTCCAGTGGAGCTGGTCCAGGCGGTGATCGATCGTGGGGAGAAGGTCGAGCCGACGATCAACGCTTTCGTGGAGACCTTCTACGAAGAGGCGCTCGAGCAAGCCCGCGGAGCGGAGGCGCGATACGCGGGCATCGGCGAGCCTCCACGGCCGCTCGAGGGCATCCCCGTCGCGGTGAAGGAGGAGGCTCCGATCGCGGGACAGAAGAACACTCTCGGGTCGCTGCCGCTGCGCGACGTCGTAGCCGACCACACGGCGGTGTTCGTCCAGCGCATCATCGATGCCGGCGGCATCGTTCACGCCCGCTCGACCACGCCGGAGTTCTCTTGCGCGCCTGTGACATGGTCGAAGCTCTGGGGCGTCACTCGCAACCCGTGGAACACCGCGTACTCGCCGGGCGGCTCCAGCGGCGGGTCGGCTGCTTCGCTGGCCGCCGGATCGACGACGCTCGCGACCGGATCCGACATCGGCGGCTCGATCAGGATCCCCGCGTCCTTCTGCGGTGTGGTGGGGTTCAAGCCCCCGTACGGCCGCGTCCCCGAGATGGAGATCTTCAACCTCGACCATTACTGCCACGAGGGCCCGCTGGCGCGAACGGTCGCTGACTGCGCACTCCTCGAGAACGTGATCGCGGGTCCGGACCCCAGCGATGTGGTGTCGCTCAGGCCCAAGCTCGTGATCCCCGACAGCTTCGAGCCCGTCGCGGGGCTGCGCATCGCGCTTTCGGTCGACCTCGGCTGTTACGAGGTCGATGAGGACGTGGTCGCGAACACCCGGGCGGCGGCCGAGCGCCTCATGGATGCGGGCGCGGCGGTCGAAGAGGTGTCCCTGCCCTGGGAGCTCGCCCTGATCAACCGCGCCGCGAGCATCCACTTCGGCATGATCTTCGGACCGTCGATGCAGGAGTTGTATGAGGAGCACGGTGACGAGTTCACCCCTTACGCCAGGCGTTTCGTGGAGGAGTCCTCCGAGATCCCGAAGGAGGCGTTCGTGGAGGGCCTAGAGCTCGAGGCCAGGATCTACGCGCCTCTGGGGGCGCTGCTGGATGGATTCGATGCCCTCGTCTGCCCGACCTTCGCGGTCCCGGCCCTCCCTGCGGAGTACGACTCCGGCGACCCGCTCGAGGTCAACGGCAAGCCGGTCAGCGACTGGCTCGACGTATTGATGACGGTGCCCTTCAACATCGCCAGCCGATGCCCGGTGATCAGTGTGCCGTCGGGACGATCACGCGAAGGTGTTCCAACCGGCCTGTCGATCGTGGGCAAGACCTACGACGACGTGACGACCTTCCGCATCGCAGCAGCCCACGAGGAGCGGCTCCCGTGGCTCGACGTGCCGGAACGCCGCCCGGGGCTGTGAGGCGAGGATGGAGCAGAAGCCAGACGAGCAGCTCCGAACACCCGCGGGCAAGCCGCGGGCGCGAGCGCTGGGCATCCCCTTCGCGGGTGACGCGGGCCCCTGGAACGCCATAACGGATGTCCCGGGGGTGGAGGTCGGCTACTCGACGGTGATCGAAGGCGAGGGAGTGCGAACCGGTGTAACGGCCATCCATCCGCGGACCGCGGCGGGGGCCGGCGATCCGGTCGCAGCCGGCTTCCACTCGTTCAACGGCAACGGCGAGATGACGGGCGTTTCCTGGATCCGGGAATCGGGCACGATGACAGGGCCTATATGCATCACGAACACGCACGCGGTCGGCGTGGCGCACCAGGCGATCTGCGCCTGGACCCACGAACTCCATCCGGAGGTCGCCGAGGCGTGGATGCTGCCCGTCGTCGGCGAGACCTGGGACGGATACCTCAACGACGTGAACGGGGGGCACGTAACCGTCGACGTCGCACTCGCGGCGCTCTCCTCCGCGACCTCCGGTCCCGTCGAGGAGGGTTCGGTCGGCGGCGGCACCGGCATGAACTGCTATCACTTCAAAGGCGGCTCGGGAACCGCTTCGCGGATGGTGCCGTACGCCGACACGCGCTACACGGTCGGGGCGTTCGTTCAGGCGAACTTCGGATCGCGCCGCGAGCTCCGGATAGCGGGCGTCGAGGTCGGGGAAGCGCTCCAGGACGACGACCCGATGGAGGAGACGTACTCGGTCCCCCAGGGCGCCGGATCGGTCATCGGCATCGTGGCGACCGATGCGCCTCTGCTGCCGGACCAATGCCGAGCGCTCGCCCGGCGGGTCGGGCTCGGGATCGGACGGACGGGGACCAGCGGCTCGCATTTCTCCGGCGACCTGTTCTTGGCGCTCTCGGTCGCGAACCCCGCAGCTTTCACGCCCGTTCATCGGACGCTGCACCCGCAGGTCCAAGACCGATACGACGAGCTTCGGTTCGTCCCATGGGGGTTCCTCGATCCGTTCTTCGAGGCGGTCGTGCGAGCGACCGAGGAGGCGGTGCTCAACGCGCTGGTCGCGAACGAGGAGATGGTCGGCTTCCTAGGACATCGATCGCCGGCCTTGCCTCGCGAAGGTGTAGTAGAGCTACTTCGGGCGCGGGGCGTCATCGTCTGATGCCCGAGAGGCGCGTACGATCGGCGAGGGAGCTGGGGCTCATGGAGGGGGCACCGCCGTTCCCCGCGGAACGCCTGGTGACGCTCGCGAACTGGCAGGAGCCTCCGTACAACCGGTGGGCGTTCCAGCACGTTCGCGACCTGATCCCGACCGCGCGGATCCGGCGCGGGGACGGGCCGACTCGGCGGCTCCCCCGCGACGAGCGCGACCTGTCGAGGATCCGTCTCCGCGCGGGCCGGCGCGAGACGACCGTCGAGCAGTGGCTGGCCGACACTGCGACCGACGCGTTCCTCGTGCTGCACCGCGGGCGCATCGTGACCGAGCGGTACTTCAACGGTATGGCGCCCGAAACACCTCACCTGCTCATGTCGGTCTCGAAGTCGGTCACGTCGACGATCGCTGGCATCCTCGTAGGCCGCGGGAAGCTCGACGTCTCTTCGCCCGTGACCGACCGCGTGCCCGAGCTTTCGGGAACGTCGTTCGACGGCGCGACCGTACAGCACCTCCTCGACATGCGCACCGGCACGAAGTTCGACGAGAGCTACGAGGACTTGGACGCCGACGTGCGCGTCTACGAGCAGGTCTACCTGTGGCGCCCGCGCGACGAAAGGAACTTGCCGGCGGACGCGCTCGACTACTTCGGGACGCTTAGGAACGACGGCCCACATGGCGGCCCGTTCCGCTATCGCTCGATCCTCACGGACGTCCTCGCCTGGGTGCTCGAGCGCACGGCCGGCGCCCGGCTGCACGAGTTGATCGCGCGAGAGCTGTGGCAGCCGATGGGCGCCGAGTTCGATGCCGAGATCACCATCGACGCCCACGGGAACCCGATGGCGGACGGAGGCATATGCGCGAGCCTCCGCGACCTCGCCAGGTTCGGGCAGCTATTCCTCGACGGAGGTGGGCGCGGGCGTCGGGAGATCGTGCCCCAGGCGTGGATCGACGACACGATCCGCGGCGCGCCCGACGGTGCGCGGGCCTTCGTCGAGGTCGAGACCATGCCCGGCTACCCGAGGGACGCGCACTACAGGAACAACTGGTGGGTCTGCGATCCCGCAGCGCCGTTCTTCTACGCAGCCGGGATCAACGGGCAGCACGTGTTCGTTCACCGTCCATCCCAGACCGTCATCGTCAAGCTCTCGACTTGGCCGGTCGCGCTCTCGCCGAGCTTGCGAGGCACCACCGTTAGGGGCGCACTCGCGATCGCCGACACCCTCGCATCCGAAGGAGACTGACCCACCGCCGCCGGAGAGCACCGAACCCAGCCCTTACCCTCGAGCCCGCCACGCCTACCGGGGGTTCAGGCTCCCGGCTGTGAACTCCGGCGCAGCGGGCTTACCGGGTTGACGTGCAGGAGAAGAGCGCCGGCCGCGAGGCAAGCTACGCCCAGAGCCGGCCTCGTCACGACTTCTCCCTGCACGGGGAACGCGACCGCTGCGACGATCGACATACCTGCGGATGCCGCGGCGGCTCCGCCGACCGACGCGGCGAGTCCGATCCACCCGACGCGCGCCGGCGGCGATGGTGCACCGGGCCGTTCTCCCCACCGGAAGGCGAACAGGAAGGGCACGAGGCAGATGGCACACGCGATGATCCAGCCCAGCCGCAGCCACCACCAGGCAGCGGTGAGTGGTTCGGGCTGCGGAGCCAGCCCGGTTGGAAGCAGGATGACGGCCGCGAGCACCGCCGCGGTCATGTTCCACAGATAGAAGGTCATGACCATGCTGTTGGCGAGGACGACCCCGACCCAGACACGTGGTCGAGCGAGCCAACGATCCGCAGCGGTTTCGAGCACCAACATCGCCCCGCATTGCCACACGGCGAGCGCGAGCAGAGCGGCCGTCGGTGGGAGCGTGTTCGATCGCTCGGCGTGCGTCAGCCCGATCATGGAGACCGGGTAAGACGCCAGAGTCGTGAGTCCCGCCAGAGCGAGGAGCCCACCCCCGGCCATCGCCCAAGGTATGAAGCGGCGGCGCGTGAGGGCCCCGTCCCGCCATAGGAACCCGAGCTCGAGAACGGCGAGCCACACGAACGCGTAGTTCAACGTCCCGACGCGCGGCAGCCCGAGCCCGTATCGCGCCACATCGACGGCGACGACGGCGGCGGCGAGGACCATCAGGACCCGGACTCCGAATCGCCGGTGCGCGGCGAGCAAGGGTGGCGCAGCGGCCACCGTCAACATATAGACGGCTAAGAACCAGATGGGGAGCGCGACCTCCCGGCCACCGGTTCGCGCGACTCCGGATGGCAACCCCACCGCGACGGCGAGCATAGGCAAGACGGTCCAGAACGCGACGAAGATCAGCGCTGGGCGGAGCAGCCGCGCGGCGCGGGCGCGGAGCCAGTCCGCGTAGCTCACGCCGCGCTCGCCGGCGGATCGCAACGAACCCGCGTTCGTGAAACCTCCGACGATGAAGAAGACCGGCATGACCTGGAAGATCCAGGTGAGGATGTGGGTCCAAGGGGCGATCTCGAGCAGGTTCTTCCCCGTGAAGCTTCCGTCGTGCCAGCCGAGGACCGCCATCAGCCAGTGCCCGACCACGACGACGAAGATCGAGACCGCCCGCAGCAGGTCCGCGTAACGGTTCCGCGTCGCGGGTGTCATGGCGGCGAGCTCACGCGCACTCAACCGGCTGGTGCCGGCAGGCGCCGTTCCGACCATGGCGCCAACTCAGTCACAGAACCGAGCGAGGTGCATGGGTCCTGTGACCCGGGAGGTTCGGGACCCATGTGCGGCCGCAACGCTCCCTAACCACGCACGCCAGATCGACGACCCTGGCGGTGCCCGCTAACGATAGCGCCACGGACCCCTTCGCGGCGGTTGACGGTCTCGAGCGCTGAGCGGCACCATCCTGCGCGGAAGGTCAACGAGACTCCTGAGGAGGGGCCATGTCGCACATCGCCATCGCCGACGCGGCCGCCGCGGTCACCATCCAACCCGGCGTAGTCGTTTCCAAGGTCGTCCATCGCGACGAGAGTCTCAACGTATCGGTGTTCGGCTTCGACGCCGGCGAGGGGCTCACGGACCACCAAGCGAGCCGCGCCGCGATCGTTCAAGTCCTGACTGGGCGCCTCGACTTCATGGTCGAGGGCGAGCATCTCGATGCCGGACCCGGGTTCTGGCTCCTCATGGCGCCCGGCACCCCGCACTCCCTCGTCGCGACCCAGCCCACCGTGATGCTGCTAAGTCTCATGGGAGCCGTTCGCCCGCACGCATGAGTCCAACCGACGACCGTCGATGGGTTTTCGCTAACGTCGACCCGAAGATCTCAGGCGGCGCTGATGCTCCCGAGCGCCGGGTGATCCCCGTCGATCTGGCCGACCTGGGCAGCGCCCCCCGGAGACCCGAGGTCGGTGACGCCCGCAGCGAAGAACTCCCGCTCGATCTGCGCGTAGTGGGCCCACTCCGGCGGAAGATCCTCCTGGTGGAAGATCGCCACAACTGGACATACCGCCTCGCAGGCGCCGCAGTCGATGCACTCGTCCGGATGGATGTAGCCCTTGCGCAAGCCGTCGTAGATGCAGTCCACGGGGCACTCGTCCACGCAAGCCCGGTCATGCACGTCTACACACGGCTCCGCGATCACGTACGCCATGGCATCCTCCTCGTGTTCGACATAGGCCGACGCTACGCGCCCGCGGCACAGGCGCTGCCCAGCGAGAGGGAAAGAACGGGTAAAGATCGACCACCAGGTGGGCTCAGAAGCCCCAGCGCGACTTCTTCTCTGGGGGAGAGCCCTTCTTGGGGGGCTTCCCGACCGGCGCGGGCGGCTCGACCGGAACGTCCGCGTTCGGATCTGGGAGCTCCGCGGTCGGATCTGGGAGCTCCGCGGTCGCATCAAGGACCTCTGCCTCGGGATCACGAAACTCCTCGAGGGCGGGCGGCACGACCTCGTCCGAGGTCTCAGGAACGGCGGTCTCCTGTTCCGGCGCTGCGGCGTCTTCGGGGACTTCTCGCGAAGGGGCGGGATCGCCGGGCGTCTCGCGCCGGGTGTCGACCCCTTCGACCTGTTCGAGCACCGCTCGCGCGCGTTCGGCGGCACCTTCGACGCCCTTCCGCTGAAGAGCGCGGAGAGCCCGGCGAGCGAATGGCATAGCCTCGTTCGGACGCCCCGCTTGAAGCAAGACGTCGGCGAGATCCAGCAGCGCCCCTGAGCGGAGCTCGACGAGGTCGGTCTGATCGGCGAGCTTCACGGCCTGCCGCGCAAGGATGTTCGCCTCCTCATGCCCTCCGGCCGCCGCGAGCGCCCTCGCGCGCACCGCTCGCCACTCGACCTGGATGGCCACGTCGTCCCACGTGGGCGGCTCCGTCGCCTCGGTCAGCTGTAGTGCCTCCTGCGCGCGTCCGCGGTCCAAGAAGACGCGGGCGAGAGCCGCGGCCACCTGCGAGAGGATCTCTCTGTCACCCACCCGGTCGGCCATGTCGGCGACCCGCCGCAACGCCTGCTCCGCTTCTTCCGGTTGCCCCGCCATCGCCTCGATCCGCGCCGAGGCCAGCAGGCAGGCGGCCTCCTCGCGATCCATCCCCAATCCCTCGAGCTCGGATGCGGCCAAGGCGACGAGGTCGCGTGCCTCGTCGAACGAACCGCGCCTCGCGAGCAACATGGCCAGGAGCGCAGCTACCTCCTGCTCTTCGGGGCGTTCACCCCGGACGCGCTCGAGGACGCGCTCGCACCGCTCGATCGACTCCGAAACGGGCGCCCGGCCTCCGCCGATCGCGCGGGCCAGGTCGCGCAGCGCAGCTACCTCCTCGTCGCGGCGACCCGCGGATCCTGCATGCTCAGCCGCTCGCTCAGATGCGTTGGCCGCCGCTGCCCAGTACCCGCGGCGGCGGTGGACCACCGCCCGTCCCGTCCACGCCCATGTGAGCCCGAGGTCGTCGCCGAGCTCCCTGCAGGCCTGGATGGTCGAGTCTGCGACCTCCCGAACACGTTCGAGCGCGTCGGCGTCCGCGCTTCCGGCCCTGAGCGTTATCCGAAGGAGCTTGGCGCGCCACTCGACGACCGGGTTCCCGATCGTTCGCGCGAGCCTTCCGGCATGGGCGAGTAGTGCATCGGCGGCCGGCTCATCCTCCAGCTTGGCTTCGGCCTTCCCTGCCTCGAGCAGCAGCTCCGGCAGGTACTCGTCCTCGGGCGGCAGGAGATCCGCGGCCCACCTCCATAGCTCTAGCGCCCCTTCCACGTCGCCCGAACTACTCGACCCGCTCGCGGCCCGGGCCAAGAGATGGGCCGCGCGTCGCGGGATACCGTCCTCGCCGACTCGGCCTCCGCCGGCCCGACAGGCTGCCGCGAGATGGGAGCCGACGAGCTCAGCGGACCGCGCATGAGCGGCCGTCTCGGAGGTCTCTAGCCACCGGCCGTAGCGTTCGTGCACCTCGGCGCGAACCTCCGCAGGGACCTCCACGTATGTGACATCGCGGATCAGCGCATGCGCGAACACGAACGCGTCCTCTCCGTCCGGACGCAGGAGCTGCACCCCTACCAGGCTTCCGAGATGGTCGCGAACAGCC
>JBGPKY010000069.1:0-11640 GCA_041486205.1 Actinomycetota bacterium
ATCGGTGCTTGTCTTCTCCGACGAGGCACCAGGTGGAGGTGCGAGCCTCGTAGGAGTCGACATGTCCTCGATGCGCGAGATCTGGCGCACGCCTCTCGAGGCCGCGAGCCGCAGCGCCGTCGCGATCGACGGGAACATCGCTATCGTCTCCGACGAGGACGGCAACGTCTACGCGGTGAAGATCGACTCCGGCGTCCTCTCCTGGACGGACAAGCTGGGCGGGACGATCGACGCGGCCGCTGCGGTCTCGGACGGGAGGGTCTTGGTGGTCGTCCGCGACACATCAGGTCAGCAGATCGTGCGCCTGCTCGCGCTCGACGAGACCACAGGCAAGACCCTTTGGGAGTTCGCGCCGCGAGTCGCGGGCGCCACGGCTTCGGCGCCGGCCGCTTCGAACGGTGGCGCTTTCATCGGCTCTGCCGACCGTGTCGTCCATTCGATCGAACCGAACGGCCAGGAGCGCTGGGGGAGCCTGACGAATTCGCTCTTCTCGCCTGTCTCGAGCCCGGCCCTCGCCGGCGGCGACACCTACATAGCCGACGCCTCGGGCGGCCTCTACAAGATCGACGTCTCGACCGGCGCCCGGGTGTGGGACTACCAGCTGAACGATCTGATCGTTCGCAGCTCGCCCGTGATCGCGGGAAGGGTCGCGCTGGTCGGGTTGAACGACGGCCGCATGGTCGCCGTCGACGTCGGGTCCGGCAACCTCGTCTGGCAGAGCCCCGTGGATCCCGGACTCATCGGCCCTATCGCTCTCTCGCCGCACGCGGTCGTTGCCGTCAAGGGCGGTTCACAGGGCGGCCTCGTGGCGTTCGCTCACGATGATGCCGGCAAGCTGTTGGACATCCCGTCGCCGACCAAGGTCGACGCCGGGAGGCTCTTCGGCAACTACGCGATCGCCCTTCTCGTGATGAGCTTGATCCTGCTGGCACCTTTCCGCCTACTCGTTGGGCGCTTCCCCGGACCGGGTATCCCGCAGCCCGGCGCCGGGAGCGCGGATGGGGATGAGGAGCGAGACGACGAGAGCGACGAAGGCGGCGGGGGCGGGGCATGAGCGGTAAGAAGCGGCGTAAGTCGAAGTCGGGTTACCGCGCGTCCGCGCCGGTCAGGCCGGAGATCGTCGAGCCGCCCGCTCGGCAGCGGACAGAGGTCCCGAACATGCTCGGGTGGCTCTATCGCGGCGG
This sequence comes from Actinomycetota bacterium, assembly GCA_041486205.1. GTDB lineage: Bacteria > Actinomycetota > UBA4738 > UBA4738 > HRBIN12 > JBGPKY01. The sequence continues at coordinate 1,185 of JBGPKY010000069.1, forward strand.
GGGAGACTCGTCGTTCCCCTCCATCCCACGCGCCCTCGGGCGGGGCTTCGTGACGATCGGCTCCTCGCCTGTCCTGCTGGTCGCGCCGTTCCTGCTCCTGTTCCTGTCCTGGCTCGGGCTGGTGGCTCTCGGGCTGGAGGGCCCCCCCGGGAGACTGGTCGATCTGCTCGCTCTACCACCGATCAGCACCTACTTCGATGCACTGAACGGGGTGACGATCTACGGTTTCGGGGCTACGGGGCTGGTGGCGGCGACCGGGTTCCTAGTCGTGAGGGCAGTGTTCCTCTCGGTGCTCACGGGGCTCGTCGTCGAGCGTCTCGAAGGGCGGCGAGCCTCCGTGCTCGGCGTCCTTCGGGGGCTTATGGCCTTCCCGACCGTGCTCGCCGTGAACGTGCTCGGCCTGTCGATGCTGATCCTCGGCAGCGTGATCCTGCCTCTCCTCGGTCCCGGTATCGGGTTCCTCGGGTCGGTGCTCACGCTGATCGCCGCGCTGTTCTTCTTCGTCTTCGCGCCGGTCGCGGCCGTGCGCGAGCGGCGTGGGCTTCAAGAAACCCTCCGCCGTGCGGCGCGGGCGGCGCTGATGCCCGGAAGCCGGCACGTGCTGTTCTGCATGTTCTACATATTCCTCACCCTGCCCGTCCTTGTAGCGCTCGCTCCCGGAGGGAACTTACTCACGGTGAACCCCTCGGCGGCTATGTGGGCCTACGCGCTCTTCTGTACCTTCGTTCACATGGGTTTCCTGGCCGCGTTCGCTTACCGCTGGATGGTTGCTGAGCCCGATGTTCCTGAGCAGTCGGTCCGCCGCCGGCAACCGGTCCGCCGAACCCGATAGCGGCTTCGCAGCCTCTGGGAGCCCGCATCTGCGCTGCTAGACTCCCTCCGCCGGCGCGTGAGCGCCGAGCACACACGCCCGGGGACCGCGCTCGGGGTCCTGGCCGGATGGCCGGGCCGAGGCGGGTAGAACCGGGCGGAGGGAGAACCGGAAGGAGGAAGCGCCGTGCCTGTCGTCACCAGGCGGGAGCTCCTCGAGGCAGGTATCCACTTCGGGCATCAGACCCGCAGATGGAACCCGAAGATGGGTCGCTACCTGTACGGGGAACGCTCCGGCATCTACATCATCGACCTCGAGAAGACCCTCGTAGGGCTCGAAGAGGCGCACTCGTACGTCCGCGACCTCGGTCGCCGTAACGGCATCGTCTTGTTCGTCGGGACCAAGAAGCAGGCTCAGGAAGTCATCTCGGACAACGCCGAGCGAGCCGGCATGCCATACGTCGTGACCCGTTGGCTGGGTGGGATGCTCACGAACTTCCAGACCGTCTCGCGCCGGCTCATCCGCATGCGCGAGCTTCGCGAGATGGAGCGCGGGGGCGCATTCGACTACCTCCCGAAGAAGGAAGTGCTGCGGCTGCGCCACGAGAAAGAGAAGCTCGAACGCAACCTAGGCGGCATGCAAACGATGGACCGTCTCCCTGACGCGGTCTTCGTGATCGACACCAAGAAGGAGCACATCGCGGTCGGAGAGGCCCGCAAGCTTGGCCTGCCCGTCATCGCCATCGTCGACACGAACTGCGATCCCGACGAGGTCGACTACGTCATCCCCGGCAACGATGACGCGATACGCTCGGTTGCCCTCGTCACGCGGGTCCTCGCAGACGCGCTCACGCAGGGACGTCGCGAAGGCCGCGAGGCGATCGTGACCAAAGCCACGGGCCCCGAGATCGAACCCGAGCCCGAACCCGAACCCACTCTCGGCGCCGACCTCACCCCCGAGCCACCGGCGACCGAAGTCTCGGACGTCGCGATCTCTGCCGCCGATGCATCCGAACCGATCCAGGTACAGCAGGCATGATCCAGGTCAGCGCAGAACAGGTGAAGAGCCTCCGGGAGGCTACTGGGGCAGGGATGATGGACTGCAAGCGCGCCCTGCAGGACGCGGAAGGAGACGTCGCCCGCGCGACCGAGATCCTGCGGGAGAAGGGACTTGCATCGGCGGCCAAACGGGCAAGCAGATCGGCGAACCAGGGGTTGATCGAGAGCTACATCCATTTCAACAACATCGTGGGCGTTCTCATCGAGGTGAACTGCGAGACGGACTTCGTTGCGAACACCGACGAGTTCAAGGCGCTGACGAAGGACATCGCCTTGCACATCGCGAGCGCGACGCCGCAGTGGGTGGATAGGGAAGAGGTTCCGACGGACACGCTAGAGGCGGAGCAGAAGATCTTCGAAGCGCAGGCGCGGGAGCTGGGCAAGCCGGACCAGGTCATCCCGAAGATCGTCGAGGGCAAGCTAGAGGCGTTCTACCAAGACCGCGTGCTGCTCGACCAGAAGTTCGTCAAGGACGACTCGAAGACCATCCGTTCTGTCTTGGACGAGGTGTCGGCCAAGGTCGGGGAGAAAGTTGCCGTGCGGCGCTTCGTCCGGTACAAGCTTGGCGAAGAAATCGACTGAAGGGGCTGGACGGCGGGATGGGTGAGTCCGGACACGTTCAGCAGCAGGAACGGCCGATCTACCACCGGGTGCTGCTGAAACTCTCCGGCGACGCCTTCTCCCCGGCAGGTACCGGCTACGGCATCTCGACCGAAGCGACGGCTCTGCTCGCGCGCCAGCTTGCCGAGGTGCTCGACCTCGGCGTGGAGACGGCGGTCGTCGTGGGGGGAGGCAACATCTTCCGCGGACGGCAAGCCCCCGGCATCGAGCGAGCGCGCGCCGACTACATGGGGATGCTCGCCACCGTCATGAACGCCCTCGCGTTGCAAGACGCCCTGGAGAAGATCCACGTGACGACCCGCGTGCAGACGGCGATCCACATGGCGCAGATCGCCGAGCCGTACGTTCCGCTTCGCGCGATCCGTCATCTCGAGAAGGGTCGCATCGTGATCTTCGCCGCGGGCATCGGCGCACCGTACTTCTCGACCGACACCACGGCCGCGCAACGCGCGCTCGAGATCCACGCCGAGGCGATCCTCAAGGGAACGAAGGTCGACGGGGTGTACGACGCGGATCCGCACGTGGACCCGTCTGCCCGTCGCTTCGACGCGATCGAGTACATCGACGTCCTGCGCGAGGGCTACCAAGTGATGGACGCGACCGCCATCTCGCTGTGCATGGAGAACAAGCTTCCGATCATCGTGTTCGACTTCCGTGAGGAGGGCAACATCCGCCGCGCGGTGTCCGGAGAGTCCATCGGGACTCTCGTCCACGGGGGGACGCGATGACCGTCGAGACCGCTCTCGCCGAGGCGACGGAGAAGATGAAGAAGGCCGTCGGCGTGCTCAAGGAGGAGCTCGCCGGCATCCGGACGGGGCGCGCGACACCAGCCCTGCTTTCGCGGATCGTCGTGGACTACTACGGTACGCATGTGCCGATCAACCAGCTGGCGTCGTTCTCGGTCCCGGAGCCGAGGACCCTCACGATCTCGCCGTTCGACAAGGGGGCCATCTCCGGTATGGAGAAGGCGATACTGGCGAGCGACATCGGGATCACACCCTCGAACGACGGCCAGGTCATCCGGCTGAACTTCCCGCCGCTCACCGAAGAGCGTCGCAAGGAGCTCGTCAAGACCGTTCACCACCGCGGAGAAGAAGCCAGGGTGGCCGTGCGCAACGTTCGGAGGCATTCGAAAGAAGGCCTCGAGAAGCTTGAGCACGACCACACCATCTCGGAAGATGACCTCATGCGGGCCGAGAAGGAGCTGCAGAAGCTCACGGATCAGCACGTTGGCGAGGTCGATGAGATCGTGGCCCACAAGGAGCAGGAGCTCAAGGAGATCTAGGTGAGCGACGACAAGTCCGACGATCTCTTCGAAGACTTGGACAAGTTCTTCGCGCCCATCCAGGACGTCGACTGGCCCGAGCCGTCCGAGGAGAAGCAGGCCCCGCCGCCCGCCGCTCCCTCGGAGCCGCCCGCCGAGCGTTGGGCCTCCGGCGACGAGGACACCGGGATCCTGGGCGAGCCGCTCGCGGGCGAACCCGAAGCGCAACCTGAGGCCGAGGGCGAGTTCGCAGCCCTCGCCGACGTCGTAGAGACGCCGGGCCAGGAGGGCCTCTTCTCGCCCGCCGTTCCGGCGACCGAAGCAGACGAGGAGTGGCCTTCGGACGAGGATGGGGCCGCCGAGCCGGTCATGTACGAAACCGAGCCGGACATCTCGATCGAGAGCTTCACGGCCGCGTCCTCCGCCTACGTCGACCTCCCAGGCGCATCGGATGAGACCGACGAAGAGGCAAGCGGGGTCGCCCCACTTGAGGAGGTTCCTGACGAACCGCCTAGTCCCCAAGAGGTCGAGGCGGCGGCAGAGCACTTCGCCGAGGCCGTGCGCGAGGAGGCTTCCCGGGAGCCGGCCCACGAACAGGAGCCCGAAGCGAGGCTCGGCGACATCTTGGGAAGTCCCGAGGAGGTAGAGGACGAGATCCTCGGTGACCTCGAGGAGCCCGTCACGCCGATGAGGACGGTTCGCGTGGGCCATGAGGGCCTCGGCGGTCCCAGCTGGCAGGAGCCGACCGCGGTGGAGATCGGCACCGACCACGATCGCCGAGGCGGGGAGCGTGACGTTCCGGCCGCGTTCCTGACCGGCATCGTCCTCGCGGCGCTCGCCGTCGGCAGCCTCGCGATCGGGCCAGGCGCTTTCGCGATCGTTGCGAGCGTCGTCGTGCTGTGGGCGCAAGGAGAGCTGTACCTGGCGATGCAGAGACGTCACCATCAGCCGGCCACCGCGCTCGGCCTCGTTGCCGGGGCGCTGGTCTTGAGCGCAGGCTACTTCCGCGGCGAGGCTGCCATGCTCTCGATGGTCGTGTTGTCGGTCTTCGCGACCTTCCTGTGGTACATGGCGGTCCCGCACGCTCACCGTAAGGACACCGTTCGGAATGCGGCGCTCACGATCTTCGGTGTGGTGTACGTGCCGCTGCTCGCGGGCTACGCCCTCGCCATGCTCAGGGTCTTCGGGGGCGGCTCCGACGGCAAATGGATAACGCTCTCGGTGATCGGTCTTACCTTCGTCTACGACACGGCGGCGTTCGTCGTCGGGTCATGGTGGGGGAGCCGTTCCCTTGCTCCGACGATCAGCCCGAAGAAATCCTGGGAGGGCGCGATCGGCGCGACCTTGGTCGTGATCGCGATCTCGGTCGGGGTCGTGGCGTCTTCGGTGACAGCGCTAAACACGGTGAGCAGATCTGTAGGCCTCGCGGTGGTCGTGGCATTCTTCGCTCCGCTCGGCGACCTGGCGGAATCCGTGCTCAAGCGGGATATGGGCTTGAAGGACATGGGGAGCATCCTTCCCGGCCACGGCGGGGTGCTGGATAGGATCGATTCTGTGTTGTTCGTGGCGCCGGCCGCTTTCCTGTTCCTGCGCCTGATCCTCACTTGATACCCGGCCCCGACCTGGAGTCCGGCGCTGAACGAAACCCCGATGCGCGATTTACGCGTATCCCGGAGTAATCTTCCTGTGATGCGCTCACTGGTCATCCTCGGCTCTACCGGATCGGTCGGGACTCAGGCGCTGGACGTGGTCCGGCGCAACCCCGATCGATTCAAGGTCGTTGGGCTTTCGGCCGGGACCAACCACGAACTGCTGGTGGGGCAGGTCCGGGAGTTCCTGCCGCAGCACGTCGCGATCGCCGACGAGGACGCGGCCGAGGACCTTCGGAAGAAGCTCGGTGGCATCAAGGGCGTCGACATCCTCGTGGGACCCGAGGCGGCCGAATCGATAGCGCGGGACGTCGAATGCGACATGGTGGTGAACGCGCTGGTCGGCTCCGTCGGGCTCGCGCCGACACTCGCTGCGCTCCAGACGGGGAAGATCCTTGCCCTCGCGAACAAGGAGAGCCTGATCGTCGGCGGCGAGATCGTGATGGACCTGATCAAGGGCGAGCCGGAGCGGCTGGTTCCGATCGACTCCGAGCACGCGGCTCTCGCGCAGTGCCTTCGCGGCGAGCGGCGCGAGGACGTGAAGCGCGTCATCCTGACCGGCTCCGGCGGGCCGTTCCGCGGCTGGACCCACGCCGAGCTGGCGAAAGCCTCGGTGAAGGAGGCTCTCGCGCATCCCGTCTGGCAGATGGGCCCGAAGATCACCATCGACTCCGCGACGCTCATGAACAAGGGCCTCGAGGTGATCGAGGCGCACTACCTGTTCGGGATCGAGTATTCGCAGATACACGTCGTGATCCACCCCGAGGGGCTGGTTCACGCGCTGGCGGAGTTCCGAGACGGCTCGATGATGGCGCAGTTCGCCGTGCCGGACATGAGGTTGCCGATCCAGCTCGCGCTCGGCTGGCCGGAGCGCCTGCCGAGCGGCGTCGACTCCGTGCCGCTCGCCGATAGCAAGATCTCCTTCGAGCCGCTGGACCGCGAGGCGTTCCCGGCTGTTGACCTCGCCTACCGCGTCGGCGAGCTCGGACTCACGTTCCCAGCGGTCATGAGCGCGGCGAACGAAGTCGCGGCCATGGCATTCCTCGAGGGCAAGATCCCACTCACCCGTATAGTCGAAGTGGTGCAAGCGGTTGTGGACGCGCACGAATCGCCCTCGTCGGTTGTATCCGTCGTGAACCTCGAACGGGCCGACGCGTGGGCCCGTCGTAACGCGGCGGAGATCATCGAGGCACGCTGACATCTGATGGCCGGTACCGTCGGGCAGCTCTCGTTCTTCGTCGCGCTGATCCTCGTCGTGGTCATCCACGAGGGCGCGCACTTCGGCATGGCGAAATGGTTCGGCATCAAGGTCGAGGAATTCTTCGTTGGGTTCGGGCCACGGATCTGGTCGTTCCGACGGGGAGAGACCGAATACGGCCTGAAGGCGATCCCAGCCGGCGGCTACGTCAAGATCGCCGGTATGAACCCGTTCCAGGAGGCGGCGACGGAGGATCTGCCGCGTACCTTCGGAGCCAAGCCGATCTGGCAGCGAGCGCTCGTGATCTTCGCGGGCCCGGCGACCCATTTCCTCCTCGCCTTCCTCGTGTTCGCGATCTGGCTGGGAGCCGTCGGGCAACCGGTCGTGCGAAGCCCATTCATCGTGGAGGTTTCCCCGACGCTGAACGGCTCGCCCTCCCCGGCAGCCGTCGCCGGGATGCAGGCCGGCGACCGCATCGTTGGCGTCGACTCCATCTCGAACCCGACAGAGATCCAGCTCGTGAACTACACACGAGCGCACGTGGGTCGGCCGGTGACGTTCCGCGTCAGCCGAGACGGCCGGGTCCTGACGATGACCCTGACCCCGGTGTTATCGAACGTCCCCGGCGAGAAGGCGCCCGTCGGAAGGACCGGTGTGATCCTGAGCGAGGCGCGTGAGACCTCGGGGGTGATCGGGTCCGTGACCGGCGGGGCACGGCTGGTAGGCTCCGCGACCGTCGACACCGTGAAGAGCATCGGACGCGTTTTCGGTCCAGAGGGGATCGGGAGGATCTTCACGCTGCTGTTCACGAACGCGCCCCGCGCGAGGAGCGACCCTCAATCGGTGGTCGGTATCGCTCACGTCATCGGACAGACGGCCTCAACGGGCCGGTTCTGGGACATCCTCTACGTGTTCGCGCTCGTGAACATCTTCATCGGATTCCTCAACCTGCTCCCACTCCCACCTTTCGACGGAGGCCACCTCGCCGTGCTCGCTATCGAGAAGGTCCGCGGCCGGAAGATCGACATGCAGAAGATCGTGCCGATCTCTGCCATCGTCGCCGCGTTCTTCATCTTGTTCACCCTGTCGATCATCTACCTCGACATCGCGAAACCGCTCAACTTCCCGCCGTAGGCGCCTTCGTGCTGGTCCTCCCGCACGTTGACACAAGTTCTCAACACACCGACAGAGGGGCGCCACATCCTTGCGGATACGATTTGGGCCGTGAGTGAGCAGACCGTCTTGGTCGTCGACGACGAGGAATCGATCGCCGAGGCCGTACGCGCCAGACTCGAGAGCGAGGGTTACAAGGTCGTCGTCGCCGGTGACGGCCCTCAGGCGATCGAGGTCTGCAGAGAGACGCAACCCGACCTCGTAGTCCTCGACCTCATGCTTCCCGGCATGGACGGACTCGACGTCTGCAAGGAGATACAGAAGGAGCGATGGGTCCCGGTGCTCATGCTTACGGCGCGCACGGAGGAGGCCGACAAGGTGGCCGGCTTCGCGGTCGGCGCCGACGATTACCTGACGAAGCCGTTCAGCCTGCGAGAGCTGGCGATCCGCGTGAAGGCGATCCTGCGTCGGATCGATCGGATCCACGCCTTACCGGAAACCGGTCCGATCCAGCGCGGTGCGCTCACCGTCGATCCGAAACGCCGCGTGGTCACCGTCGACGCCGATGAGGTCGGGCTGACTCCGCTCGAGTTCGAGATCCTGCTCACGCTCGCGCGCGAGCCCGGTGTCGTGTTCACGCGAGAGCAGTTGATGGATCGCGTCTGGGGGTATCGCGACTACGCGGGAGGACGGGTCGTGGACTCGCACGTCGCGCGGATCCGCCGAAAGCTCGGAGAGGACGGCGGCGAGCCGCGGTTCATCCGAACGGTCCACGGCGTCGGTTACTCGTTCCAGGAGGGCCCATGAGCATGCGCCCGCTCGAGAAGCTCCCGACCATCCGAGCCAAGCTCGGATCAACGATCGTATCCGCGGTGGCCATGACCCTCCTGTTCGTGTACGTGATCCTCGGGTTCGGGTTCCGCGTGTTCGCCATCCGCGACCACTGGCTGCAGATCCTGGTGGCGGGCGCGGTGGCGGCCGCGACGGCGCTCCTGCTCGCGCGGTGGCTGGCGCGGGGGATGACCCAGCCACTGCGCGACATGGCGCAGGCCGCGAGGCGGATGGAAACGGGCGACTACTCGCAGCGCGTCTACACGGCCTCGCGCGACGAAGTCGGTCAGCTCGCGCAAGCGTTCAACCGTATGGGGGCCGAGCTCGAGCAACTCGAGCGACTTCGCCGAGACCTCGTGGCGAACGTCTCGCACGAGCTGAAGACCCCCATCTCGGCGCTGCGCGCGCATCTGGAGAACCTTCTCGACGGCGTCGAGCAGCCGAACGCCGAGACCCTGCAGGTGATGCTTACCCAATCCGAGCGGCTCGGCCGGCTGGTAGAGCAGCTCCTCGACCTCTCGCGTCTGGAATCCGGCGACGTGCCGCTGGCCCGCGAGCCCGTGCGGCTCGGACCCCTCGTCGCAGAGGTCGTTTCCGAGATCGAAGTCTCGCGTGCCGGGAAGGACGTGACGGTCAACGGCGAGGTACCCCCCGACCTGCCGCCGGTATTCGCCGATCGCGAGCGGGTGCATCAGGTGCTGTTCAACCTGCTCGACAACGCCGTGCGGTTCACGCCGCCGGGCGGCCACGTCGCCGTAACCGCAACGCGGCACAACGGCAACTGCGAGGTCCGGGTCGAGGACACCGGCTCGGGTATCGCGGCCGAACACTTGCCTCGCCTTTTCGAGCGTTTCTACCGGGTGGACTCCGCTCGCTCTCGCGACGACGGGGGTACCGGGATAGGGCTGGCCATCGCCCGGTCGGTGGTCGAGGCGCACGGTGGTCGCATCAGGGCCGAAAGCGAAGTTGGGAAAGGAAGCGTGTTCACGTTCGAGCTACCTGTGGTCGCGCCCGCGGCCGGCACAAGGAGGGACGAGTGAAGTCCAAGACGACGTCGATCGAGGTTGCCGCGATGGAGCGCTACTCCTACCTGGACCTCACCGAAGAGCTGCAGCGCGCCATCAAAGACTCGGGTGTGACCGATGGCGCCGCGATCGCCTTCTGCGCGCACACCACTGCGGCGTTGCTCATCAACGAGTGGGAGGACGGTGCGCTGAGCGATTTCCGCGAGCGCGTGAAAGCGCTCGTTCCGGAGGATGTCTACTACTCGCACGACGACATGGAACGGCGGACGCAGAACCTCGAGGAGTCGCACGAGCGGGCGAACGGCCACTCGCATGTGAAGTCGATGTTGCTGTCGGCCACCTCGCACGCGATCCCGGTCGTGGCCGGCGAGCCGGGCTTCGGCCGCTGGCAGCGGCTGATCCTGTTCGAGATGGACGAACCCAAGGAGCGGCAGGTCACGTTCCACGTGTTCGGCGAGTGAGAGCTGAGAAGCTGTCCCCGATGCCTGCGTTTCGACGGAAGACGCGGAAGGTGCGGCTCGGCTCGGTGGAGATCGGAGGGGACGCTCCGATCACTGTCCAGTCGATGACGACGACGAAGACGGCTGACATCGACGCCACGTTGCAGCAGATCGCTTCGCTCATCGCCTCGGGTGTCGACATCGTGCGCGTGGCCGTTCCGCACTGGGAGGATGCGCAAGCCCTGACACCGATCGCAGCGAAGTCCACGGTACCGGTCGTCGCCGACATACATTTCCAGTGGAAGTACGCGATCGCGGCGCTCGAGGCTGGTGTCCAGGGACTGCGTATCAATCCCGGCAACATCAAGTACCAAGACAAGGTGCGGCTGATCGCGCGCGAAGCGAAGTCACGGGGCGTGCCGATACGGATCGGCGTGAACGCCGGC
>JBGPKY010000070.1:0-11486 GCA_041486205.1 Actinomycetota bacterium
CGTCTGCAGGTTGATCGACACGGTCCCAGGCATGTTCGTCGTGTAGATCTCGTCCTTGCCGTCCCGGTCGCTCGCGTAGTCGATCCGCAGGCCCGAATCGGGCGAGAACGCCGGATCGGTTTCGTTGCCGGTCGGATCGTTAGTGATGTCTTGCGCATTCGTCCCGGCCGCGTCCATCACGTAGATGTCCGCGGTTCCAGTCGCAGTGCCCGTGTAGGCGATCTTCGATCCGTCGGGCGACCACGCGGGACCGGTGTTCGCAGAGGGATCGCCGGCGGTCAGGTCGATGGGGTTCGAGCCGTCGGCGCCCATGACCCAGATGTCCTGATTACCTGAGCGGTCGCTAACGAAGGCGATCATCGAACCGTCCGGGGAGAACACCGGCTCGGTGTCCGACGCCGGGTCGTTCGTCAGGTTCTGCGCCGTTCCTCCCGTGGAGGGGATCAGCATGATCTCGCTCTGCCCGCGACGCGGGCTGGCGAAGGCGATGCGTGGGACTCCTCCCATAGGGGGAGACCACGATGGAGTGGAGTCTGCCTGAGCATCGTTGGTGAGATCCACCGGAGCGGACCCGTCGGCGTTCATGACCCAGACGTTCGGGCCGCCACTGCGCGTACTGATGAAAGCGAGCTGCGACCCGTCGGTCGACCAGGCCGGGTCGGTGTCCGAGGCCGGGTCGTTCGTCAGGTCGCTCACGTACTGGCCGTCCAGGTACATCGTGTAGATGTCCCAGTTCCCAGAACGGAGCGACGTGAAGGCGACCAACCCGTTGCCCTGCTGCGGCGGGATCGAGGCCCCAACCGCGGGTGCGAGCGTCGTGGACACGGTTGTTGCCACCACCGTGAGGAGGAACTCGACTACGACGACCGCCACGACGCGAACGCCCAGTGATCTGCCTGCGACGTTCGTGGACCGACGGCGCCGCGTTATGTGTGTTCGATGAGGGGTCATGTCTATCGCCTCTCGCTCGGTTGTCTCGTCTCTTGGCGTGTGAGTAGCGATGTCGAAGAGCTCCAACGGCTCCATCAAGCCGGGTCATCCGCGAGCACGCTTGGGGCGATCAGGGCGACCGTGTTGATGGTCTGAGCAACGCACTCTATGTACGGCGTCGGATCGGGGTCAAGAGCGACCTTCGGACCGCCGGGATGGCGCTCGCACGCTGTCGCTCCAGCGAATCCCCGCCTTTCGGCCAGGCGGGGACTGGACCTTCGGCCGATGTTCTGTTCCCCCGGATGCCCTACGTTCGATCGAGAAGCCAAGATGCCGTCGATCGAAGGCTCCCAGGTCGGGCCGAGGCAGGGTGCAAGCCCCGGAAGGCCCGCCGAACCTTCGGCTCGACGGCATCTGGTTATCCGAGGGCACGTGTAGGGTGGCGGGGTGCGGGCTCTAGTTCTCCAGCACATCGCGTGTGAACCGCCGGGCGTGTTCGAAGACGTCCTTCGCGAGAAGGGGGCGGAACTCCACCGCGTCGAGCTCGACGAGGGTGATGCGCTCCCGGATCGGCGGGGGTTCGACGCCATCGTGGCGATGGGCGGCCCGATGAGCGTGAACGACGACGCCGAGCTCCCATGGTTGACGCAGGAGAAGCGTCTGATCGCCGAGGCAGTCCGCGCCGGGGTGCCTTTCTGGGGAACGTGCCTCGGGGTTCAGCTCCTCGCCGCGGCACTCGGCGCGAGGGTCTACCCCGGTTCCACGCCCGAGGTGGGGCTGATGACGGTCACGTTCACCGAGGAGGCGCAGGCCGATCCCGTGTTCCGGGGGGTCCCCAGGGAGCTCCTCACGCTCCAATGGCACGGGGACACCTTCGACCTTCCGGAGGGCGCGACGCGCCTGGCCGGCTCGGTGGAGTATCCGAACCAGGCCTTCCGGTGGGGCGAGTCGGCGTACGGCGTCCAGTTCCACGTCGAGGTCTCCGCGGAGATGGCGGCTGCATGGGCGGAGGTTCCGGCATATTCCGAGTACCTGGACCGCGTGCTCGGGCCCGGCTCACTCGACAAGCTCGTCGGCGATCTCGGCGCCAAGGAGGCCGAGATCCGCTCGCAGGGCCGGCGTATGTTCGAACGCTGGCTCGACCGCTTCGTCTCGGGAGCGCCTACGTCGCGCTAGTTACGTGGGGGTGTGCGGACCTCCGGTGGGAGGATGATCCAAAGGACCCGCGCCTCTTCAGGACCCGGATTCCGCCAAGCGGCCACCGGTTCGCCGGAGAGGGTGATCGCGTCGCCTGCGTGCAGGGTCTCCTTCGCTTCTCCAACTCGAAGTTCGAGGAGGCCGGTCATCACGTAAGCGACTTCGACTTGCTTCGTGGCGAACGGGGGGCGCCGTCCGTTCGTTCCAGGAGCGAACGTCAGAAGGTGCACCCCCGCCCCGTTGGAAACCGTCGCCGTCTCTTCTGCGACGAGTCCGGGTGCGAGACCCTTCTCTCGCCTGGCCCCTCTTCGGGTCACCTGCCATCCTGGGGCCGTTCGAGAAACCTGAGGTCCGAAACCCAGACCGAGAGCCTCCCACGCGCGGGTAAGCGTCTCTGCGGAGAACCCCGTTCGGCCCCGTTCCGCCTGGGAGAGCGCGCTGGCACTGATCCCGATCCGCTGTGCGAGGTCCGCCTGGGAAAGTCCGCGAGCGATCCTCTGGCCTCTCAGCACCTCACCCATGCGTTCCCGCGTTCCGGAGATCTCGCGGAGTATGCGGATCCGATCTCCCTCGAAGACGTAGCGAGCGTGCCGCCCAAGGACCTCTGGAGGACGACCCTCCGCCTTGAGAACCTTGAGCGTCTGGCCTTCGTCGCCCGCACGAACGTCCAGTACGACCTGCGTCACGTGGGACAGCCGCGAGAGGAAGGAGGCTGAATGGGCCTGCCGCTCGAGGAGCCAATAGGCAACCGTCTTCAGCTCGTACAGGCGCGGACAGGATCTGAGGAAGAAGGAAAGCGCCGCCTCGGCTCCCCATAGCTCCTGCATGCCGGTGACGCTGTCGAACACGTAGCGGGCGCCCTGACCGAGCTCGCTCTCGATCCCGGCCAAGGCACCTTGGACGGCTTCGTCATCGAGCGGATCGGTGATCCGCTGCACCCGAACCGCTCGTGCGCGCCGGGAGCGATAGAACTGACGGAATGTGTCTTCGCCTCGGCCGATCCCGTCGGTGAAGCAGTCCACCAGGAGGAAACGTTTCGTGTCCCACGCTTGCTGGAATCGGTCGAGAACCTCAGTGGGGGAGACGTGGAAGCTCACGTATGCCAAACCGGGGGTCTTCCGCGAGGCTCGCACGAGGGCGGCCACGAACGGATCGACGGTGGCGTCCTCACCCGTCTCCCAAACCACGTTGTCTCCGACGCGAAGTGCGCCGAGCAGGTCATCGACGGGACGCAGGCCAGTCGTCGGTTGGACCATCGCGGACACCACTATAGGAGCAACAAGCTCCCCACATCCGGATAGCCTTGGGCGGCAAGCCTCGTGGCGAGGATCAAGAACAGCTCGGCGGTCATCAGCGCCGCATCCATGGCGTCGGACGGCGGTGGCCCCGGCACCCGATAGCGGCGCGCAACGGCAGCGAGGCTGGGGGCGTCGGATCCGGGCGCATCCCCTCCGAGCCGGTCCACCGTGAAGGCGAGCCGCCGGACGTCGATGGTGCGACGGAACCACGGCTTTGGCCCTCCGCCGAAGACCTCGTCCAGGATCGGGATCAGGTCCTCCGCAGACCAGGTGATGAGGAACCGACGATCGAGGGCTCGGCCGGGAGCTTCTTCCGGATCGTTCGCGATCGGTACCTCGGTCTCCTCGGTCCGCGCGGCGTCGCCGACCAAGTCCCAAGATGGGGGCGATCCGGACCACGAAACCCTCACGCGCCGCGCTCCACTCATCTCGATGCGACCGTCCTGCACCGGAAGCCAAGCGACCTGGGCTCTCCGCGGCCCCTCACTCTCCAGAGGGCTGAAGTGCAGCACCATGAGGTCGGCCTTCTGCCAGGGGAGCCGTCGGAGCGGTTTGGGGGGAGGCGCGGGAACCGTGCCCCACGCGAGCTTGCGCGCACGACCCAACTTCGTCCTGGCTTCCAGCACGGGGACGGAGCCCATTTCCGCCATATCTGGTGAGGGTAGCACTTCAGAGACTTAAGGGTTGATGAAGTGACGCTTCGTGGGGCCGGCCCGCCGTTCCCCGCGCGTTCCCGAAATCCTCTAGCCTCCGATCTCAGGCTTAACGGGAAACCAAGGCTCAGCCGGGCGGCGCACGGTCGCAAGGCGACGCGGGTCAAGGCGAGGAGATCGACATGGCCATAGCGGTAGAGACACCTTCCGTTCTCCCGCGGCTCGCCCTCATCGGGGGCCGGTGGGTGGAAGGAAGTGCAGGGACGTTCGAGGTGCGCTCGCCGTACTCGGGTGAGCTCGTGAACGAGATCGCGCGGTGCTCTCCGGCCGACGTCGACCTGGCGGTCGTCGCCGCACGCGCGGCCCAGCCCGGCTGGGCTGCGACGCCGCTCATCGAGCGTGTCAAGGTGTTGCGCCGCATCAACGCGCTCTTCGTCGAGCGGGCAGAACCCATCGCCCGGGTGCTCGTGCAGGAGATCGCCAAGACGATCACCGCCAGCCGGGAGGAGGTGCACGAGTATGCGGCTCCGGCGTGGCACAAGGCGGGCGAGGAGGTGCTCCGTCACCGGGGTCTCTCGTTCCCGTCGACCCAGGAGCAGACGAACAACAAGCGGCTCGTGCTCACTCATCGGCCGCTCGGCGTGGTCGGCGCCATCACCCCCTACAACTTCCCAACGGACATCTCCTCTATCGCGCTCGCCCATATCGTGGGCGCCGGCAACACCGTCGTGTGGAAGCCGTCAGAGTTCGCGCCGACCGCCTGCGCCATGGTCGCCGAACTCTTCACCGAGGCCGGATTGCCGGACGGCGTGATCAACGTCGTGCAAGGGTTCGGCGACGTCGGCGCTGCGATCGTCGAACACCCCGACGTGAAGGGGATCTTCTTCACCGGATCGACGGCGACGGGTCAGAAGATCGCGGCCAAAGCGTTGCTCAAACCCCAGCTGTTGGAACTCGGAGGCGATGGGCCGTTCATCATCCTGCCCGACGCGGACATCGACGCCGCGGTCGAGGGCGCCATGAACGGATGTTTCTACTACGGCGGTCAGGTGTGCACGTCGGCCGAGCGTCTGATCGTCCACGAGGACGTGCACGACGAGTTCGTCGAGAAGCTGAAAGCCCGCACCGCCGCGCTTCGCATCGGCGACCCGGCGCTGGAGGAGACCGAGATGGGGCCGCTCTGCAACGCGGCAACGCTTGCGCGCGTCGTCGATCACGTCGAGGACGCCCGTGCCCTCGGCGCCGACATCGAACAGTTCGGGCCCCAGGAGAGGCTCTTCTATCCGGCGACCGTGCTGACCGGCGTGACGCCGCAGATGCGGATCGCGCAGGAGGAGACGTTCGGACCGGTCGCTCCGGTCATGAAGGTGAGTTCCGTCGCGGAGGCGATCGGGATCGCCAACTCGAGCGAGCTCGGCCTGATCGCTTCGCTCTGGACCCGGGATCTCGCTACGGCCTGGCGGGTCGGTGAGGCGCTCCAGCACGGAACGGTGAACATCAACGAGACCAGCAACTACTGGGATCAGTTGGCGCCGTTCGGCGGTACGGGCAACAGCGGTGTGGGTCGGGAACTCTCGCAGTGGTTCCTCGAGGCTTTCACCGAGCGGAAGTTGCTCGTGTTCGATCTGGGCGACGCCGAGCATCACGACCGCCGCGCCGAGGGCGGCTGGTAGCAGGCGGCGAGGGCTACGCCGAAAGGAGGGGCGCCGAACCGGCTTCGGGCGGAGCCCCATCCGGGCTCGCGGTGGGTCATCGGCGGGATACCGCCACGATGAGCAGGCTCCTAGCGTAGAGCCGACACTTGACCGCTCGTGGGTCTGGCATCAGGGAGGAGCGATGGCGCTGCGCATCCGCCGTTTCTTGCAAGTCGCGGCCGTGCGCTTCGGGTCGCAGGGGGGTGCCGTCTCGGCCGAGTACGGGCTCCTGCTGGGTTTGATCGCGCTCGCGATCTTGGTCGCCGTGACGGCGCTCGGGGTCGCCGTCGCAGGCCTGTTCGAAAGAGGCTACGTGGCCTTCCCTTGACCGCTCCCTGGATGGCGCTGCGTCGCTCCCAGTGGTAGACCAGCGCCGTGAAGCATCGTCGCGGCCGGACCGTGTTGTTGGGTGTGGTGGTGGCGTTCGTCGCGACGATCTTCGCAGCGCCTGCGGCGTTCGCGAAGGGACCTTCACAGGGGGTCATCACCGGACCTGGGCTTGCCCATCCGATCACGCTGAGGGAGCCGGGCGCGACGACGATCGGTCCGGACCTCGCCAACGTGGTGGAGCAGTCCGGCTTCTTCGTGGGCATGTTTCAAGGGAGTGGCACGCGGGGCCGTCTGAGGCATCGACCGACCGGAGCTCTCGGCCCCCGCTACACGATCACCTACACCATGACCCTGCCGAACGGACGTTTCCCAGCGGACATCGTCCAGTACGTCTTCCCCTACGCCGAGCCCCGGCCGGTCACTCACATGCCCCCGAACCAGAAGTACTGGGGGAGCAACGTGACGGTGGGGGCCTGGTACGCCGCACATATCGGCTTGAAAGAGACGCTGATCGGCTTGGGGCTACCTGCGACGGCCCTCTCGGGGATCCCGACGCCAGCGGCTGGGGGGGCTCCGGGAACCCTCCTATCCCCGCGCCCAGAGGGTTCCCTCGCGATCCCGTTGTCGATCGCGGCGGCGCTAGCGGCCCTCACGCTTGCCGCGATCCTGACCAGGCGACGGCGTACCCGGCACTCGGTTCACACGTAAGAGACCGCGCATCCACGGTCGCTGGTGGTGCTCCGCGAACCACGGCTCTGCGTTGGCCGGACGCAACCGCACCTTACGCACGCCGATCTTGAGCTTGCCGAAGAGCGGGCCTGGTTCCGATGACGACGGTGGCGTTCAGCTCGTCGGAACTGGCAACCCGCGGGATCAGCCCGTTGCGGGCGAAGGTTTCGACGGTCTGCGGCGCCTGGTGCTCGCTCGTCTCGATCAGCAGGTAGCCGCCCGGTGTCAGCCATAGTGGCGCCGCGGCGGTCACGCGCCGCTGGACGTCAAGCCCGTCCGCGCCACCGTCGAGCGCCACCCGCGGCTCGTGTATGCGGGCCTCCGGGGGCAGCAGCCCGACCTCCTTGGTGGGCACATAGGGTGCGTTGGCGACCAGGACGTCGACGCGGCCCCGCAGCGTAGCGGGCAGCGGCTCATACAGGTCACCTTCGTACACTTGAGCACCGGCGGCGGCGACGTTGCGGCGGGCGCACCGCACTGCGGCGGGATCGATGTCTACGGCGTGCAACTCGACCCCGTCCAGGGCCGCGACCAGCGCAGCGCCCACCGCGCCGGAACCGCAGCAGAGATCGACGACGACAGCTCGTGGCCGGGCGAGGGCGGTGGCCTGGCGGACCAGGAACTCGGTGCGGCGGCGGGGTACGAAGACTCCGGGGTGCACGGCTATCCGCAAGCCGCAGAACTCCGCCCAGCCGAGGACGTGTTCGAGCGGAAGGCCAGCGACTCGCCGGTCGACCATGGCGGCGAGGTCGGCGGTCGTCCGCGCCGCGGAGATGAGCAACCGCGCCTCGTCCTCGGCGAAGACACACCCGGCGGCCCGAAGCCTGGTGACGATAACGGATCGAGGGCGAAGTGACGGGGAAGCCGACATGGGAGCCTTTCGGGATGCTGATCGGCGCTCTCGGATACTAGCCGGGTGGATCGCACGGCCGTGCGCTGGGACCCCCAGCTAGATCCGACGATAAAGGGTCTCACCTTTCGGCGGGTCCACCTCGTACGCTTGGTTTGCGGCATGCAAGCGCCAACCGCGAAGATGCGACCGTGGAGCTGTCGATCTCGTCGCTCCCCGTTCGTCTTACAGGTGACCATTCCGAGAAGGAGGAGTGGTAGCGATACTCGAGCAGACCTTCCACGATCAGTGGGGATATGTCCTCGACGGCGACCTGGTGTTGCTCGCCGACCAAGACCGCTCGCCTTGGGACACAGAGCAGATCGCCGATAGGCGGAAGGTGCTCGAACGGGCCCTGGCTCTGCACGAGCGCAGACCCGGCCGCGCGTCACACCTCGCCACCACGCCAGGCTTCTTTCAACCGCACGCGGCGGCCGATCCGGAGTATCGCGCCAGCGTAGATCCGTCCGGCCAGCTGCACCATGCCGTAGACCGTGACGGCCATCAGCGCCACCGACAGGACGATCTGCCACCACGGGACGCCACCCTGCGCCATGCGGACGGTCATCACCATCGGAGCCGTGGGCGGGACGAGCGATCCCACGAGCGCCGCCACGCCGTTCGGCGACTCGGCCGCCGCGAACGCGAAGAAGTAGCCGACCAACAAGACCGCCGTGATCGGGAACTGGATGCTCTGAGCGTCCTCCTGGCGGGAGACCAGCGAGCCGGCGGTTGCGAAGAGGACCGAGTAGAACCCGTAGCCCAGGACGAACCAGAACAGGATCCACCCGATCGTGCTCGGCGTGGTCTTCGGGGCCAAGGTGTTCCCCGTGAGCCCCAGCGTGATCAGGGCCGCTCCCGCCACCAGCGCGAACTGCGCCAGACCGACCAGCCCGATCCCAAGGATCTTGCCGGCGAGCAGCTCGGTAGGACGCAGGCGAGAGAGGAGGACCTCGACCACACGACTGGACTTCTCCTCGACCACGCCGACCAAGACGAAGCCGCCGTAGAAGACGATTGCCATGAACAGCAGGATCACCCCGATCGTGGCCAGCGCTACCCGCGCCGAGCGCTCCTTCGTGGCAGGCTCGAGGCTCGTCGATGGAAGATCCGGGAGCTGAAGCAGCCGCTGCGCCTGCTCGGGGGTGAGGCCGAGCTTGCCGATCGCTTGCTGCTGCTGCAAAGCCTGCACCGCCGAGGTCACGATGGTCTTGAGCTGCTCATCGGCCTCTGCCTTCCAGACAAGCTCCCGCTGATCCACCAGCAGCGCCGCCACGTCGCCCGAACGCAGAGCGGCCCGGCCTGCGGCCTCATCGGCGAACTCGCGGGTCTTGATGGAGAGACCGAGCTGGTCGCCGAAGGCGCGAAGGAGCGTGGGGAGCTGCGACGAGCTCTGGCCGACCACGCCAACGGTCCGTGTGGGCTTGATCCCTCCGCCGTACATCTCAGGCGCCACGATGAGTGCCACCACGATCAGGACCGAGATGAGGGTGGAGATCCGGAACGCGAGCGTGCGCACCCGTTGGTTCCACTCGCGACGGGCCACCAGCCACACGCGCCTCCCACCGCCGCTCATGCGCCCCGTCCCTCCGACACGGCCTCGAGGAACAGGTCTGCGAGCGAGGGCGGCTCGAAGCTGAACTTGGTGACCTCGCCGACTCGGCGCGCGCTCGCCAGGATCTCGTCAAGGTCGACCGAGGCGTCGACCAGCACCCGCAACCGGCCGTCCTGCTTGGTCATGACGGTGCCGCTCGGCAGGACGGGCACCCACGGATCGCCGTTCACGGCGACGTCCAACGAACGGTGGGGCGAGGCAGCCTTCAGCTCCTCGACGACGCCGGCCAGCACGACCTTCCCATGGTCGATGATCACAACGTCCTGGCACACGTCCTCGACCAGGTCGAGCTGGTGGCTCGAGAACACCACGGCGACGCCGGTCGCGGCGGTCTGTACGAGCATCTCGGCTAGCGACTCGACGCCGAGCGGGTCGAGCCCGCTGAACGGCTCGTCGAGCACGACGAGCTCGGGATCGTGTACCAGTGCCGCGGCCAGCTGGACCCGCTGCTGGTTCCCGTGAGAGAGCTCCTCCAGGCGCGCGTCCGCCCTGTCGCCCAGGCCCAGGCGCCCGAGCCATCCGGCGGCCGCCTCTTTCGCCGCCGCCCCGTTCATCCCCGACAGCTCGGCGAAGTAGGTGAGCTGGTCTCCTACTTTCATCTTCGGGTAGAGCCCTCGTTCCTCCGGCATGTAGCCGAACCGGGCCCGTTCCTCGGGGCCAACCGGCTTCCCCTTCCAGCGCACCTCGCCCCCGTCGGGACGCACCAGGCCGAAGATCGCCCGCATCGTGGTGGTCTTGCCCGCGCCGTTCGCACCGAGGAACCCGACGATCCGACCCGGCGCCACGCTGAAGGAGGTCCCGTCGAGGGCCACCACGTGTCCGTAGCGCTTCTTCAGATCGTGGATCTCGAGCATCGCCAGTCCTCAGATCCCCCCAGCTTCCCTCCGGTTTGGCACGATGTTGAAGGCGCGACGTCCCGGTCGTGGAAGGCCGTTCGTCCCTCCGTGCATGGACAGGGCGTCTGCTCGCGAGTGCAACTCCTATCCCCGAAGCGCGACCGCGATTCAGTTGCGCAAGGAGCCGCCGTCCATAGAAGAGACCTGGCGGACCTCGCGGGCCAGTGGGAGCGTATCAGTGGCGACGAGACCGGGCGAACGCGATGGCGGCCCCGATCAGGCTCAGTACGCCCAGTCCGAGAGATGCGGTACCGCGCTTGGTGCGGTGTCCGGTGCCGTGATTGAGCCGTCCAAGGAGCGCGGGAAGCTTCGTCATGGGAACCGTGAAATAGACGATGCCGACGGCGACCAGCACGACGCCAAGGATGAGGAGCACGATGGCGAGCGTGCGAGCCGATGATCTGTTAACGACGCACCTCCCTATGCGAGTCCCTCTTTGCGGATCGGCCCTGAGATCGTTGGGACGCCGACCCCAGCTGCGAACCCTAGCACGGCGGCTTGTTTCAGGATGCCGCTCGACGGGCTCGCGGTCTGTGCCCCCGAGGTACCAGGACGGCCTCCCGCCCATCACCCGACGTTCAAGAACGAGCTCGCGAACGGGGATAGACCCGCTCCCGATCAACCGGTTGGATGGCCGGTGGCTGCCGAACCGTCCGCCGGCGGGAACAGCCACTGAGCGCCGGAGGGAGTCGCATCGATGGAACTCACGATCCCCTCGCTGTAGAGCGTGTAGCCGCTGGATCCGATCGTGCCGGGAGGCCCGCCTTCTGCCATCAGCTGATGCGTGCTTGGATCGAAGTAGAGGGCGGTTGGCGCTCCGCCCCCCGGGGTGGTGAGTTCCAACGCGATGGCTGCTCGCCCAACCGGGTCCGTCACCCCCGTTTGCACCTGCACACCCGGGATGCCGGAGGCGACATCGAACAAGGCCGCACGGAGGTCTGGGCCGCCCGTTGGATCCTCCAGGATATTGGTCACGGCATCCCAGAGACTCCCAGCGGTGACTCCGGGCGTGAGCTCGGGTCCCGGGGAGAACGGTGGTTCCGGCGAGCGGCCACCGGGCGCCGTCCGCTGCTCCATCTGCTGTAGGAGCACCGAGGGGTCGGCCGAGAGGCCGGACACGTCGTCGTCTGTGGGGAACGTCCCGGCGTCGTACGTCCCCGTGGGCGGGGCGCCGTAGGGGCAGTCGGGAATGGTGCAATCGAAGGCCAGCCGCCCCGAGTCATCGGTCGTCCACCACGTCTCCGTCACGATCAGC
>JBGPKY010000071.1:0-11484 GCA_041486205.1 Actinomycetota bacterium
CAAGCGGATCGCGACGGCGGTGTTCGCGTTCGCCATCGCGATCGGCGGAAGCGTCGGCGCCTTCACCGCGTTCCGCGACTCGGGAAACGGAGCGACGCAGCTTGGGGGCAGCGCCACCGACCACTTCTACGCTCTCTGGCCCGAGCAGACGCTGGCCGACGCGCAGCACGCGCAGGACCTGGTCGACTCCGGAGACCCCTCGGTCCAGTGGCGAACGGATGAGATTGGGGCCGCGGATCGCTTCGTCACATCGGTTCTTGGGTGGCAGCAGGCCGCGCTCTCTCCCTTCGGCACATCCGATGCAAACGGCGCCGGACCGGTGCACGTTTACGTCTCGACGCCGCCCCCGCCCTGTCCGTCGCCGCTGCCCGGGTCCCCGGACACGATGGGCTGCGGTCCTCAGCAGGCGACCCTCACGCTCCAGCGGCTCGTGCGGCAGGACGCTGCCGGCGTGTGGAGCGTCACGGGGGTCGAGAGCGCCTTCCCGTCGTCGAACAACGCGTTGGCCCTGCCGTTCGCGCATGGAGAACCCGTCGTGTCCGGTCAGGAGGTCTCCATCCCGTTCGCAGTACCGGCGGGCGAGCAGGTGCAGGCCGCGTACACTTACGTCGGAGCGTGCGGTCTCTCGACCTCCTTCACCAACGTGAAGGTGGAGAGCGACCACATCTCGTTCTCGGTCGGCGACTCCAGCTTCGAGGAGTCCTGCAGCTCGAGCGGAACGAGCGGGAGTGGCTCGGTCGGTGGCGGCACCGGACCGGGTGGCGCGAACCTGAATGTCGCGATCGACGGATACGTGTTCGTACTTGTGGCTCACGGCTTGGATCCCTCGACCGGCTGGGACCCGATCACGGCCGACGAAGCCCTGCCGCAAAGCGCATCACTCATTGCCCTTGCCGCGGCGCCGGTCCACTTCGTGCCTGCTTCCGAGACGTCGCCTGCCCCGACCGGAGCGACCGTTCCTGACGTCGCTCAGGTCACGTGCGACGGAACGACGACTGAAGTGCTCACTCCCGAGGTCGCGGCGCAGCCCGACGGCGTCCACATCAGCGTGACGAACACCTCGTCGTCCGATCTCGCGTTGCAGTTCCAGGAGGTCGGTGGCGACAACGCGCCGGTCGGCACGAACGAAGTCGTGTGGCCGCTCGCGCCGGGACCACTCCAGCTTCGCTGCGCGGACCCGAACTCCGACGCCGGCACACCGGGTGGGTACGTGCAGCTCGCCGTCGTCGACCCTCAGGGGTTCTACGTCCCCTTCGATCTCCAGTGTTCGAACGGCCAAGCGGTCAATGGCAACTCCGACTACGTGCAGGGCGCCAGGGGCGAGCAGGGCGTCCCGGTCGACATCACGAAAAGGAACGCGACGGGCCTGCTCGCAACCGATACCGTCGAGGCGGCCGGATACCCGCGGACCCCGGAGCGTTTCGTCCGGGTAGTTCGGGACGGAAGCGTCGCGGCCAACTTCCAATACTTCGACGACGGCCACGGTGGCTGGTTGCAGATGAGCTACAACGCCTGCGTCGAATCAGGGATCGGATAGCCGGAGCGGGACCCTCGTCGCGGATCGACCGGGTCTCACGGCCGAGGTCTGCGCGGGACGCGATGCTAGGCTGAGCGCGTGGTCCGGACGAAGGAGTCCGGGTGCCCGTCTGGCCCAGACCACCCTCCCTTCCAGCGGGTCCGCCCGCGGGTCTGGGCCAGACCTATTCGCGGAGCAGGGCGCCGAGCTCGCGGGCGTTGTTCACCGCGAAGTCCCGGTAGCAGTTGTTCATCAGGACGTGGGTCTCGCGAGCCTGCGACGAGACCTCGCGTATCTTCGGAACCCATTCCAGCAGCTCTTCCTGTGTGTACTCGTAGCGGAACCGGTCCGACGCGGTCTCGGACTTCGCGTTCCAGGCTTGGGTGTTCCTACCGTGGAACCGGACCATCGCGAGGTCCTTCGCTGTCGTGGCCGCGATCGGCGGCACGCTGGAGTCGAACCCCTGCGGCATGTCGACGCAGACGAAGGGCATGTCGTGTTCCCGAAGGAAGCTCAGGGTCTCCTCGGCGTTGTCCACGCGGAGCCACGACTCGTGGCGGAACTCCACGGCGATGCGGAAGTCTGCCAGTCGCTCGGCACACTCCAAGATGTACTCGCGGGACTTCCGCCCGATCACGAACCACTGCGGGAATTGGAACAGCACCGCCCCGAGCTTCCCCGCTGAGTGCAGCGGCATCAGCGCGTCGCGGAACCGCTGCCAGACCTCCTCGACGACGGCGTCCGGAAGCTGCTCACGGTAGAGGTTCCGCTTTCCCCCCAGCTCCGCCGGCAGCGAGTCCCGGAGGTCCTTGTAGAGGGAGTCGCGCTTCGTCGGATGGTTCGTGAGCAGCGAGTAGGCCTTTACGTTGAAGGTGAAGTTCGGCGGCGTACGTTCGATCCACAGCACGGCGTTCCGCTCCGACGGCGGGAAGTAGTAGGTGGAGTCGACCTCGACCAGCGGAAACTGCTCTGCGTAGTAGCGAAGGCGCGCCTCCGCCGTCCGCGCTGACGAAGGGTAGAAGTGACCGTCCTTCACGAGCGTCGGATCGGTCCAACTCGACGTTCCGATCAGGATGCGGCCCACTGGTCCAGCTTATCCCCGGTGGATCACCCGCAGAGTTGTTGGAGATGAGCTGACGACCCCGGCAAGAGTCGTCGCCGGGGATCGCACTTCTCTAGAGTCCGCCTCTGCCTAAGAGTCAGTCGTCGCCGTGCGAGTTGTTGCTCGAGCTCGAGTCGCTTCCCGAGGTATTGCTCGAGTCCTGCGAGTCGCCAACCGAGTCGTCGCTCGAGTCCTGCGAGTCGTCGCTCGAGTCCTGCGAGTCGCCAACCGAGACGTCGGGCGTCTCGCTCGGCTCGGGCGTCTCGCTCGGCTCGGGCGTCTCGCTCGGCTCGGGCGTCTCGGTCGGGTCAGGCGTCTGATCGTGCGTCGGCTGGACCACGGCCGCCGGGGTCGTTCTCGGGTCCCGGGTGTCCGAACCGCGGTTCGAGGCGAAAGCCGCGGCGGCGATCGCCCCGGTGAGAACGAATGTGGCGGCTATCGCCCCAATCTTGAGAGTCTTCTTCATGGGCCACCCCTCTTTCAACTGGCAGCTACCCCTTCTGGGGAGCCGTCCCTAACGTAGGAAAGGGGGGTTCATCGGCAGCCCTCGCAGGGGTTAAGCGGACGCTAAGGTTCGGGACCGTCCCTCAGTCGTCGCCGCCGCCGTGGTCGTTCCCGCTGTCATCGGAGCCCGAGTCTCCAGAGCTCGACTCGCCGGAAGGGCTCGGCTCGCTAGGGGGGGTCGAACCGAGCGAGCCGCTTGAGGCGGTGCCCGTCGAGGTGCCGGTGCCGGTCGAGGTGTCGCCGCCGTCCGCGTGGGGCGACGGGGTCGGCCTCGGGGTCTTGGTTGCTTGGCCTTTCCCGCTTCCGTGATTCCCGTCCGTGTTCCCGGACTCTGATGGGGTCGGCTCTGGCGTTCTGAAGATGCCGATCGGGTTCGCCGGTTGCGCGATGTCCTTCCCGGCGACGGCGAACGCGGCTGCAGTAAGTCCGGCGGTAACGAGGATCCCGGCGAGACCGAACGCGATCAGCCTGAATGCGCGTCTCATCTCGACCCACGGTACCCCTGCCTTGCCTAAGCGGAGGTTAAGAGGGCCAGCACTCCCTCGCGCGTTCGGGACGCGACGTGTCCGCAGGTCAGGGGCATGGCGCGCTGCTCCAGCTCACGCGCTCCACTTGCCGGATCGGCCGAAATGCATCAAACGTGCATCAGGGCATGCATGAGGACGTGAGAAAGGGGCCCAGAGCCGAAGCCCCGACCCCCAGCAGCTCTTCGGCGGCGGGCACGAGTCTCGCCATCGAGGCTTCTACCGGAAGCCGAACGAGGCGCGATTGGAAGTCGCTCGGTACAAGGAACTGCTCGACGAGATCAAGGCAGTTTGTGACGTGGAGCGCATCACCCCACCTTGATAACCCTGTCTGGGTAGGCTGGGCGAAGGACTTGGGTTCCCGGGCACTTCCCTACCCGCCCAACCCTGAAGACGGCTCTCAGGGCCGCGAATCACATGCCCGTAAGTTGCCCGCGCCTTTTCGTCTCGTAAGTCGGCCGCCATACTTGGTGTGAGCGATCGAGGCGGAGGTGGTGACGATGAGCAGGAACAGCGCGGGCGCGGCCGCGGGTGGCGGCGCGATCTACGGCCTGGGCATCTTCGGCGCGTGGGTGTACTTCTTCCAGCAGGCCGACGCTTTCTGGGCGTTCATCCTCGCGTTCTTCCAGGGCATCTTCTGGCCGGCCTGGATGGTCTACGAGGGCTTCAAGGCGCTCCACGCCTGACGGATCAGCGTTCTCGGCGCCGCAGCGCGCCACGAGCCGCATCCGCGCCGTGTCGTTCTAGCCTTCCTCTGGTGGACTTGCCAGAGGCCGACCACCGTCTCCGCGAACTCGTCACCTCCATCCCTGCGCCCGCTAGAGCCGAGAAGCTCCACGTCCTTACGATTCGCGACGATGCCGAACGTGCGGAGATCCGGGGATCTGCGGTTTCCTGCCCGTTCCGCGTACTCACCCCCTTCACTTCAAGTATCACTCGGGTAGGGGCTGATACCAGCGCGAACGCGAGCGACCAGCAGGAGCGGCGACCAGAAGGGTCGCGTCCCAAGGGTTCGAGGGGATTCCACTGGGGTAGTCTTCGACGCGGGGGGAGGGTGGCGCGATTGGGGAGGCTTACCTCGGCTGCTGCCGTGGTCTTGGTCGTTGCTGTCGCCTGTTCCGGTGCAGGGTCGATCAGCGGAACGCCGCCGACTGGAGCCACATCACAGGGACAGCCAGAAACTCTGGTACCGTCCTCGCCGCTCGTTGCTCCACCTGGATGCGTGCCGCACGGTGCGAGCCTTCAGCTCAAGGCCCTGGCCGGGCAGTCGTTCGACGCGAAGTGCCTGGCGGCACCGGCAGACGCTCC
The DNA here is from genome assembly GCA_041486205.1 of Actinomycetota bacterium. Lineage (GTDB taxonomy): Bacteria > Actinomycetota > UBA4738 > UBA4738 > HRBIN12 > JBGPKY01. The sequence continues at coordinate 4,955 of JBGPKY010000071.1, forward strand.
GTTCACGATCGCTTTCGAGAACGTTCGCCAGGCGATGTTCGGTCCCCCGCATAACTTCTCGATCTACACCGATGCCACCGCTACGGAGGCCCTGTTCAGGGGCAAGATCCTCCAGAACGGCGGGAAGACCGTCTACCAGGTCGACGCCATCCCGGCAGGGGTGTACCTGTTCCAGTGCGATCTCCATCCAGCGATCATGAACGGAGTCTTCGTAGTCAAGTAGGCCGCCCTTCGGATCAGGGCCGGGCTGAAACGTGCATCAGAAATGCAGCACCCCGTACCGCCCAGGGGGTCTTGAGCGTTCCCCTGTGTGACGTGTGTTAGTGGCCTGACCTGGGGTGTCCTGTATCGGCGCAGGTAGTGGACTTGCCCGGCGCTACGCGGAGGTTAAGAGGTGGCCCGTAGGCGAACCTCTACTCGCGTGCCCTTCCCTTCGGCTGGGGCGTCGACCGCCACGCTCCCGCCCCACTTCTCCGCTAGGTCTCTCACGATGGCGAGGCCGAGTCCCGAGCCGCCCGGGGGCGCTCCCTTCCCACGGAAGAACCGATCGGTCACGCGGTGCCGTTCTTCCCGGGGGATCCCTGGCCCTCGGTCCTCTACCGCGACGAACATCCGACCATCCCTCCTGCCGGTCTCGATAACGATCGGACCGGGGGCGTGCGAGATCGCGTTGTCTATGAGGTTGTCGAGGATCTGGTCGAGGTCTCCTTCCTCGCCCAGGGCCCGTCCCCCCTCGCCGGTCGCGGTGATCGTCGCGCCGAGCCGCGATGCGCGCTCCCCCCAGCGCTCGACCGCACGGGAAGTGGCCTCACCGAGATCGATCTCCGCCGGACCACCCTCTTCGATGCGGCGAGCCATCACGAGGAGCCGTTCGACGATGTCGGCAAGACGATCGACCTCTTTGTCAGCGGCTTCGAGTTGGCGTCGAACTTCTTCGTCTGCAGTGGCATCGATCGCCGACTCGAGGCGAAGCTTCATCCCAGTCAGCGGCGTTCGGAGCTGGTGAGAGGCGTTGGCGACGAACTCGCGTTGAGCTTTCACGGTCGCCTCGAGCCGTCCGGCCATCTCGTCGAACGAGCCGCCGAGCTCGACGATCTCTCTCGCTCCGGCGGTCGGCCCCGCTCGGGCCGAGAGGTCGCCGCCTCCCAGCCGCCTCGCCGCGGCAGCCAGTCGCGTGAGCGGCCGGGAGAACGAGCCCGCGAGAGCGAACGCGATGACCAAACCGGCGGCGAGTCCCGCGAAACCGATGACGATGAGGCCGATGATCGTTCTTCGGACCTGCTCTTGAACGTCCGCCATGCTCTTCGAGAGCCGGACGACGCCGACAAACGAGCCTTCGTCGATGATGGGGGCAGCGGCGACCATGATCTCCTGGTTCAACGTGTTGCTGAACCGGGTCTGCGCCCACGGCGCGTGGGTCGCGAGGACCCGTCCGAGTTCGGGCCGATCGGCCGTCGCGTAGTCCTGCCCTAGGAACGTGGGTCCCGTGGAATCGGCGATCAGCTTCCCGTTGGGAAGGATCACGATCACGCGCCCATTCTCGGTGTGCGCGAACTTGCGGTAGACGAACTTCTGGAGCGCGGGCGTCATGCCCTCGGCGCCGACCATCTCCGCGATCGTCTGGGCGCTCAGTAGGTTCTGCGTTTCGACCTCGGCCTGTGCGCGCTTGTCGAGGTTGATGGCGAGCGGTACCTCGAGGGCCACGATCACCGTGACGAGGATGTAGGCGAACGCCAGCACGAGCCGGGTCCGAACCTTCGTGGGGGCCTCCTATTTACTGTTCGGGTTCGTCCTCGTTCGACGCGAAGCGGAAGCCGACGCCGCGGATAGTCGTGATGTAGCGAGGGTTGGAGGGGTCGTCCTCGATCTTCTTTCGAAGCCAGGAGATGTGTACGTCGAGCGTCTTCGTCGGGCCGAACCAGTGCGGATCCCAGACCTCGTCCATGATCTGCTCGCGCCGGACCGCCTGGCCGGCATTCGCCATCAGGAGGTGGAGGAGGTCGAACTCCCGCGCGGCGAGGTCTACGGATTGGCCCGCCTTGGTAAGGGTGCGAGGACCGGGGTCCAGGCGGAGGTCGCCGATCTGGATCGGGCCGCGCCGTTCGGCTAGCTTGCCTCGCCGCATGATCGCGCGGATGCGGGCCGTCAGTTCGCGGGCGGAGAAGGGCTTCACGACGTAGTCGTCAGCCCCGAGCTCTAGGCCGACCACTTTGTCGACCTCCTCGCCGCGAGCCGTGAGCATGATGATGGGGACATCTGACTCTTTGCGGATCTCCTTGGCGAGATCGCGGCCGTCCCCGTCAGGAAGCATCACGTCGAGGAGGATCAGGTCGGGCGGATTCCCCTCGAACGCGGCGCGCGCGGCCGCCAATGTGGCTGCAACCTCCGGCGCGAACCCCTCCCGCTCCAGACTCTCCGCAAGAGGCTCTGAGATTGCCTCTTCGTCCTCGACGACCAAGATTCGCGGCTTCACGCCCGTGATGGTAGCGCGGGAATACCTTCGAGGCGTTCCCCTCTAGCTTTGCCCACCGACTCGCCCTCCGGTTTTGTCAGCTTGACCTGGACACGGGTTCGTGACCTAGGATGCGCCAGCTTCAAAAGGGAGGGGTCCCGATGTCAGTCACGACGACTCATAGCACTGTCGCCCACAAATCCCCCCGTCCTTCCCGCGCGCCCGCCCAGGAACCGCTTCGTCTGAAACTGTTGGAGTGGTCTGGGATTTCAGTAGCCCTCTGTCTTCTCCTGACCGCACTACTTGGGTCTTGGTCGGTCTTCCAGACCGAGCTGCTCGACTTGGTGGCGTGGTTGCCCTTGGTAGCTCTTGCCGACGTTATGCCGGTGAACCTCTGGGACTCGGTTCACTTGACCATGTCGCTTCCCGTTCTACTGGCCGCTGGAATAGTCTTCTCGCCTCTTTCGGCTGGGGTACTTGGGTTCGTGGGAACAATCGACCTCCGTGAGTTCAGCAGGGAAATCGGTCCGCTTCGGGGCTTCTTCAACAGAAGCAACGTCGGAATGAGTGTCCTCGCGGCCTCGTGGATCTTCCACCGACTGGGCGGCCGTGTGGACAGGTGGCCTTTGGTGATTGTGGTCGGCCTTGTTGCCGTCGTTTGCGACATGGTGATCAACAATGGACTCACGATTCTAGGTGTTCACTTGCTTTCAGGGATTGCGCTACGAAAGCTGGTAAGGGAGGTCTACGGCAATGGCCACCCGATCCCCTTTCTGATTTGGTATGGATGCCTCGGTTTGCTCGCCGTCCTCATGGCTACGACGTACGAGGCTGCCGGTCGGTGGGGACTTGTGGCCTTCGTCATCCCTATGTTCCTTGCCCGACAGGTGTTTAAGCAGAGTGGACAACTCAATCAAGCTTCCCAAGCCCTATCGGAGAAGGACCGCCTGCTCACTAGTGTCTCGGAGCGAATGGCGTACGAGAGGCGGGACGAACGCCTGACGGTGGCGGCTGGACTCCACGATGAAGTCCTACCGCCTCTTTACAGGGTCCACTTGATGGGCCAGGTCATACGGCAGAATCTCGCGTCAGGACGCCTTCTCGATCTCGAGGAAGATGTTCCGGACTTGCTCGAGGCGACTCAACAAGCCAACGATGCAATCCGAATCTTGATGCGCGACCTGCGTGAATCACCACTTGGACCTCATGGCCTTGCCGGGACGCTGCGGTTGCTGGCGCGGCAATTGGAGCAAGAAACAGACATGCGGTTCAATCTCCAGCTAGACGAGGTGAGTGGATCTCCGCTCGTGCAGATGCTCGCCTACCACGTTGCGCGTGAAGCGATGAGGAATGCGGTCCGTCACTCGGAGGCCACATCCATAACAGTGAGGCTCCTAGACGAACGGGGAAGTGTGCGACTGGTGATCGAGGATGACGGTAAGGGCTTTGTTCCCGAGAAGGTCGATCGACATTCCCACCTCGGACTGCAGCTGATGCGCGAGCGGGTTGAACTTGCGGGAGGCGTATTCCACATTAGCTCGGACGTGGGTGTGGGCACCGTCGTCCTTGCGAGGTTCCCGAGCGGACTCGCCTGAACTCCAGACAGAAGCTAGGCTCCGAGCTCGGAGCCTAGCGACCGAGACTTGGGCAGAGAACCAGAAGCTCTGCTACCACTTGATGTGCGCGCCACCGGCGAGCACCAACGCAAGAAGCGAGCCGACGGCGAATGCGATTCTCCTGGCAAGCTTCATCCGAGCACCTCCTCTGCAGCTGCGGGCCTGGACTTCCTATCACCCTGCTTAATCTCGACGCCCCCACTAGGGGGACACTTGCGAGAACTATCGGAGGACCACCAAGTGGCCCACAAGCCGGTTGGCGCGCCTACAGCGCTCGCCGTATCCAAGGGATGCGGTCTCCCTCGATGAGGTGGTTCCAAATGGGCTCCAGAGCGGGGAAGATGATGCCTGGACTCAATACCAGCTGGAGATTAGCCCTTGAACACTCCTCGACGCCTCCCGCCTACGCTTCGGCTGTTTGTATGGTCCGTGATTGTTCCCACGGTCGGAGGCCTTGGGTTCATGGCGTGGAGGGACCCCTCCGCCCTTCTCAATTGGGACTTGCTTCTTTGGGCAGTGATCGTTGCCCTTGTGGAGCTTGTTCCTGTTCCGCTCTGGAGGGGGACCGTGGTTAGCATGGGGTTCCCGATTCTGATGGCTGTCGCGTTTCTTCCTTACTCGCCTGCGGCAGCGGCGATAACCGCCCTGGTCGGCTCATTTGACCCGAGGGAGTTCAGGAGGGAGTACGGGTTATCGAAGGCCCTCTTCAACCGCTGCCAGGTTGCTCTCGCCGTCCTCGCCGCGAGCGCAATCTTCCATTTCGTCGCCGACGTAGAGAGTTCCCCGCCGCTAGTTTTGTTGCTCGCTGCAATGTTGGCAGCTATTGCCGACTACTTCATAAACAGCAGCCTCGTAACTATCGCGGCGAGCCTCGATTTCAAGATGTCTCCGCTCCAGGTGGTGAGACAACTACGAATCGGTCGCTTGAGCGAGTTCATCGTCAGTTTTGTCGGCATGGGCGCTGTGGGGTTGATTCTCGCCCACTTCTTCATCTTGAAGCACGTCGGATTCTGGTCGGTTCCGGTATTCGTGGTGCCACTTGTGCTCTTCCGGCGGATGTTCTTCCGGACTAAGGCGTTGGAAGAGGCTCACAAGGAGTTGCAGGATCGGGAGCAAGTGCTGCGCGCCCTGTCGAACCGGATGGCGGAAGAGCGGCAAGACGAGCGGGCTCAGATCGCTGCCTATCTCCACGACGACCTAGCGCAGCTGTTGTTCAAGCTCTCGCTACAGGTTGACATCGCACGGCGTCACCTCGCCGCCGGCAAGATCGAAGAAACGGAGAAGACGCTCGAGGCGATCAAGGACACGAAGGCCAAGACGTCCGACCGTATCCGAGCGCTCATCCGAGACCTGCACCGTTCACCGCTCGGTCGGTCGGGACTCGCTGAAGCGCTCCATGGCTTCATAGCGGAGACGGGACGCGGCTCCGACGTGCGTTTTCACACCGACATCGCCGAGGTGGCGTTGCCTCCGCCTATCGCTTTGCTCGTCTACCACATCGCTCGCGAGGGAGTGATGAACACGCTGAAGCACGCCGGGGCCTCCAACGTCTGGCTGGACGTTCAACAGGACGGTGAAACCGTCGAACTCGTCCTCAGGGACGACGGCGCCGGGTTCGATTCCGAGGCTCCGGGACCGGAAGGCCATTACGGCCTCACGATGATGCGAGAACGCGCGCTGGTCGGCGGCGGAACGTTCGACTTGAAGAGCGCGCCCGGTGATGGCACCACGATCAAAGTGGTCTTCCCCACTTCCTGGCTCCGGCAGGAGGGAGGGGAAACGTCGGATCGGCTTACGCCGCAGAGCCAGCCCGATGCTTCCCTCGGTACCGCTCCGCCTCAGGCGGGCGGCCAAGCCCCCGAGTCCGTTCCCGCATGACGGCGACGATCAGCCACGCGAGTCCCGCGTAAACGAACACGTCTCCCACGCTCACGACCTGTTTGATCGGCGAACCGATGGGGATCACGTCACCGAGCGGTGTCAGGTGGTCATCGGGCGTCATCAGGTGGTGCTTCGCGCCTTCGTCCTTCAGCAGCAGTTGCAGAACGTCGGCCTGCCCCGACGCCTCCAGCGCGTGCTGGCTCACGGGCATCCCTCCGTTCACGCCGATCACGAGCATGTTCGAGGCGAGCCCCACCATCACCAGGGAGACGCCTGCCACACGGAGGTTCCCGCCCGCGAACACCAGAAGCAGGAGGTAGGAGAGCGACAGCACGGCGATGCGGACCGCGAGGTCGGTCCCTTCCCGGGCGTTGGGCAGGGGAACAGCTTGCAGGGCGAGACCTAGGGGCGCCAGCCACCACCAGCGCAGCTCGAGCCGCTCGAAGCCTCGCAGCCGTCCGCCTAAGAGGTAGCCGGCGACGATCGCGAGCACGATGACGCCGAGGAAGAGGATCACGAGGTTCCTAGGGTAGAGCGGAGTGAAGCGCTCGGCTAGCATCGCGGCGATGGCGCGCATGGTG
>JBGPKY010000072.1:0-11436 GCA_041486205.1 Actinomycetota bacterium
GTCGAAGTGTCTCCCCGCGCGCTCGATCATGTCGAGATGACCGTTCGTGTCGGGGTCGAACGGTCCCGGACAAAGGGCGGTGACGCCCATCTATCCATCCCGGTAGAGGATGACGAGGGTATCGCCGTACTCCAGGCGCCTCGCGACCGCCCAGTTTACCGGAATGACAAGCGTGGAACTCCGGATCCGGCGAGTGAGGGCAGCGGTGAAGCCGGGGGCCAACCATCCCCCGGCAAGGGCCTCTAGGAGCGGTTCTACTTCCCCCTCTCCAGCCCCGTAGGGCGGGTCCAGGAAGCAAAGGTCGAACCCGGCTCTCCGATCGCTCTTTCCGATAACAACCCGCGAGACGTCGCCGGCGACCACCGACGCCCTGCTGGTTAGCTTCGTTCGCTCGAGGTTCGCTCGGATGGTCCGGACGGCCGCCGGTTCCCGCTCGACGAACGTTGCGGAGGCCGCCCCGCGCGAGAGCGCCTCGATCCCGAGGGCACCGGTTCCGGCGAAAAGGTCGAGCACAGCGGCGCCGCCGACAGTCTCGCCCAAGCTCGAGAAGAGCCCTTCGCGAGCCATGTCGGAGACCGGTCTCACCCCACGAGGAACCGGCGCGAGCCGAACGCCTTTCGCCGAGCCGGCGATAACCCTCACGCGTTCTCGGGCAGCCAGAAATCGACCACGGTTCCCCGACCGCGCGCGCTCGCGACCTTGAGCCACCCGTTGGCCATCTCCGCGCGCTCCCGGATCGAGGAAAGGCCGAGGTGGCCGGGCTCGCTCCGACCGCTGCCGTTCCCCTCGTCGAACCCCTCACCGTCATCGCTCACCCGCACATGGAACCCTCCGTCGCGGGGCTCGAGGAGCAGCTCGACCTTGGTGGCGTTCGCGTGCTTGCGGGCGTTCACGATCGCCTCCTGCGCGATCCGGTAGAGAACGGTTCGGATCTCCGGCGCCGGCTCGTCGATCAGCCTGTTGTCGACGGTGCACTCGATCTCAGACTGCGTCTCGACCTGGTCGAGGTACAGGCGGAGCGCGGCCGCGAGGCCTTCTTCGTCGAGAGCCCGAGGGCGAAGCTCGAACAGCAGGTTGCGCAACCTCGCGATCGCGGCCTCGACCGTGACCTGGAGCTTCTCGACCTGCTCGATAAGGCCCGGGTCGGTTAGGCTGCGTCGCAGGGTCTGGAGTCGAAGCCCCACAGCCGTTACGACCTGGATCGAGTCGTCGTGGATGTCCTGGGCGATCCTTGCCCGCTCCTCCTCTTGCGCGTCCACGAGCTTTCCGAATAGGCGGCGAACGAGCTCCTCGCTCGAGCGCAGGGCCACCTCGGCTTCCTTCTGGTCGGTGATGTCGTACCAGAGCCCCCGCAGGGCCACCGGGGCTCCGCGCTCGTCGCGCACCACCTCGGCCTCGTCGCGGACCCACACGACGTGATCGTCCCTGGCGACGAACCGGTACTCGGACGCGAAGGGCTCACCCGCATCGCGGCTCAGGTTCTCTTCTTCCATGACACGGGCGCGATCCTCGGGGTGGAGAGACCGCAGCCAGAGCGCTGGATCCTCTATCCACTCGTCGGGCGTGTATCCCAGCATGGGCTCGACCCGCGGGCTGATGTACAGCCACGGTGCACCTTCTCCGTACATCGCCAGGTATACGACGGCGGGGATCCGTTCGACGAGGTCACGGTATTTGCCTTCGGCGTTCCGCCGTTCGCGCTCTATCTGGGTGGGCCGTGTGACGTCGCGGAAGCTCCAAACGCGGCCGACCGGCTGGCCCTCCAACAGCTGCGGGGCCGAATACCGTTCGAAGACGCGGCCGTCCTTGAAGTCCAAGATGTCGAAGCTCTCCTCCAGTTGGTGCGCGTACAGCTCGCGGACCTTGGCGAGGAAGCGATCCGGGTCGGTGAGCTGTCCCACGACGAAGGCGAGAGCTTCGTCGTCGTTGCGCGAGTCGATCACCTTTTGCGGGATGTTCCACATCTCGACGAATCGCCGGTTGAAGGTCGAGATGTTGCCCCCTGCGTCGACCATCAGGATGCCGTCGGCGGTGGAGTCCAGGGTTGCCTGCAACAGCGAGGCCGCACGCCGGATCGACTGCTCGGCGAGGGTGCGGACGGTGATATCGCGCGTGAGTCCCAGCATCGCGAAGATCTCTCCCCGTTCATCACGGAGCGGCACGGCGTGGGTCTCCAAACGCCGCCGCGTGCCTTTGAGACCGATGATCTCGAACTCGAGGGTTCCGGACTCGCCGCGGAACACCGATTCCGTGAGCGCTTCGAACTCCTCACGGTGAGATTCGGCGACGATCGGGAAGATGCTCTTGCCCTTGACCTGTTCGAGATCGTCGGCCTCGATCATCGCCAACCCGGCTGGGTTCATGTCGAGCAACCTGCCGCCGGGGGCGACCAGCTTCACGCACTCAGGCTCCGCGTCCACGATCGCCCGCAACATGGAATCTCGCTCCGCGAGTTCGGCAGCGACCCGATCCCGCTCGGTGACGTCGGTAACGACGACGAGCCTCGCCGGCCGTCCCGCGAACTCCAAAGGATGACCCGACACTTCGACGTCGATCAGCGTTCCGTCCTTCTTGCGGTGCCGCCACCCGGCGGAATAGCTCACGCCGTCCGGCACGCTCGCGAGGTGCGACTCGAGGGCGGGGACTTCCTCGCGCGGTCGGATCTCTCTGATCGTCATCGAGAGGAACTCGTCTCGCTGAAAGCCGTAATGCGCGACGGCCGCGTCGTTCACGGCCAGGAACCCGAGGGTCTCCCGATCGTAGACCCACATCGGCTGGGGGTTGGCGTCGAACAGCTCCCGGTAGCCGTCGCCGATCACAGGCACCGGATCGCGCTCGCCCACTCCGTCATCCATCAACGGGGATTATCGACGCCCCGCCTCGCTCGGTCACGGTATTCGGCGAACTCCTATCGCCTACGAGTGGAAGAGCCACTCTATGGAGCGTTCGAATCTGGAGCGGAGCTCGGCTAGCAACCCGGGGTGCCTCTCGAGCTGGGGATCGTCGCCGATCACGGCGAACGCTCGTGCTCGGGCGCGCTTGACCAGCTCGAGGTCCTCGGCCAGGCGCGCGAGCTTCAGGTCGGGCATCCCCGACTGCCGCACGTCGAAGAGGGTGCCTTCGCCGCGGAGCCTCAGGTCCTCATCGGCAAGCTCGAACCCGTCGGTCGTTCGGACCATCGCGGCCAAGCGCTCCTTCGCTTCCTCGTTGTCGTCCTTGCTCTCATCGAAGAGGAAGCAGTAGCTCGCGTGCTCGCCCCGGCCGATCCGCCCCCGGAGTTGATGGAGCTGCGCAAGGCCGAACCGCTCGGCGTTCTCGACCAGCATCACGGTCGCGTTCGGCACGTCGACTCCGACCTCGATCACGGTGGTCGAGATCAGCAGATGCGAACGGCCGCTGCGGAACTCCTCCATGCGGGCTTCTTTGTCCTTCGGCCGCATGCGCCCGTGAAGGAGGTCGACCGACAGGTCGGGGAACACCTGCGTCGCGAGACGTTCGGCTTCGGCCTCCGCGGCTTTCACTTCGCTCTTGTTCGTCTCGTCGATCGCCGCGCAGACGACGAACGCCTGCCGACCCTCGGAGATCTCGCGACGAACGACACCGTACGCCCGTTCGCGGCCTGCGGCGTCGCCGATCACGCGCGTCTCGATCGGGTGCCGGCCTTTCGGCATCTCGTCCAGGACGACGACGTCTAGGTCGCCGTAGTAGGTCAGCGCGAGCGTGCGCGGGATCGGCGTCGCCGTCATGATCAGGACGTCGGGCGAGGCGCCCTTACCCTTCAGCGCCATCCGCTGATGCAGGCCGAACCGGTGCTGTTCATCGATCACCGCGAGCGACAGGTCGTCGAAGACCACGCCCTCCTGCACCAGCGCGTGTGTGCCGACCACGAGGTCGACGCCCCCGCCTCCGATGCCCTCGAGGATCCTCGTCCGATCCTTCCCGCTCACGCTCGCGGTGAGCAGCGCGTAGGTGATGCTTGCTTCTTCTGCCGGAGCCCCGGCCAGCAGTGATCCCTGCGGGCCGGCAGATCTCTCGCCGAGCACATCGAGATACGGTCGAGCCCCGAACGGCCCTAGAAGCGCCGTCATCGACCGGAAGTGCTGCCCTGCAAGGACTTCCGTTGGAGCCATGATCGCGGCCTGGTGGCCTGACTGGATAGCTACGAGCGCCGCATGCAGCGCAACCAGCGTTTTGCCGCTCCCGACGTCGCCCTGGAGCAGCATGTTCATCGGTCGTTGTTGCGACATCGCGACGCTTAGCTCAGCCATCGCGCGGGTCTGCGCGGCGGTCGGCTCCCACGGCAGCGCCGCGAGCAACCGCTCGACCAGTGGGCCGTCCACCTGATGCGCCACGCCCACCTCCTCGACCTCGACACGATGCTTGCGGAACGCGACGCCGAGCTCCAGCGTGAACAGCTCATCGAACTTCAGCCGTTCCTCGGCCTTCGCCAGGTCCTGCTGCGACTCGGGGAAGTGGATCTTCCTTATCGCCCAATCGTAGGAGCCGAGCGACTCGGCCATCACGATCTCCGCCGGCATCGGGTCCGCGATCTTCGGCAGCTTCTCGAGCGCGCGGAACACCAGTTCGCGGATGGTTCGCGTGGTGACGCCCTCCGTCGCGCGGTGCACCGGCGTGATGCGCCCGGTGTGGACCGTCTCGAAGTCCTCGCCCTTGAGGACCTCGACCTCCTGGTTCGCCATCTGGAGGCGTCCGCGGTACATCGCGACGGTGCCCGAGACCGCGAGCTCGTGACCCTCCTTGTAATTGGAAGCGGCCCACGGCTGGTTGAAGAACGTGAGGTCGAGGAAGCCGCTTCCATCCGCGAGCGTGATCGTCACCATCGTCTGGCGCCTGCGCGTCTGGCGCTTCGCGACCTTCTTCACCCTCGCGATGACCGTGGCGTACTGGCCGACGCGAAGTGCCCCGATGGTCGCGACCTGTGATCGGTCGATGTAGCGCCGGGGATAGTGATGCAACAGGTCGCGGACGGTCTCGATGCCCGAGTCGCGAAGTACGACGGCGGCAGGGGGGCCTTTGTGACGGAACCCCACGCGGCGGCCAGCGAGTTGCTTGTCGATCTCTTCGACGGGCGTCGACAGCTCGAGCGTCAACGTGGGGAAGCCTTCGGCCGCGGACTCACGTACACCATGCGTGGGTTCTACCATGGTCTCCGTGCCGCTCCGCCGAACCCTGGTCGCGCTCGCCCTCCTCGGCCTACTCGCCGCCTCGTGCGGCGGGGGCTCCGGCGGCGCCCCCGTGAGCGACCGGGTACCCCTCCCCGCCTCGAACGCGACAAAGGCGCAGTTGCTCCCGACGGACGCCATGGCCCTCCCCGACTTCGACCTAGCGAAGTACGAGCGGTTGGTTATCCAGCTTCGGGGTACGCCCTTGTTGGTGAACGTCTGGGCTTCGTGGTGCGGTCCCTGCAAAGCCGAGGCCCCGTACCTGGCGACGGCGGCGAAGACCTACGGCGACCGCGTCCAGTTCCTGGGGATCGACATCCTTGATTCCCGAGATTCGGCTCGGGGCTTCATGGCGGAATTCGACTGGACCTATCCGAGCCTGTTCGACGCCACCGGCGCGATCCGGGACGGCCTCGGCTACATCGGACAACCCTTGACGCTCTTCTACGACTCGAGCGGCGCGTTGGTCTCGGACTGGATCGGCGCGCTCACACCCGACGTACTCTCGAAACGCATCCACCAGCTGCTGACGGCCGCGTCGTAGGGTCCTCTGCTACCCTTTGCGAGCTATGGCAGCCGTCTGCGAGATCTGTGGGAAGAAGCCGTTCTTCGGCAAGAGCGTGTCCCATTCGCACCGCCGCACCAACCGCCGATGGGACCCGAACATCCAGCGGGTCCACGCTTTGGTGAACGGGACGCCGAAGCGTGTCAACGCATGCACCGGCTGCATCAAGGCCGGCAAGGTCCAGCGCGCCGGCCAACGCTCCGCTTCGCAGTAGCCTCCTTGAAGTTCCTCCGTCTCACACCCGGTCCCAGAGCGGATCGACCGGGCCGATCCCGTGGCCGATCGACAGCCCGTGTCGGATCGCCTCGGTGACGAACGCCTTCCCGTCTCGAACCGCATCGGCTAGGGCGCTGCCTCGCGCGAGGTACGCGGCGATCGCAGCCGAGAGCACGCACCCGGTGCCGTGCGTGTGGGGCGTGTCGATCCGCTCGCCTGCCATCCACTCGAACGAATCGCCGTCGAAGAGGAGGTCGTCTGCACGCGACGAGCCCTCCAGATGGCCGCCTTTGACCAGAACCGCGCGTGGGCCAAGAGCTTCGATCGCTTCGGCCGCTCGCTTCATGTCGTCGGTCGTCGCGACGCGGAACCCGGCGAGACCGCTCGCCTCGGGAAGGTTCGGCGTGACGAGCGTCGCGAGAGGGATCACGCGAGTCTTCAACTCTTCCACCGCGTCCCCGGCCAGGAGGGAGTGCCCGTGCTTCGACATGAACACGGGATCGACGACGAGGTTCGGGATGCGGGCTTCGGCCAGGGCCGCTGCGACGACCCGCACGATCGCGGCCGAGGCCAACATACCCGTCTTCGCGGCGTCGACACCGATATCGGACGCGACCGCGCGGATCTGGGCGCCGACCGTCTCTGGCGACAACTCCTCGTAGCCCGAGACCCCTTGCGTGTTCTGGACGGTGACGGCGGTGATCGCGGTCATGCCGTAGACACCGAGCGCGCCGAACGTCTTCAGGTCTGCCTGGATCCCCGCCCCCCCGCCCGAGTCGCTGCCCGCGATCGAAAGCGCTCTCGGCCGCGGTCGCGGTGAGTCAACGGCCGCCAAAGTGGTCCCACCCTAGGGCTTCCAGCGGCGATGTGTTCCCATCGGCATCGACCGCCATCAGACCTTCCTTCTCAAGGACGACTCCGACCTCGGTGAGGGGAACGCCGAAGCGTTCGTCCAACGCGGAGCGGGCCGCGTCGAGGGAGGCTGTGGGGATCGTTGCGAGCAGCTCGTAGTCCTCGCCGCCGCCGACGGCGAGCTCGAGTGGGTCGACTCCGAGGGCCGCTGCACCAGCCGCGAGCGATGACGACACGGGAACGCGGGCGAGCTCGATCCGAGCGCCGACCCTGCTCTCCGAGCATAAACGCGAGAGATCCTTCGCTAACCCGTCGGACAGATCCATCATGGCCGTCGCGCCCTCCTGCGCGAGCGTCTGCGCCTCGCCGACCCGAGCGACCGGGCGCGCGAGGGCTGCGAGGAGTTCGCTGCCCCATGGTTCTCTGAGCGCCGCACCGAGCTGCGACGGATGCGCACGTGAAAGGGCGAGGCCCCCAGCCGCCGCGCCGAGCACGCCCGTGACCACCACGAGGTCCCCGGCTCGCGCTCCCGCACGGGTAACGGCGCGCCCGGGCGCGACTTCGCCTACGACGGTCACGCAGATCACGATCTCGTTCGCCCGGTTGACGTCGCCGCCGATCAGCGCGAGCGCGTACTCGTCGCAGGCCGCGCGCATGCCGCCTTCCAGTTCCATCACCCAGGCCGCCTCGAGATCGGCAGTGAGGGCCAGAGACGCCAGCGCGAACCGCGGGCTCGCAGCCATAGCGGCGATGTCGGAAACGTTCACCACGATGGCCTTCGCCCCGAGGTCGCGCGGCGACGTGGTTGCCCGGTCGAAGTGCACTCCCTCGACCAGCATGTCGGTAGTGAGCACCAGCTGCCCGCCGCCCGCTTCGACGACCGCGGCGTCGTCGCCGATCCCCAGCACGACTCCCGGGAGCGTGCCCGAGAGCACCTTCCGGATCGCCGCGACGAGTTCGTCCTCGGTGAAGTTCATACGGTCTGCACATGCCGGTGGGGACCCTTCCTCGCCTCGGAGCGCGAGGGACCGGATGCCCCGCTAGAATCTAGCCCCTGTCAGCCGAGTCGGCCCGCGACGGGTCCGAACACGACACCTCTAAGGAGAGCCCGTGCACGTCGAAGCGAAGACCGTCCACGACAACCCCTCGCCCGAAGAGCTGCGGGCGTTCACCGAAGAGATGCCGCAGGCTCGCGTCACCGAGTTCGACAACGTGAACGTACAGACGAAGGTCACCTCCCGTAGCGCCGGAAGCACCTTCGTGGTCGCTGAGCAGGCCAGCGGCAAGACGATGACCCGCGAGGACTTCGAGAAGATCGCCAGGCTCCAGGGCGACTACCTCCGAGACAAGGAGGTCGTCATCATCGACGGCTACATCGGCAACGACCCGTCGTTCCGCACCGCCGCCCGCCTCACGATCGAGAAGGCCAACGCGAACATCGCCGGCATGCAGCAGAAGCTGTACTTCGCTCGGGACGCAGGAGGAGAACCGGAGGTCCAGGTCATCTACACGCCGAACCTCCCAGCCCCAGGCTATCCCGACGATCGCGTGATAGCCGTGGACATCGCGAACGGCGTTACGCGTGTCCTCAACTCCGACTACTTCGGCGAATCGAAGAAGGGCGGTCTGAGGATGTGGAACGACATCGTCTACGGGCGCGGCGGGCTCGCGCTCCACGCCGGGCTGAAGGTCATCCCCACGCCGGCGGGCGAGAAGACCGTGATGATCATCGGCCTCTCAGGCACAGGCAAGACGACGACCACTTTCACCACGCAGAACGACTCGCTCCCGGTCCAGGACGACTTCGTCGCGCTGATGCCGGGAGGCAGAGCCTACGGCACCGAGAACGGCTGCTTCGCGAAGACCTTCTCGCTCGACCCCGACTTCGAGCCGAACATCTACAACGCGGTCATCAAGCCGAGCGCCTACCTCGAGAACGTGTACCAGGACGAGCACAACCGGGTGAACTTCTTCGAGGAGAGCTACACGCAGAACGGACGCGCGGTATTCGAGATGGCCGACCTCGGCCGCTACCGCGACGCGACGAGCGTCGGGACCGTCGACATCCTTCTGATCCTCAACCGCAACGAGAACATCATCCCGGCGGTGGCGAAGCTCAACCAGGAGCAGGCAGCCGCGTACTTCATGCTCGGCGAAACGACGGGGACCTCCGCAGGCGGCGCCAGTGAAGCCGGAAAGTTCCTCCGCGTTCCCGGAACGAACCCGTTCTTCCCACTACCCCACGGCTTGCAGGGCAACCGGATCCTCGAGCTGCTTGCAACCCACCCCATAGAGACGTACCTCATGAACACCGGGCGCGTCGGGGGCAAGGACGAAGACGACCGCTCGAAGAAGGTGAAGATCCCGCACTCGTCCGCGACCGTGAAGGGGATCGCGGAGGGGACCATCTCTTGGACCGAGGACGCTGACTTCGGCTACCTCGTCGCCGAGGAGGTCCCCGACTTCGACGATGTCGAGCTGCTCCAGCCTAGACGCCTGTACGAACGCCAAGACCGCCTCGGCGACTACGAGGGTCTCGTCGATCGCTTGAAGGCCGAACGCAAGGATCGCCTCGAGGAGTTCCCTGAGCTATCCGCGGAGATCGTCAAGGCCGTCGGCTAGTTCCGGATGGTCGCGCGCCAACGCGCGCGTTCGAGATCAGGCGACGACGTCCTTGCGGCCGAACGCGAACAGCGCCGCCGCGAGGAACACGACCGTGTACACCGCGCTCACGACGAGGCCACCGCGCATGCTTCCCCATTCTACGGGGAAGCGGAACAGGTCGGTGAACGCGAGCCAGCCGTGTGTCGGCAGGTAGGCGTGGATCTGGTGAAGGCTGGGGATGTTGTCGGCGATCTCGCTCGCGATGCCCAGGATGACCGTGGCTACCGTGGCGCCCGGCCCCGAGTCCGTGAGCGTAGAGATGAACAATCCGATCGCCGCGATCCCGGAGACCCCTAAGAAGATGTACCCGGCTGAGCCGAGTATCCGAAGCGCCGCCGACGCTACCGAAAGCGTTGAGCCCGAAAGCGTCGGCATGGGATGGAATCCGAAGATCACGCCTCCCCAGAAGGCTCCGCAGCCGACCACCCACAGCAGCAGCAGCCCGAGGAGCGTCATCGTCGAGGCGTACTTCGCGAGCACGAGCCGCGTGCGCCGCACGGGTCGGACCAGCAGGTAGCGGAGCGTTCCGGCTTGCGCTTCACCCGCGATCGCGTCGCCGGCGAACAGCCCCGCCGCGAGCGGGAGGAAGAACGGCTGGATGACCGCGAGGCCGGTGAGTGGCGCGAACAACCCATTGCGAACGATCTGCATCAGGAATGGCGGAGCATCACCGTTGCCCGTCGAAGCCGGCGGCGAGAGTTTCACCGCGATCACGATGAGCACCGGTATCCCGCCGAGCGCCATCGCGATCAGGTATGTCCGCCACCTGCGCCGGGCCTTCGCGAGCTCAACGCGGAACATCTGAGTCCTCGACCAGCGCGAGGAACACGTCCTCGAGCGTGTCGCGCTCGGGCATGAGCGCACTGACCTCGACGCCTGCTATCACCAGCGCAGCGTTGACAGCGGACGCGGTTGCGTCGCGCGCGAGATGAACGACGAGGGTTCCCGGGATCTCGCCCGCCGCAACGGTCACACCTTCGAGCGGCGATAGCGTGCGCAGCGCTCGCTCGACGTCGTCCACCTCCACGCGAAGCCGTTCGACCGAACCGCGGAGCTTCCCGGGTGCGCCTTCGGCTACGAGCCTTCCGCGCGAGAGCACCCCGACGCGGTCGCACATCGCCTCGACCTCGGACAACAGGTGGCTGGAAACGAACACCGTCGTTCCGCTATCCGCCAAGCTCCTCAGCAACCGGCGGACCTCGCGCATACCGGATGGATCCAGCCCGTTCGTGGGTTCGTCGAGCACGAGCATCTCGGGTTCACCGAGGAGCGCGAGGCCGATCCCCAGTCGCTGGCGCATACCTTGGCTGTAGGCCTTGACGCGCTTGTTCGCCGCGTCGGTCAGGCCGACGAGCGCGAGCACCTCGTCGATCCGCGCGAGCCGCCGCCGCGAGTCCTCGCCGCCTCCGCCCGCCCGAGCGAACACCTCGAGGTTCTTCCTGCCCGATAAGAACCGGTAGAACGCCGGCTCCTCGATCATCGCTCCGGTTCGCGCCAGCGTCGCCGGCGGCCTCGAACCGAACACCGGCTCGCCGAGCAGGTCGACCTCTCCGTCGGACGGGAATATCAACCCGAGCGCCATCCGGATGGTCGTCGTCTTGCCGGCGCCGTTCGGCCCGAGGAACCCGTACAGCTCACCGCGTTCGATCCGAAGATCCAGGGCGTCGACAACGGGTACGTCGTCGTAGCGTTTCGTGAGCCCTCGCGTGACGAGCGCCGTCACGGCAGCCGTTGCGCGGCGGCAGCCAGTGCGTCGAGTCCCACCGCGCCCGCGAGCAGCCACGTGGAGCCGCCCCGCTCTACCAGCGACACCGACCCCAGCGGCCCCGCGTAGGGGAGGAGGACGGTGTACTGGTTCGGCATGTCCGCGACCTGCACGGCGACTATCAAGCCGAAGCCCTCGCCGAAGACTCGCACGTCCGGCATGCCGCCTCCGGCCGGGCAGTTCGGCGGGCA
>JBGPKY010000073.1:0-11408 GCA_041486205.1 Actinomycetota bacterium
AGCGGCCGGAGTAGCCAGAGCGAGGGCGAACGCCGCGGCGAAGCTCGGCAAGCTCGCCCCGAGCGCGGAGTGCAGCAGCGGGAACGGCAAATCCAACCAGCCGTGGAACAGCGTTCGCATCGCGTCCGTCCATCCCGCCGGTAGCGTCCCCGGCGCGACGCTCCACTGGTACAGGAGGAAGCCCGCCGACCAAGGGGCGAGCGCCCACCACCTGACCCCACTCCCGTCGAACAACTCCCCCTCGGTGTATCGCCCGCGACGGCGAACGAAGTAGTCGGCTACGAACACCCCCGCGAGCGGCACGAAGACCGACCCGAGGAGGAAAAGGAACACCTCGTAGCGCTCCATCGACAGGAACAGCGCCAGCAAGAACGACGCCCCGCCGATCCCCGCGATCAGAGCCCGCTGCGGCGCCTCGGGAACCACGTTCTGCACCGAAACCGCGGCCGAGTAGACGTTCGCGAACGCGTTGTCGCTCTCTCCTGCGAGCAGTGCCAGCAAGAGCAGCGAGCCGCTCGCTGCGGTCGCGATCGACGAACCGATACCGACGACGTCCGGCGCTGCACCGACGGCCAGCACCAGCAGTGCGCCGAGACAATAGAACCACACGTTCCCGGCGAAGTACCCCCAGTAGGTTCCCGCGAAACCTCGCGAGCCCTTGCGCTGGAAGCGGTTGTAGTCGGCGACCAACGGCAGCCACGAGATCGGCATCACGATCACGAGGTCGACCGCCAACCAGAACGGCAGCCCACCCTCGCCCGGTCGTCGCCACAGCGCGCCTAGATCGGCCGCCGCGAGCACCTTCACGGTGATCCAGAGACCCGACGCGAGCAAGACGTAGATGCCGAACCGCTCGAGCCATCGCCGAACGACGAGGATGGGGCCGCCCATCGCGAGCAGCGTGCAGACGATCGCCACGACCGCGAGCCACAGGTGTGCTGCGTCGAGACCGAACACCCGCTTCGAGGCGACGTTCGCGACCTCCCCCATCGCCCAGAACTCCACGGCCGTCCATCCGAGCAGCTGCACGAGGTTCAGCCCCGACGGCAAGAAGGACCCTCGCGTGCCGAGGACGGGGCGGAACAGCACCATCCCTGGTACGCCCTCGCGCGCGCCGGCAAGCCCCACGAGGGCGAGCGGCAAGCAGCCGATCGCGCTTCCGATGACGATCGCGAGCACCGCTCGGGGGAACCCGAGAGCTGGCACGAGCAGCGCGCCGGTCACCAGGACGAGGAGCCCGACCGACAGGTCTCCCCACAGCACCGCGAGATCGAGACCGGACAGACGCCGCAGCTCGTCGGGAACGGGACGGATGCCCCAGACCGGAGCCTCCATCTCGAGGATGCGCTCGAGACGTTCCGTTACGCTCGCCAGGGCCGCTCCCTCCGCCGGCGTTACCCGGATCAGGTTCCAAGGGTCGCCGGCTCCTCAGCCGGCCTCTCAGCCCGGTTCCACCGGGCTCCCCTGCACGATCCATTGTAGGCGTAGCATCCCCCAGCCATGGTTGTTACCCGCGACGACGCCCTCGCGACACTCGAAGATGGACACCGACTGACCGTCGATCTGATCGCTCGCCTTTCCGACGAGCAGCTCTCACGGCCCGCGACCATCGGGGGCGGCGACTGGTCAGCCAAGGACCTCCTGGGCCACATCGCGTCTTGGGAGGAGTACGCGCTCCGCGCGCTCGATGAGTGGCGCCGAGGCGAGCGCCCCTGGGTGGAAGACGTGTTCCGCACTCCGGATGAGGTCGACCGAGTGAACGCCGAGGCCGTCGTCGCCAAGGCCGCGATGTCCGACGGCGAGGTTCGCGAGGCTGCCGAGGCCTCCTTCCGCGCGCTCGCAGACTCCCTCCGTTCGATGTCCGACGACGAGTGGCGGCGGAAGGCGCCCTACGAGACGAAGCAGCGGCAGCGCCTCGGCAACTTGCTCGGCTCGATCACCGGCGCGCCGAAAGGGCCCTTCGCGCACGCGTTCGCCCATCTGCCGGATCTCGATGCCTACGTGGCTTCGCTCGCAACGAAGCCCTGAAGCCCGCCGAGCGCTCCGCGCATCAGGCGGCGCATGAACGGCCGGTACACGAGGAGGGCCAACTCCCCGAGCAGCGGGACCGGCAACGAGAGCGTCTCGCTCCACGCGAAGGAGCACCCGCCTTCCGCCGGCTCGAGGATCCACTCCCCCACGCCGCGAACGAAACTCCGGTGGGCAAGGACCAGCCGCCGCGGCGGATCCCACAGGGTCACCTCGAGCCGTTCGGTGAAGAGAAGGACGTTCGATACGCGCGTCTTCACCGCGATACGAACACCCACCCCCTCACGGTGAGCGGTCAGCACCCGTACCGAGTCGGCGTCCTTCATCCAGCGCGCCTGATCCTCCCAGCGCAGGAGGATCCGCCATGCCGTCTCGGTGTCCACCGGTAGGAACCCTTGTGCTGCAACCTTCACAGCTGGCTCCTTGACATCAAGACCGCCCCGTCGCAGACTCCGGCGGGCTCTCGTAGAGGAGATATCGTCATGTGGTCCTGGTTCACGTTCTGGCTCCTGTTGCACATCCTGGCCGTCGTCATCGCGTTCGGCCCGATCTTCGTCTTCCCGCTCATCGGAGCGATCGCACCGAAACATCCAGCTTTCGGGCCGGCGTTCGCGCACCTCGGCCACGCGATCGAGATGCGGCTAACCGTCCCCTTCGCGCTCTCCCTCCCGCTGTCCGGACTGGGACTCATCTTCACCGCCCACGTCGACTTCTGGGGGTCGACGTGGATCCTGATCGCGGTATCCGTCTACATCCTCGCGATCTCGTTCGCGCTTCTCGTCCAGGCCTCCAACGCGAAGGGGCTCATCGAGGCGGTCGACGCCATGCCGCCCGGCCCTCCGCCGCCCGGAGCGAGCGGTCCGCCGCCGCACATCGCCGCCATCACGAAGAAGCTCCAGATGGGTGGGATGTTCCTGACGCTGGCGTTCCTCGTGATCATCACGCTCATGGTCTGGCGGCCTGGCGGCGCGTTCACGGGGTAGGTCTTCAAAGCCCTGCGGCCTCACCGGTGCGCGGCAGCACGGGCATCGTCTCGCGGATCGAAAGCAGCATCGCGAGCGCAGCTGCGCTCGGGATCGCGTTGATCGCGAACGCGGGCCCGAAGCCCAGGTGTTTGGCGGTCCATCCAGCGCACAACGGCCCGAGGACGAACCCGATGTCGCCGACGAACCGGAACGCGCCGACGGCCACCCCTCGCGCCTCTTCACTCGTCACGTCCGAGAGCATGACGGCCGGCGGCACGCCCGCGTACCCGCTCACCACGCCGAGGACGCCGAGCGCTGCCATGTACATCACCGCCGACGACGCGAGGCCCAGGACCGCCACGACCACCACCATGGCGACGAAGGCCGGGACGAGCACCGCCTTGCGTCCCGCGCGGTCGGTGGCTTTGCCCGCGGGGAAGAGCACCGCGAACTCGGTCGCTGACGCGATCGCCAGACCGATCCCAACCCCCCCGAGGGAGAGATGCACCCGCTCGTTGCCGAACAGCGGGACCAACGTCGAGTAGACGGCGCCCACCATCCATAGATACGCCCCGTTGACCACCAGGACGGTCACGAACGGCCGGTCCCACGGAAGCGAGCGGAGCCGCTGATGGCGCACCAGGCTCGGCTGCCGCGCCGGCGTTCGGATCGTCTGCCAGAACACAACCGCGGAGACGACGCAGGCGATCGCGTAGATCCAAAGCGGGCTCGCCAGGCCGAACCACTTCGCGAAGAGCCCTCCGAAGGGTTGTCCCGCGATGATGCCGACGTTGAAGGAGCCGTAGTAGACGCTCATCACGCGCCCGACGCGGTCCTTCGGCACCGTCCGCAGCAGGTACGAGAGCAGGGCTGCGAAGAACACCGCCGAGCCCGCGCCTCCGGCTGCGCGGAAGACGACGAGGAGCAGGAACGAAGGAGCGAACGCGGCAAGGGCCGACGAGACCCCGACCACCACCGCTCCGGCCGTGACAACCACCCGCTCGCCGAACCGGTCGACGATGCGTCCGGTGAACGGATCGAACACGAGCCGCGTGAGCGAGAACGAAGCGATCAGCACGCCTACGGCGTCGTAGCCGACGCCGAAGGATCTCGCGTATCTCGGCAGGACCGGGGAGAGGATGCCGAAGCCGAGCATGATCACGAACGTTCCAACCATGGCGGCCCGGATCTCCCGGATCCGGAGGATGTCTCGGAAACCGAGGCTCCCGCCGCCGCTCACGCTGGGCAGTCTACGAGCGCGATGCCTCAGCTCCGCCGGGGAGCCAGAACTCAACGGAAGTGCCGGAGCCCGGCTTGCTCCTCACCCGCAGCCACCCTCCTGCGAGTTCGGCCCTTTCCCGCATGGAGACGAGCCCGACACCTTCTCCTCCCGCCCCGGTCTCGGAGTCGAACCCCTTCCCGTCATCGGTTATCCGCGCGGCAACCCCGCCGTCCCGTTCCTCCAGAGACACATCGACCCGCCGAGCCTTGGCGTGAAGACGGACGTTCCTCAGCGCTTCGTGTGCGATGCGATATGCGGTAGTTCGGACCTCCAGGTCGGGCTCGCTCGTCAACCGGTCGTCGAGGCTCGCCTCGAATCCGGCATCCGAACCCGCCTCGCCCAGGTAAAGGTTGAGCGCGGCGGCGAGCCCGTCGGTCTCCAAGGCGCGCGGGCGAAGCTCCGCTAGAAGGTGCTTCAATCGGCCTAGAGCTTGATCGACGGAGCGCCCGAGTTGGTCGAGGGCGCCGAGCTGCTGCTCGTCGGACAGCGCGCGCTTCAACGTCTCAAGGCGCATGCCGACCGCCGCCATATGCTGGATCGATCCGTCCTCGATACCCACGGCCATGCGTTCGCGATCCTCTTCCTCACTCGAGAGGACCCGCGCCATGAGCCTTCGGCGTTGGTCGTCCGTGCGCTGCAAGACCTCGAGGCTGCGCTCCATCGCGGCCTCAGATTCGCGGAGCAGGTTCTCGACTTCCTTCTGCGCGGTGACATCGAAGACGAGGCCCTGGGTGAACTGCGGCTCTCCGGAATCGTCTTGGAGCAACGCCGCGCGGTCCTGGACCCAGATGACCCTACCGTCGGGAGGCAGAAGACGGTACTCGGTGAGCGCGAACCGCGCGCCTCCGGATCCGATGAACTCCCTCGACTCCCATCCGAGCTGCTCTCGATCGTCCGGGTGCACGAAGTCGGACCAGCTTCTCCCCTGCGACTGGAACTGATCGAACGTGATCCCGAGCAGCGACTCGACCTGAGGACTCAAGTAGATGTCTCGCAATTCCCCGCTCGCAGTCGTCACGTACAGCATCGCCGGGATCGTCTCGACGAGCGTCCGGTAGCGCTCTTCGGCATCGCGAAGTCGCTTCTCTGCTGCACGGTGCTCGGTCACGTCTTGGGTCGTTCCCACAGCGCGAACCGCCGTGCCGGAGGCGTTCAGGACCACATGCCCCTCGCGGCAAACCAGGCGGACCTCCCCGTCGGGCCGTACGATCCGGTGGTCGAAGCCGAACCGCCGATGGTCCCGGTAGGCGGCTTGATGGATGCGATCGACCATCTCGCGGTCCTCGGGATGAACCAGGCCGAGGAACACCTCGTAGCTCGCCTCGACCTGCGTGGGATCCAAGCCGTAGATCCGGAAGAGCTCCCTCGACCAGGTGGCCCTCCCCGTCACGAGTTCGAGGTCCCAGCTGCCCATACGCGCGATGTGCTGTGCTTCCTCGAGCTGGAGCCGGCCCTTCACGAGCTCCTCCTCCTCCAGCTTGCGATCCGTGATGTCGAACATCATTCCCTGGAAGAGGGTTGGGCGTCCGGCCTCGTCGGTGGACAAGACCACGGCCTCGTCGCTCACCCACACCACACTCCCGTCCTTGCGGAGGTAGCGGTACTCCATCTGGAAGGTCTTCCCCGTCGCCTCTGCAAGCTCCGTCTCCCGGATCACGCGCTCACGATCGTCCGGGTGCAGCCGCGTCGTCCAGAAGTCGTCGTCCGAGTTCCATTCCTCGGGCGAGTAGCCGAGGAGCGATCGTATCTGTGGGCTCGTGTAGAACCATTCGTTGGCCCCCAGCCCGTGTGGCTTCCACACATAGGTCACGGCCGGGATCTGCTCGACGAGCGTCCGGTATCGCTCCTCGGCGGAGCGCACATGCTCCTCGGCGTCCTTCCGGTCGGTGACGTCGCGGGAGTTGATTACGACGCCTCTCACGGCCGGGTCGTCCAGCCGGTTGTTCGCGACGGCCTCCAAGACCCGCCACGAACCGTCCTTGTGCCGGATGCGGAGCTCGATCGGGTCGGAGGCTCCTGGCATCTCTGCGCGCTCGGTCATCACACGAGCGATACCCGCGGCGGCGTCGGGTTGCACGAAGTCGAAGACGGACCTGCCGACGAGCTCCTCCGGACTCCAGCCGAGCACGCGTTCCACCGACGGGCTCTGATACCGGATCACCGCTTGCCCGTCGAAGACCGTGATGATGTCGAGCGCGTGCTCGATCAGACCCTGGAACCGGCGGCGCTCCTCGTCCTCGCGCATGAGCGAGCGGAGCCGAGTCGCATGCAAGACGACGGCCAGGCCAACGGCAACCGCCAGGGCGATGCCGAAATGCACCCACTCACGCCCCGCGTTAGCGACGGCCACGAGGGTCCACCCCGTGACGGCGACCGCAAGGATCCCGAGGAGCCAACGCCACGACAGGAACACCACGCTGATGCCGACCGAGAAGAGCAGAAGGTTGGTGGTCTGGTCCGGCTCTCCGGAAAGCGCGAGCCGGGTCAGGACGTTCGCCGCGACGAGCAGCGCCATCCCTCCGGCGATGGCGTTCGCCCGCCGCGGATCCGGCGGGCGGCGACGGAACTGCAGGAAGAGCACTACGAACCAGGCTGAGCTGGCGAGGGCGAGCGCTGACATGAACGGAGCCAGCTCGCGGGGCAGCACGACCCAATCGCTCAGCGCAACGCCCACCCCGAGCGCGGCCACGCCGATCGACACCGCCGGCAGCCCGTCGGCCACGATCCGATCGAGACCCTTTCGAGCCTCGCCGCGAGAGCCTCTCATCACGCTGGAATCACCCCTACAGGCATCGACCGTGCCTGCGCCTACTTGAATTCGGGTAGAAACTCCTCTTCGATGGACCGGATGCCCAACGACGCGAGCGGCTCCCTCGTCTCCACGACCCTGGTCACCGCCGTCGGGTCCGCCGCGCTCGGCGGCTCGGACGCCGGAACGCCGAGCGTTGTCGGCGATGCGGGACTCGCTTGGGAGGATGGCCTCATCACCTACGTCGGGCCGGCGCGAGGCCTCTCGAACCCTGCCGTCTTCGAGAGGGCGACCGTCGTGCCGGGGTTCGTCGATTGCCATACTCACCTGCCGTTCTTCGGATGGCGGGCCGACGAGTTCGAGGCCCGCCTGGCCGGGGCGAGCTACCGGGACCTCCACGGCGAGGGAGGCATCTACCGGAGCTCGCGGATGCTGAACGAAGCCTCCGACGACGATGTGCTCGCCTTCTGCCGGCCGCTTCTGCAAGAGATGGCAGACCTCGGAACGACCGCCCTCGAGCTGAAGACCGGCTACGGCCTGTCGGTCGAAGCCGAGCTGCGACAAGCGCGACTGGCGCGCCGGCTTGCGGAGGAAGCGCCACAGACCTGCACCGTAACGCTGCTCGCGTGCCACGCGGTCCCTAAGGGGATGGAACGGGTCGATTGGGTTCGCTCGGCATGCGAAGAGCTGATCCCCGCGGCCGCCGCCGAAGGGTTGGCCGACGCCGTCGACATCTACGTGGAAGACATCGCGTTCACGCTCGAGGACCTGCGCGTGGTGGCGGAGGCGGCGACGGCGAACGAACTGCCGCTTCGCTGCCACGCCGACCAACTCGGCGCGTCAGGTGCTGCGGAGGCGGCGGTCGCGCTCGGCGCCCGCAGCGCGGATCACTTGAACAACGTGAGCGCCGACGGGATCGCTGCGCTCGGATCTGGTCGAACGGTCGGGGTGCTCCTGCCGACTTCGACGTTCTTCATCAGGGCCACACCCCCGTCGGCGCGCGCGATGGTTACCGCCGGCGCGGCAGTCGCGATCGCGACCGACTTCAACCCGGGAACCTCGCCCGTCCTGTCGATGGCCGAGGTGATCGCGATGGGATGCACCCTGTACGGCTTGACGCCGAACGAGGCGCTCACCGCCTCGACCCTGAACGCCGCGGCGGTCCTCGGTCTGGCGGATCGCTTGGGTACGCTGGAGGTCGGCAAGAGGGCTGACTTCGTCGTGCTGGAAGGCGAAGCCTTCCGGCAGGTACCGTACCGACCCGGGCATGACCCGGTGCTGCACACGTATATCAGCGGACGACGGGTAGGGGGTCGATGAGGAAGCTGCCTATCGCGGCGGTCACCGCCCTGCTGCTCGTGAGCCTTGCGGTGCAAGCGGCGCAGGCGACAACTCCCACTGTGACCCTGGCCGCTTCGTCGACGAAGGCCACGTTCGGCGAGTCGCTCACGCTCTCCGGCTCGATCGACCCGGCCGCCGCGGGCGAGTCGGTCGAGATCCTCGATGGATCCGACGCCGTCCTGGCAACCGACAGCACCGACGCGACCGGCTCGTTCTCCTTCGAGCTGACGCCTGAAGCCTCGCTCGATGTTCACGCCGCCACGAACACGGCCGTCAGCGATCCTATCCACATCGGCGTGCGCGCGATCACCACGGCGCACCTGAGCGGGGTCCGCTTGTTCGCTGCGGCGACGGTTCGCGGCCGAGTGTCGCCGCCGCATCCGGGCGCGCGGGTCGCGGTCAACCTCCTCCTCCAAGGTGAGGTGGTAGCGACCCGGCATCCGGTGATGGCCTCCGGGGGCGCGTACGAGACGACTTTCCCGATCGACGCGCCCGGCGTCTACCGCGCTCGGACATCGTTCGCGGACGCCGACCATCTGGCGGGGTCGTCCCTCGCCGGCCCAGCTTCGCCGACGCTTCCGTCCCTGCGTGAGGGATCGAGCGGCATCTTCGTGTGGCTCCTCGAGCGCCGACTCGTCGCGCTCCACTACCGGCTCACAGGTGTCGACAGGATGTACGACTTCCGGACCGCCGATGCGGTCGTGGCTTTCCGGAAGGAGCAGGGGATGCAGCGCGTGTTCACGGTGAACGCCGCGGTCTGGCGTGCGCTTGCCGACCCGAAGGTCCCGCATCCGCGCCTCGACGCCCGGCAGTTCCACTTCGAGGTCGACCAGAGCCGTCAGGTCCTCTACTCCGTGGAAGACGGCAAGGTCACGAGCATCCTTCACGTCTCGACCGGGAAGCCGAGCACGCCGACCCACGACGGCTCGTTCCGCGTGTACCGAAAGGTCGCCGGGACCACGGCAGGCGGCCTGTACTACCCGAGCTACTTCGACGGGCTGCGGGCCCTCCACGGCTACCCCGAGGTCCCGACCTACGCCGCAAGCCACGGGTGCGTTCGGATCCCCTTCTGGAACGCGAAATGGGTATACGGCCACGCGCCGATCGGCACGCGGGTGATCGTCTACCACTGAGGTTCAGTCGAGCGGACCGATCGCCCGTTCCGCGGCGGCGGAGATGGATCCCGCGCGAACCATCCCGACGGTCGCGTCGATGTCGTGGCCGAGCTCGCGGTCGGCGTCCAGATGCGGAACGGCATCACGGATGACCGCGCGGGCGGCCTTCGTTCCCGGGGCCGGCAGGAGGGGAGCCCGAAGGTCTAGGGCTTGCGCGGCGGCCATGGCTTCCAGTGCCAGGACGACCTCGGCGTTCGCGACGACATCTCGAGCGTGGCGGGCCGCGATCATGCCCATGCTCACGTGGTCCTCCTGGCCCGCGGAGGACGTGATCGAGTCGACCGACGCGGGGTGCGCCAGGGATTTCGACTCCGACACGAGCGAGGCCGCCGTGTACTGCGCCAGCATGAAGCCTGAGTTCAATCCGCTCGACCCGACCAGGAACGCGGGAAGGCCGTTGTTGAGGGTCGGGTCCAGAAGCCGGTACAGACGGCGCTCGCTGATACTAGCGAGCGGGACCGTCGCCACAGCGAGCGCGTCGAGTGCGACCGCGACGGGCTGCCCGTGGAAGTTCCCTCCGGAGAGGATCTCGTTCGACTTGGAAAGGACGATCGGATTGTCCGAGACCGAGCCAGCTTCCACTTCCAAGATGCCCTCGGCGAACCGGAGCATCTCGCGGGTGGCGCCGTGCACCTGCGGCGCGCAACGCAGCGAGTACGCGTCTTGGACGAGATGCTCGCTCTCGCGATGCGATGAGAGGACGTCGCTACCGGCGAGCAGGCGCCGGAGGTTCGATGCCGACGCTGCCTGCCCTCCGTGCGGACGGAGGACCATGAGCCGCTCGTCGAACGGCGCATCCGTGCCGAGCGCCGCCTCGATCGTCATCGCCGCGACGACGTCGGCGGTCTTCGCCAGGCCGGCGACGCGGGCGGCGGCGAGTATCCCGACGGCGAGCATCCCCTGCGTGCCGTTCACGAGGGACAGCCCTTCTTTCGCCTGCAGCGCAAGAGGTTCTAATCCCTCAGCCAACATCGCCTCGGCGGCCGGCCGGCGACCTCCATCGGGCGTCAGCAGCTCACCGCCACCGATCAACGGCAGCGCGAGGTGAGCCAGCGGCGCGAGGTCGCCGGACGCGCCCAGTGAGCCCTGCTCGGGCACCACGGGTACGAGGTCACGGTTCAGCATCTCGACCATCCGCTCGACGAGCTCGACCCGGACGCCGGAATGCCCGAGCGCAAGCACGTGCGCCCGAAGGGCCAGCATCGCCCTGGCCTCCTCGCGCGAGAGCGGGCGCCCGACCGCGGTCGCGTGGGAGCGCAGGATCGAATACTGGAGCTGCTCGACCTGCTCCGGGGAGATGCGAACGTTCGCGAGCGAGCCGAACCCTGTCGTGACACCGTAGACGGTCTCGCCCTCCGCGACCTTGGCTTCGACCACGGCGCGGGCCGCGCGCATGCGGTCGATGGAGGCCGGCGACAACCTCACCGACCCACCGCGGGCCACCGCGACGACCTCGGCCAGCGTCAGCTTCTCCCCCAGCGTTACCACTACGACGCTCACTCGCGCCAGGGGAGGCGGACGCCTCGTTCTGCCGCAACGTCCAGGGCTTCTTGGTACCCGGCGTCGGCGTGACGCACGACGCCCATCCCCGGATCACTCGTCAGGACGCGTTCGAGCCTGGCTGCCGCGTTCTCGGTTCCGTCGGCGACCACGACCATGCCCGCGTGGATCGAGTAGCCGATGCCGACGCCACCGCCGTGATGCACGCTCACCCAATGCGCCCCGGCCGCGGTGTTCACCAGCGCGTTCAGGATCGGCCAGTCGGCGATCGCGTCGCTGCCGTCCTTCATCGCCTCGGTCTCGCGATAGGGCGAGGCGACGCTTCCGCTGTCCAGGTGGTCGCGGCCGATCACGATGGGCGCGGACAG
>JBGPKY010000074.1:0-11336 GCA_041486205.1 Actinomycetota bacterium
GGGACCGAGGCCGTGGTCCCCTCGAGGATCTTCAACAGCGCTTGCTGAACCCCCTCACCGCTCACGTCGCGCGTGATGGAGGGGTTCTCGGACTTGCGCGCGATCTTGTCGACCTCGTCGATGTAGATGATCCCGTTCTCTGCCTTCTTCACGTCGTAGTCGGCGGCCTGGATCAGCTTGAGGAGGATGTTCTCGACGTCCTCGCCGACGTAGCCGGCTTCAGTCAGCGCCGTCGCGTCGGCGATGGCGAACGGCACGTTCAGCATGCGCGCGAGCGTCTGCGCGAGAAGCGTCTTCCCACAGCCGGTCGGGCCCAGGATCATGATGTTCGATTTCTGGAGCTCGACCTCAGGGTCCTTGGTGCCGACCTGGATGCGCTTGTAGTGGTTGTACACGGCGACCGAGAGGACCTTCTTCGCGGGATCCTGCCCGATCACGTAGTCGTCGAGGAAGCCGAAGATCTCCCGTGGCTTCGGGAGCTCCTCGAGCTTCAGCTCGGAGCTGTCGGAGAGCTCCTCCTCGATGATCTCGTTGCAGAGGTCTATGCACTCGTCGCAGATGTAGACGCCGGGGCCCGCGATGAGCTTCTTGACCTGCTTCTGGCTCTTCCCGCAGAAGGAGCACTTCAGCAGGTCCGAGTCACCGAACTTCGCCACCCGTTCGCCCCCTGAACCGAATGGCCGGGTCGATCACCCGGCCTTCTGGACCCTGATTCTACGAGACGCTGGATGCCGCCGCTGCAAGTTCGGGCGTGATTCCGCGGCTGGTGATGATCTCGTCGATGCACCCGTATTCCAGGGCCTGATCGGCAGTGAGGATGAAGTCGCGATCGGTGTCCTTGGCGACGCGCTCGAGCGGCTGGCCGGTGTGCTTGGAGATGATCTCCTCCAGCATGACTCGGTTCCGTGTGATCTCGCGGGCCATGATCTCGATGTCGACCGCCTGGCCCTCGGCGCCGCCGTGAGGCTGGTGCAGCAAGATGCGCGCATGCGGCAGCGCGAACCTCTTGCCCTTCGCACCGGCAAGGGCAAGCACGGCCGCCGCCGACGCCGCCTGTCCCATCACGATGGTCGAGACGTCGCACTTGATGAAGTTCATCGTGTCGTAGATGGCGAACAGCGACGTGATGACGCCGCCGGGCGAGTTGATATACAGGCTGATGTCCTTGTCGGGATCTTCGCTTTCGAGGTGGAGCAGCTGGGCCATGATCAGGTTCCCGACCGTGTCGTCGATCGGCGTGCCGAGGAACACGATGCGCTCCTTCAGCAGTCGCGAGTAGATGTCGAACGAACGCTCGCCTCGACTGGTCTGCTCGACTACGACGGGAACGAGGTAGTCGTTCATCTCGTTCATCTCTCTTCCTCCGGCTGTCGTTCGGAAGGCTCGGACGCTTCCTCGGCGGGAGCCTCGATGGCCTCGCCAGCGCTGGGGCGCTCGCCCTCCGGAAATACGTCTGCGTGCTCGACGAGCAGGTCGAGCGCCTTCGTGCGGATGATATCACCGGCTACTGATACGACTTGACCGGAGCGCTCGAGGGTCTTGGCGACCTCCTTCGGATCGCGGCCGAGCGCCGCGGCGAGGGCGGCGATCTCGGCGCCGATCTCCTCCGCCGTGACCTGGATGTCCTCCTGCCGTGCGACGGCTTCGAGGATCAGGTCGGCCTCGATCGCCCGGATCGCATGCGAGCGCGCGTCGCTTCGGAACCGAAGCTCATCCCAGCCTTGCGCACCGAGCGCTTCTTCCAGTGTCACGCCTGCTCGCTGCGCGCGTTCGTTCGCGGACCGCACGCGATGCTCGGTCTCGTGGTCGACGAGCGTCTCGGGAAGGTCGACATCGACCCGCTCGATCATCGTCTGCAGCACGCGGTCGCGGACGGCGGCGTCGGCTTCGTGCTCCTTCTGTTCCGACATCTTGCTCCGTAGGTCCGCCCGGAGCTCCGCGAGCGTATCGAACTCCGAAGCGGTCTTCGCGAACTCGTCGTCGACCTTCGGGAGATTCTTCCCCTTGACCTCTTTGATGAGAGCCTGGAACGACACCTCCTTCCCCGCCTGATCACCGAAGCGCTCGTGCAGGGTCTCGTTGAACTTGAGGATCTCGCCCGAGCGTTTCCCCTCGAGCTCCTCGTCGAGCTTCGGCCCGAACTCGGCGGAGCCGATCTCGTAGAGGTAGTTGGGCCGAGTGGCCTCTGGGATCTCCTCGTTGTGAACGTGGGCGCGCAGGTCCACGACGACATAGTCGCCCCGCTTGGCCGGTCGGCCGATCGTCTCGAGCTCCGCGAACCGTTCGCGCAGACGGTCAACCAACCCGTCGACCTCGCGGTCCGAGACCTCCATCGACGGTCTTTCGACGCGCAAGCCCTTGTACTCCTCGAGCGTGAGTCGGGGACGAACCTCTACCGTCGCGGTGAAAACGAGTGGCTTGCCCTCCTCGACCTGTTCGAGCGAGATGTCTGGGTCGGTGATCGGGGCGAGCTCGTGCTCCTTCACAGCTTCCCTGTAGTAGGCGGGAACGGCATCCTCCAGGAACTCACCGATCACTGCGTCGCGACCGATCTGCGCGTCGATGATCCGTCTGGGCACCTTCCCTTTGCGGAAGCCCGGGATCTTCACCTGCTGCGAGATCTTCCGATAGGCCCGGTCCAGATCCTTGCCGAACTCCTCCGACGGTACCTCGACCGTGAGCTTGACCTTGTGCTTGTCGGTGGATTCGATAGTCGTCTGCATAGGGCCATCGAGCGTAGCGGAAACGCCGTCCACCGACCCCTTCGAGCGTTGTATCGTGCGCGCGTGTTCGAAGCAGAGCTGGCCTTCGCCACGGAGCTGGCCGAGGAGGCCGGGCGGATCGGGATGTCGTTCTTCGGAGGCGACTTCACGGTGCGTATCAAGCCCGATAGCTCCCCAGTCACCGAGGCCGATCTGGCGATCGAGGCCATGATCCGCGAGGCCGTGAAAGAACGGTTCCCAGGCGATGCCGTCCTCGGGGAAGAGAGCGGTCTCCAAGGCCAAGGCGCTCGCCGCTGGATCGTCGACCCGATCGACGGGACGAAGAACTTCGCTGACGGCGTCCAGGTGTGGGCGACCCTCATCGCGCTCGCGATCGATGGCGAACCGGTCGTGGGCGTGGTGAACGCGCCGGCTCTCGGCGAGCGATACGAGGCCGCGACGGGCACCGGCGCGCGTCTGAACGGGACGCCGATCCATGTCTCGCGCTGCGACCGGGTGCAGCGAGCTTTCATCGTCTACGCGAGCGTCGAGGATTGGCTCGAGGCGTCCTACCGCGAACCCTTCGCCAGGCTCGTGTCGGAGGCCCGCCGCAGCCGCGGGTTCGGCGACTTCTGGGGTCACATGCTGGTCGCCCGTGGCTCCGCCGATGTGATGCTCGAGGTCGAGTTAGCGACCTGGGACTGGGCCGCGCTGGAGGTCGTGCTCCGCGAGGCCGGCGGCAAGGTGACGACGTTCGCAGGCGGCCCTTTGGAGCACGGTGGGAGCGTCCTCAGCTCGAACGGGCTCCTGCACGACGAGCTGGTGGCACGCCTCCGCAACTAGCTGGGGGGCCACCGACTTAGCTCAGCTCCACCGTGGTGGTGACCCGCGGTCACGACCCGACGACGGTTGCCTATTCCAAGGATGACCTGGGGTCCCTATCATGTGCTTCGGAACTGGGGCCTGGGACCGTGACCTCCGGTCAGGGCTGGAACATCGGGAAGGACCGGCCTTGGAAGAAGACCTCGAAGTGCTGAAGAACGCGCTGATCAAGGCCGAGCGCAACACGGCGCTCGAGGCAACCCACCGGCTGCTCGACGCCGAGACCGACCCGAAGATGATCCTCCAAGCGTCGATGGCCAAGGCCATGTTCGAGCTCGGGGAGCTGTGGAAGCGAGGTGAGGTGTTCCTGCCTGAGGTGGTCGCTTCCGCGTCCATCTTCAAGATATGCAACGAGCTGGTGGAGCCCGCGCTGCTCGCTCAGCGCCGGCCGGGCGACGACCGCGGCCACATCGTCCTGCTTGCGACCGTGAAGGGGGATCTGCACGATCTCGGCAAGAACATGGTCGGCGCGATGCTTCGAACCTCCGGGTTCGAGGTCACCGACCTCGGCAAAGACGTCTCGGCGGACACGATCGTCGGCAAGATCCGCGAGCTGGACCCGCACATCATCGGACTCTCAGCGCTCCTCACCACGACTGTGCCTTATCAGGAGACCGTCATCAGGGTGCTCGAGAGGGAGGGCTTGCGAGACAAGGTGAAGGTGATGGTGGGTGGCGCGCCGGTCACGCCGGAGTGGGCCGACAAGATCGGAGCCGACGGCTATGCGAACAACGCGCCGGAGGCAGTGGAGATCGCCCGCAAGTTGCTGGGGTTGTCGCAGTGAGCGCCGGCGAAACGTTCCTCGAATCGCGCGGCGGACGCGTGGTGATCGACGACGAGCACCCCTTCGTCGTGATCGGCGAGCGCATCAACCCCACCGGCCGCAAGAAGCTGGCAGAAGAGATCACGGCCGGGAACATGGACATCGTGCGAGGTGACGCCGTCGCGCAGGTCGAGGCGGGCGCACGCGTGCTCGACGTGAACGCCGGCGTTCCTGGGTTCGACGAAGCCGCGATGCTCACGCAGATCGTGCGGATCGTCTCCGAGGTCGTGGACGTCCCCCTGTGCATCGACTCCTCGACACCGTCGGCGCTCGAGGCCGCGCTGCCCGCTTTCCAGGGCAAGGCGCTCGTGAACTCCGTGACGGCCGAAGACGGCTCGCTCGAGCGACT
Organism: Actinomycetota bacterium; assembly: GCA_041486205.1. Lineage (GTDB taxonomy): Bacteria > Actinomycetota > UBA4738 > UBA4738 > HRBIN12 > JBGPKY01. The sequence continues at coordinate 4,757 of JBGPKY010000074.1, forward strand.
GCTCCCGCTCGTGAAGAAATACGGCGCGGCCGTCATCGGGATGGCGAACGACGAGGCCGGCATCTCGATGGACCCTCACGTACGTCTGGCTGCCGCGCGGAAGATCGTCGAGGCCGCGATGGATCACGGCATCGCCCGCGAGGACGTCATCATCGATCCGCTTGCGATGCCTATCGGCGCCGACGGTTCGGCCGCCCGGGTGGTGTTCGACACGATCCGTCTCGTTCGCGAAGAGCTCGGGGTTCAGCTCTCATGCGGCGCATCGAACATGTCGTTCGGCCTCCCCGACCGGCAGAGGATCGACGCGGCGTTCATGCCGATGGCGATCCTCGCCGGGATGAACGCGTCCATCACGAACCCGCTCCACGAGCCGGTGCGCAAGGCCGTCCTCGCAACCGACGTCTTGCTGAACCGCGACGCGTTCGCCATGGCCTGGATCCAGTCGCACCGCGCGGAAGTCGCCGCTTCGCAGGCGGGGTGAGCCCGTGAGGAAGCTCCAGGTCACGTACCTGCCGAGCGGAACGGTCGCCCGTGTCCCCGAGGGAACGACCCTCTTCAACGCTGCGCACTGGGCGGGCCTGCCGATCGAGTCGACCTGCGCGGGCCGGGGTACGTGCGGCAAGTGCAAGGTCCGTGTGGTGACCAGGGCACCCGAGCCGACGCCCGCAGACCACCGCCATCTCACGCAGACCGAGGTCGCCGACGGCTGGCGCCTGTCCTGCCAGCACGAGGTTTCGGACGACGGCGGGCAGTGCGAGGTCCCACGACTGATGCACACGCCTAAGGCCGCGACCATGGGGGTGGGGAGATTCGTCCTGCTGGAGCCGAACGTCCAGAAGCTCCTGCTGGAACTCGCCCCGCCGACGCTGGAGGATGCGCGGAGTCACGTTCAGCGGGTGAAAGACGCCCTGGAGGTAGAAGGTCTCGAGGTCTCGTACGGTCCCCCGCTGTTCCCGAAGGTCGCGAACGCTGTGGCGGACGACCGAACCAAGATCACCGCGACGGTGGTCGGCGACCACCTCGTCGACGTCGAGGCCGGCGACACGCGCGAGCAGATGCACGGGGTCTCGGTCGACATCGGGACGACCACGGTGGTCGCCACCCTCGTGAACCTGCGCAGTGGAGCCGCCGAGGCCGTGGAGTCGACGCTCAACCGACAGGCTCCGTTCGGTGCGGACGTCATCGCTCGGATGGGCCACGCGATGACCGGCGAGCGGGCGATCGACGACCTGCGCGACGCCGCCCTCGCCACCGTGAACGGCCTGATCGAGAGCGTGTGCGCGAAGGCCGGCGTGTCGAGCGACCTCGTGTACGAAACGGTGATCGCCGGGAACGCGACGATGCTGCACCTGCTGCTCGGCGTCGACCCCCGTTCGATCGCGCTCTCGCCGTTCGTCGCGACGTTCCTCGAGCCGCTCGACCTGCGCGCGTCGGATGTTCGGATCGCGATCCATCCGGAAGGGCGCGTCGTGTGCTTCCCTTCGATCGGGGCGTACGTGGGCGCGGACATCGTTGCCGACATCGTCGCCACCGGGCTCGCGCGCGAGGACCGGCTCCGCTTGCTCGTGGACGTCGGTACGAACGGCGAGATCGCGCTCGGCTCGGCCGACCGCGTGGTCGCGACCGCGGCGCCGGCAGGGCCGGCGTTCGAGGGCGGTCAGATCGTCCACGGCATGCGCGCGTCCGAGGGCGCGATCGAGGGCGTGGTGCTCGACGACGAGGTGCGTCTCCAGGTGATCGGCGGCGACGTCGAACCGCGCGGCATCTGCGGTTCGGGGCTGGTCGACGTCGTCGCGCAGCTCCGTCTCTCAGGACTGTTGCGAGAGAACGGGATCCTGCTCTCGCACGAGGAGGCCGTCGCGGCCGGTCACCCTCTCGCCGCCAACCTCGTTGATCGCGACGGCATCCGCGCGTTCTCACTCACTGACCAGGTGCTGCTGACGCAGCTCGACATCCGCGAGCTGCAGTCCGCGAAAGGCGCGATCGCAACGGGCATCGAGGTGGCCATGAACACGCTCGGCATACGGCCGGCAGACATCGAAGAGGTGATGCTCGCGGGCTCGTTCGGCACCTACATCAACCCCGAGAGCGCCCGGGTAGTAGGTCTCGTTCCGCCCGTCCCCGTCGAGCGCATCAAGGCGGTCGGCAATACCGCGAGCGAGGGCGCGAAGATGGCACTGATGTCGTTCCGCGAGCGCGAGATCGCGTTCGAGCTGCCGAGGTTCGTCGAGTACATCGAGCTGTCGGGTGCGGCCGACTTCAACGACCGGTTCATAAGCAACCTCGCGTTCCCCTCGCTCGAAGCGGTGACGGCATGACGGCCACCGGCGCGCCGGTCGCCTTCCTTGCCTGCGGTGCGGTCGCTCTCGACACGGCAACCCTCGTCGAACGTCACGGCTGGAACGCCGACGTGCACGGCATCTCCTCGGACCTGCACATGACTCCGCTCGACATCGCACCGGCGGTCGAAGCGAAACTGATGGACCTCGTCCCGCGGTACGAGCGCGTGATCGTCGTCTACGGCGACTGCGGGACCGGCGGACGGCTCGACAGGGTTCTAGAGCGCTACCCGGCCGTGCGTCCCGCCGGCGTCCACTGTTTCGAGTGGTACTCGGGAGCGCTCTACGAGCGCTTCGCGCAGGAGCCTGGCATCTACTTCCTGACCGACTGGCTCGTGACGAACTGGGAGCGCGCCGTCGTCGGGGGTCTTGGGCTCGACCGATTCCCATGGCTGAAAGAGACCTACTTCGGCAACCTCGAGCGCATCCTGTTCGTGCGACAGCACCCGGACGTCGAGCGCGAAACGAAGGCACGCGAGATCGCCGCGTGGATGGACGTTCCCATCGAGATCCACGACCTCGGCATCGAACCCCTCGACGCCCTGCTGACCCACCTGATGGAGGAGACGAACGATGTTCACGCGTGAGACGGCCCCGAAGGTTCTCTCGGAGGAGCAGCTCGAGACGATCGACGAACAGTCGATGACGATCCTCGAGGAGGTCGGCACCGACGTTCTGCTGGACGACGCTCGCGCAATCCTCGAGAAGCAGGGTCAGAAGGTGGACGGCGCCCGCGTGTACTGGGACCGGGCGTTCGTTCGCGAGATGGTCGCGAAAGCGCCGGCGTCGTTCCGCTTGCGGGCGCGCAACCCCGAGCGCTCGGTCACGATCGGCGAAGGTGTGCCGGTGTGGACGAACGTCGGCGGGCCGCCGTTCGCGAGCGATCTCGACGAAGGGCGCCGAAGCGGCCGCCTCCAAGATCACGACACGCTGGTGAAGCTCACGCAAGCGGCAGGCGTCTTGAACGCGGTACAGAGCGGCGCCGTCGAGCCACAGGACCTGAACGTCATCACGCGACACATGGACTGCGACTACTCGGTGATCCGCTGGTCCGACAAGCCATACACGTGCTACGGAACGAGCGGCCCGAAGGCACGGGACGCGATCGAGATGGCGTCGATCCTGCACGGCGGCCGCGAGGCGATCGAGCAGGAGCCCGCCATCATGGGCATCGTCAACCCGAACAGCCCCTTGATCTGGGACTTCCGCATGACCGACGCGCTGGTCACGTGGGCCGAGGCGAATCAGCCGATCGTCGTGACGCCGTTCCTGCTCGCGGGAGGAACGTCGCCGGTAAGCCTCTCCGGCGCGCTCACCATCCAGGTCGCCGAGGCGCTATCGGGTGTCGCGCTGGCGCAGGCCGTCCGGCCCGGAGTTCCGTGCATGTACGGGTCCTTCTTCACCGCCCTAGACATGCGGACCGGTGCCCCTGCGTTCGGAACGCCGGAGTCGGTGTTCGCGGTGCTCGCTGGCGCGCAGCTCGCGCGGCGCTACGACCTGCCGTTCCGTGGCGGCGGAGGGCTCGCCTCGTCCAACGCCGTCGACGCCCAAGCGGCAGCCGAGACGCAGAACATGCTGTGGGCGACGCTGCTCGCAGGCACCGACTTCGTGCTGCACGCGGCCGGGTGGCTCGAGGGCGGCCTGACCGCATCGTTCGAGAAGTTCGCGCTGGACGTCGAGCTGCTCGAGATGTTCAAGCGGCTCACCCAGGGCATCGGGTTCAGCCAAGAGGAGCTGGCGCTGGACACGATCCGAGCGATGGGGCCGGGCGGGATGTTCCTCGAGGCCGAGCACACGATGGTGCACTTCAAGGAGTGGCTGCACATGAGCCCTATGTTCCTCACGAACGACTTCTCGACGTGGGAGGCGGCGGGCTCACCGACGACCGAGCAGCAGGCGAACGTCGTCTGGAAGAAGCTGCTCGACTCCTACGAGGATCCCGGACTCGACCCCGCCATCGACGAGGAGCTGCAGGCCTACATGGCCAAGCGCCGCGCCGAGCCAGTGGTCGAGGAGGACTAGAACCATGCAGAGCGACCTGAGGTCGCCAACAGGAGGTCCGCGATCGGAGGCCAAGCGCGAGAAGATCGTCGAGGCTGCCATGCGCCATTTCGCGGAGCAGGGCTACCAGGGAGCCCGCGTCGAAGACATCGCGACCGAGCTCGCCATCGCCAAAGGTTCGATCTTCCAGCATTTCGGCAGCAAGGCCGGGCTGTTCTTCGCCGCTTACAAGAAGGCTGTTGCTTCGCTGCCGGCGTGGCTCGACGCGCCGCCGGAGATCGTGGAGAACGGCTTCTGGCGGACGCTCGACTACTGGCTCGAGCGGACCGAGCACTTGGTCCAAGACGATTGGATCCCCTACCGCGTTTCGCTGATCGGCAACTACGGAACCGATCTCAAGTTGAAACGCGAGATCAACCGGTTCCTCGTCTCGGAGGACCCGTACGGGACGCTCGACTTCATCGAGTTCGGCGTGAAGCGCGGCGAGGTTCGCGACGACATCGACGTCGAGATGCTGGCCTCGATGGTGGACTGGCTGTCCGACCGGTTCCAGGAGGCGCTCGTCACCGAGGAGCTCGACCCCGGCCTCTTCCACCGCCACCCGAATCAACCGCAACGGCGCCAGATACGCGTCGAGCAGTTCGCACAGCTGCTCCGCAGCGCCATCGGGACCGGCGCGTAGCTGTCGTTCCGCTCCATCAGGTCCTGACGCGCGCCCCGTCGGGGTCGTAGAACGGCCGCTCGGTGACGACGCCGGTGGCCGAGGACCCGTCACCCGAAGTCACCACGACCTCCCTTCCGGCGTTCCCCGACGGTAGGTACGCCATCGCGAGACCCTTGCGCAGGAACCAGCCGCGATCCGACGACGTAACCGTTCCGACCTGCTTCGAGTCGAGCGAGACGGCATCGCCGGCCGCCGGAACGAACGACAGGTCGGGGAACTCGATCCCGACGAGGAGTCGCGAGAGGCCCTCGTCACGTTGACGGTGTAGCGCGTCCCTTCCCATGTAGCCGTCCTTGTCGACATCGACGGCCCAGGCGAGATTCGCCTCGAGCGGGCTCGTCGTGTCGTTCACGTCGAGGCCGTAAAGGGGGTATTTCTTCTCCATCCGGATGCTGCGAAGCGCGCCGAGGCCCGCGGGTTTCGCCCCGAACGCCGCGCCGGCCGACAACACCGCGTCCCACACGTGCTCCGAGTAGTCGCGAGCGCAGTACAGCTCGTAGCCGAGCTCGCCGGAGTACCCGGTCCTGGACACGACCGACGGCACCTCCGCCACCACCGCGTTCGTGAACCGGAAATACGGGAGTGCCGCCGTGGAGATGTCCTCATCCGTGAGCGTGGACAGCAGTTCCCGCGACCGTGGCCCTTGGATCGAGAGGTAGGCGTACCCCGAGATGGTGTTCGTGACGTAGGCGCGCATCCCCGCGCCCTGTTCTCGGACCCACGATTCCACCGTCTCGGCGCGAGCCGGGGTCGCGATGAGCCAGAAGTGCTCGGCCGAGTGCCGGTAGCAGGTGAGGTCGTCGATCATCCCGCCCGCCTCGTTGCAGAGCGAGGAGTACAGCACTCCCCCGTCGTTCAGCCGGCGAGCGACGTCGCGCACGAGAACCTTCTGCAGTAAGGCTTCCGCGTCGGGTCCCTTGATGTCGATCGGACCTTGGTAGTAGACGTCGTAGACGCCGACACCGCTCCGAGTCGCGAGGTGCTCGTCCTCCACGGTCGTGAAGACGACGGCGGCATCGAATCCGATCCGGTCGCCGAGCTCGGCGCCCGCGTCGAGGAACTTGTGGTAGTACGGCGTGTGCCTGCGAGCCATCGGCTGATCCTCCGTTCCCAGGCTCAGCGCGCGCCGCGCAGCTTCCAGGTCAACTTGGCCATCTTCCGGTCGCGCAGCATCTCGTCAGCCGCCTTGTAACCGGGAACGCCGAACACCCCGCCGCCCGGGTGCACGCCCGAGCCGCACATGTACAGGTCCTTGATCGGCGTCCGGTAGTCCGCGTAGCCGGGAACGGGACGCAGGAGGTACAGCTGATCCAGCGACAGCTCCCCGTGGAAGATGTGCCCTTGGGGGAGGCCGTAGATCCGCTCGAGATCGGGCGGCATCAGGATCTGCCGCTGGGTGATGTGGTCCTGCAGGCCGGGGGCGAACCGAGCGATCGCTTCGACGACGCGGTCGGCGAACTTCTCGCGCTTCTGGTCGGTCCACTCGCCGTCTGCGAGCGTGTACGGCGCGTGGCCC
>JBGPKY010000075.1:0-11326 GCA_041486205.1 Actinomycetota bacterium
CCGCGTAGTCAGGCTGCCGGAGATCTTGCGCGCGCGCGGATCTCGGACGCGGCGAATTACTGAACCGTCCCCGCGATGGTGCCCATGGCTTCGAGTGCCCCGTACACCTCGCGGAAATCGTCGGAGGTGAATGCAACGGTACTCGGGCCTTCACGGACGACGCCGGGGATCATCGCGACGGCACCTGCCTGCGCTGGCTCGCGGAGCGTCACGCGCACGGTATAGGGCGGGTCGACACGGTGGGACGCAAGGCTCTCCCGCTCCACCAGAGCGAGCCGCGCTGCTTCGCGGATGCGCTCTGCCGACACACTCGGTGACACACACCGCGCGCTGAAGTTGTCGATCGCGTACTTCACGACCGCGGTCTTGACCCCCGGGAACAACTTCTCGGCCTCCGCGCAGATCACATCGTCGCCACTCACGAGCCCCACGGGTACGTTCGATCGCCCGGCCAGTACTGCGTTGAGCCGCGCTTCGGACGCCGGCTCGCCGTTCAACTCGACGTTCACGTAGTCGCCAGTAAGCGTATGGGCTAGGACGCCGGGTTCACCCGCTCGCGCGTGGTACGCGATGAAGAAGACCACGTCGCAGTCATCGAGGCCGGCCATCATGACGAGCGGTTTGTGTAGGCCGCTGATCAGCTGCGCGCGCCCGTCCAGCTCCTCGATGAGGATGTTCCGCATGCCATCGTGCGCCTCGTTCACGACAACTTCTGTCGCCCCACCCTCGAAAGCACCTTCGATGGCGGCGTTCACGTCCTTCGTGAGGAGTCGGCGGAACCTCTCGAAGGCCGGCTGGCCAGGTTCTACGTCTTTCCATCCCGTCGTCCCGGTTGTGCCTTCCATGTCGGCCGAGATCAGGACACGCATATGGGCCTCCTATCGGATCCGGCTTATCGGATCGGACAAACATGGTGGCCATCATGACGAAAACAAGCCGAGACTGGGACCCCTCTCCGGGAACCGCGTTGGTCGAGCGCCTGCACGAGGCAGCCGAGCACCTCGGAGCGATGGCCGAGCTCGCGGAACCGAGGTACGGCGACCCAAGGACGGCGACCGGTGGTCACGCCTTCATCTTGTGCGCGGGCCCGCTGGGGAGTATGCAGTCGGGAGCGGATCCGCCGACGGACACCGTGTCCGTCGATCCTCGGAGGTGACCAGATGTCGACGCATCCGAACGGGCGAGCGATCCCATCTGCGAGAAGCATGAGTCGCAGGGGGTTCATGATCCTATCTGCGAAGAGCGGTGCCCTAGCGGCGGCTGGCGGGCTGCTAGCCGCGTGCACGTCGAACAGCAATCCGTCAGGTGGCAAGTCGAGCGGAGGGGGCGGAGGCGTCCAGCTCTCGGAGCACGTACCGGGTCCGCAGCCGGCCTCCGGAGGTAGCTACGGCGGCAACATGCGCGTTTCCTTCGAGAACCCTCCCGACTCGTTCGACGCCCCCCTCGGCGGCGGCACCACCCTGATCGGATGGGACGTGGTCACCGAGGTCGTCTACTTCGGAAGCATGCTCGCCTACGACGGGGCGAGCGGCGGTCCGGTGCCGAACATCGCGGCCTCGATGCCCGACGTGTCTTCGGACGGCAAGACGCTCACGTTCACCTTGCGGCCCGACGTGAAGTTCCACAACGGTCGCGTCATCACGGCCGATGACTTCAAGTACTCCTGGGAGCGGTTGCTGGACCCGACCCTGAAGTCCTGGGGTGCGAGCTACCTGTCGAACGTCGTCGGCTACTCGGACGTGCGGAAGCAGAAGACGAAGACCCTAGAAGGTGTGGAGGTCGTGAACGGGACGACTGTGAAGGTAACGCTCTCTCAACCCGACTTCACGATCCTGAACGCTATGTCCCTGCCGATCACTGCCCCGGTTCCACAGGAGGAGGTCGAACGGCTGGGCGACACGAAGTTCGGACAGACGCCGGTCGGGTTCGGTCCATTCAAGATCGACAGCTACGACGAGGCCAACCAGCGCGCCGTGTTCGTGAAGTTCGACGACTACATGTACCCGGGGCTTCCATACATCGACTCTGTCGAGTACCACTGGGGGGTCGACGCGAGCCTGCAGATGCTGCAGCTCCAGCATGGGGACGTGGATCTCGTCGGTGAGGGCGTGCCCGCGAACCAGGTCGCCGCGGCCCTGGCCGATCCCTCGCTGAAGCAGTTCGTGCGGCCGTTCCCCTCACCGGGTGTTCGCTGGGTCACCCTGTTCCAGAACCATCCGCCGCTCGACGACGTGCGGGTTCGGCAGGCCCTCAACTGGGCGGTCGACCGCGACGCGCTCGATCGCGTCATCAGGGACGCGACCGGGTACGGCTCCCCGTTCCCGGAGAACCTCGGCGACTTCCCCCGCGTCTTCCAGCCCTACACGCTCGACACCGCGAAGGCCAAGCAGCTGCTCTCCGACGCCGGCTTCGCGAACGGGATCAACCTTACGCTCACGGTCTCCGGGTCCACCCCGGAACCCGAAGTCGCCCAGGTCCTCCAACAACAGCTGAAAGAGGTCGGGGTCACGATCGACTTGAACCAGGTGAGCTATGGCGCGAAGTTCGCGCTGGAGTCCAAACAAGAACCCGACATGACCACGGACGCGTGGTACCTGGTCCAGCCGACCGCCGCCGACATCGTGGACGCCGTCTACACCTCGGGCGGATCCTCGAACTACAGCCTCTACTCGAACCCCCAGGTCGACACGCTGGCGAAGGAGGCGCTAGCCGAGTTCGACGAAACGACCCGCAACGAGAAGTACGCGCAGATCGAGAAGCTCATCGGGGACGACGCGTCGGGGATCTACCTCCAGTCGCTGAAGTGGAACGCCGCCGTCTCGCCGAAGGTGCAGAACTACCAGTATCGGGGGGACCTGTACTCCTACTATGACCGGCTCTGGTTCTGAGCGAGGAGGCGCGATCCGCCGCTTCCCTCCTTCGCTCCTAGTGGGGCTCGGTCTTCTCGGGCTGGTCCTCGCCTTCGCCCTCGCGGCCCCCTTGTTCGGCAACCCGACCAATCAGGATCTGACCCACGGACTCTCACCGAGCGGTCTCCCACTCGGGCTCGGCTCGCCGGGCTACCTGCTGGGGAGCGATCCGCTCGGTCGAAGTGAGCTTCCGCGCCTCGCCTACGGAGCCCGGGTCTCGCTCACCGTCGCGGTCGTCTCGAACATCACGAGCCTCCTCGTCGGTGCCACCGTCGGGATCGTCGCGGGCTTCTACGGCGGCATAGTCGAACAGGCGCTCATGCGGTTCACCGACATGGGCCTGTCGCTCCCCACCACGCTCACCGCGCTCGTGATCGCGGCCGTGCTACCAGGCGGGATGCTGCGAGTGCTGATCATCATCACGGCGCTGTTCTGGGCTTACCCGGCGCGCCTGATCTACGGGGAGATCCTGCGCTTACGCCATCGAGCGTTCGTGGAGGCGGCAGAGGCTGCGGGAGCGAGCGGACCGACCATCATGCGCAAACACCTGCTCCCGCACCTCTCGCCGCTCATGATCACCTACTTCCCGCTGAACGCCGTGTCGGCGGTGCTGTTCGAAGCCGGCATCTCGTTCCTGGGCGCCGGCGTGAACCCTCCAACCCCGTCGTGGGGCAACATGATCTCGGACGGAGAGTCCGCGATCAGCTACGCCCCGCACCTCCTCGTGGAGCCCGCGCTCTGCATCCTCGTGACGACGATGGCTTTCGTCCTGATCGGTGAGGGGCTGAAAGTCATGAATCCGGACCTGGCTCGGGTGTCGTGGCTAGGCGCCTGATCGTCCGTTTCGGCCTGGCCGCCGTCGCGGTCTTCGGCGTCGTCGTGCTCACGTTCATCCTTCAGTACGTGATCCCCGGCGACCCCGCCAAGTTGCTCGCTCCGAGAGCCCCTTCGGCGGCCGTGCTCCAGTCGATCCGCGACCAACTCCATCTCGACCGGCCCATGCTGTTGCAGTTCGCCTACTACCTGGGCGGGCTACTGCACGGGAACCTAGGCCAGTCCTACGTCCAGCGCGAGCCCGTCACGACGCTGATCGCGCAACGGCTCCCGGCGACTGGGATGCTCGCGCTGGCCGGCGTGGTCTGCGAGATGGTCCTCGGTACGACGCTCGGCATCCTCGCGGCCCTGAAGCCGTCGGTTCGTAGGGTGATGTACGGCGTGAATCTCCTCTTGCTCTCCACCACCTACTTCGTGCTCGGCCTGGTGCTGCTGCTCGTATTCGGCTTCCGCCTGGGCATCGCTCCGGTCACGGGAGGCGAGGGACTGCCCCAGCTGGTGCTTCCCGCGATCACGCTCGGTCTGATCGGCCTGCCCTGGTACGCCCAGATCGTCCAGGACGCGATGAGGGACGCGCTCTCCTCCTCCTACGTGCGCACGGCGATGGCCAAGGGTCTGTCGGAGCGCCGGATCGTCATGGGTCACGTGATCAGGAACGTGCTCTCGCCGGTCGTCACGATGACCGGCTTGGATCTCGGCGCGTACCTGTCCGGCGTGGTGATCGTCGAGACGGTGTTCGGATGGCCCGGCATGGGGAAGCTCGCCGTCGACTCGATGTCGAACCTCGACCGACCGGTCGTGATGGGCACGGTGTTGGTGGGAACGATCGCCGTCGTCTTCTTCAACATCCTGGCCGACTTCGTCCGCTGGTACATCGATCCGCGCACCAGGATCGAGCCGGCGTGAGCGCGGTCCTCTCGATCGAGGACGTCTGGGTCCGCTACGGGGATCTCGCCGCGGTCCGCAGCGCGAACCTGGAGGTCCAGCCCGGCCAGGTCGCGGCGCTTATCGGGGAAACTGGATGCGGGAAGAGCTCGCTCGCGCTGGCAACCGCTCGGCTCCTCCCCGCCAACGCGCGGATCACCGGTCGTATCGCGATCGACGGACAGGACATCGTTCCGATGAGCCGCGAGGAGCTCCAAACCGTGCGGGGCATAAAGGTGGGCTTCGTCACGCAGGACGCCATGGCGGCGCTGAACCCGGTGCTGCCGGTGCGCCGGCAGATCGGCGAGATGTTCGAGGCGCATCGAGGAAGGAACCGCCACGATGCAGAGGAGCTGGCGGTCGAGGCGTTACGCAGCGTGCAGATCCACGATCCGGAAGGGGTAGCCCGCCTCTATCCGCATCAGCTGTCGGGCGGGATGCGGCAGCGCGTGATGATCGCGATGGCGCTCGCGCTTTCTCCTCCGCTGATCGTCGCCGACGAGCCAACAACGGCGCTCGACGTCAGCACGCAAGCGGAGATCCTTCGCCTCGTGGCAGCACTTCGACACGAGCTCGGCACGTCCATCCTGTGGATCACGCACGACATGGGCGTGGTCGCGGAGCTGGCGGACATCGTGGCCGTCATGTACGCCGGTCGCATCGTCGAACAGGGAACCGCCGAGCAGGTCTTCGACGCTCCCCGCCACCCCTACACCGAGGCGCTGCTGCGAACCCTCCGGGACCTGCGTGGAGGCGAACGCGGAGGCCACATGTATCAGGTGCCGGGTCAGCCGCCGTCGCTCGACTCGGCCATCACGGGGTGTCCATTCCATCCGCGCTGCGAGCGAGCCAGTCAGGTCTGCACCGACATCGATCCCCGCCCTGAGGTCTCAGACGGCGTCCGGGTCGCGTGCCACCACCCCAAGCTCCCGGTTCCGGAGGGAGCGAGCGGATGAGCGGATCGATCGAAGCGGTCGAGCCCGGCGGATCGATCCTCTCGTTCAGGAGCGTGACGAAATGGTTCGGGCGCCGGGTGGCCGTGGAGGATGTCGATCTCGACCTCCTCGAAGGACGAACGCTCGGCATCGTCGGGGAGTCGGGCTCGGGCAAGACCACCTCTGTGCGGCTCGCCCTCGCCCTGGAGCGTCCGACGAGTGGGACCATCGCCTTCCGCGGCCGCGTTTACCCGAGAACCAGACGCCGACTCTCCGACATCCGGCGGCAGATCGGCTTCGTCTTCCAGGATCCGTACGACTCGCTCGACGCTCGCATGATGATCGGAGACATCGTCTCCCAGCCCCTCCGGATCCACGGGGTGCGCAGGGCGGACGCGAAGCGGCGCGCGAAGCAGGTGCTCGAGGCCGTCGGCCTGCCGGACGTGCCGCTCGACAACTACCCGGCGAGCTTCTCCGGTGGCGGACGTCAGCGGATCGCCATCGCGCGGGCCCTATCGCTGGATCCGGAGGTGCTGCTGTGCGACGAACCGACCGCAAGCCTCGACGTCTCGGTGCAGGCGCAGATCGTGAACCTGCTGCTCGAGCTGAAGGTGAGCCGTCGGCTGTCGGTGATCTTCGTGAGCCACGATCTTGACCTCATCCGCCGGATCGCCGACGACGTCATGGTCATGTACCAGGGCCGCGTGGTGGAGACGGGAGACGCCGACACCGTGCACGCCCACCCGCGCCACCCCTACACCGCAGCGCTCCTGTCCGCGGTCCCCGGCGGTCATCCGAGGCAACGCAAGCTCGCGGGTCAGCCCCCGCCCGCGACCGTCCACGAGGGCGAGGATCGCATCGGCTGCTCGTTCGCGCCGCGGTGCCCTCGCGTTCAGGAAGCGTGCCGAAGCACGGTTCCGCCGCTCATCACGAACGAGGAGGGGGTTCGCGTCGCCTGTTTCTTCCCACTCGAGAGCCCGGAGGTGGCCGATGCACGTTGAGGAATCCTTCATCCCGATGCCCGATGGCATCCGACTGGCGGCGGACCTGTTCTTCCCCGAGGATCTCGGATCGCTCGGTCCGGTTCCTGCGATCCTCGAGTACCTCCCCTACCGAAAGGACGACGGACGCGAGCGCACGTGGGACCTGTTCTCCTACGCGGTCGAGCGCGGTTACCTCGGAGCACGCGTCGACATCCGCGGCACGGGCCGAAGCGAGGGCCATCCGCCCGATCGCGAGTACTCCGACCAGGAGCAGACGGATGGAGAAGTCGTGATCGACTGGCTCGCGCACCAGCCCTGGTCGAACGGCAACGTCGGCATGTGGGGCATCTCCTGGGGAGGGTTCAACTCGATCCAGATGGCGATGCGCGAACCGGCCCCTCCCGCCCTGAAGGCGATCTGCGCGCTCATGGCTACCGACGATCTGTTCCACGACGACATCCACTACATCGACGGCATGATGCACATCGACGAGTACGTGGTGATGATCGATCTCCTGAACGCGATGACGCCGGCGCCGGACTTCCCGGTCGACGAGGAGATCCTCGCGGCGCGGTTCGACAATCCCCCGTGGCTCCTGACCTGGCTGAAGCAGCAGCGGAACGGCCCGTTCTGGCATCGAGGCTCGCTCCGCCCCAGGTACGACCGGATCAAGATCCCCTCGTACCTGATCGGCGGGTACTACGACGGCTACCGCGACAGCGTGCCGCGGATGCTCGAGCAGATGTCGGCCCCGGTACGAGCCATGATGGGGCCCTGGAACCACGTCTTCCCCCACGACGCCTTGCCCGGACCCGAGATCGAGTGGCGGGCCGACGTCCTTCGTTGGTGGGACCGCTGGCTGAAGGGTAAGGAGACGGGCATCGAGGACGAGCCGTCGTTCGCCGTCTACATGCGCAGGCCGTACCCTCCCGGCGGCGGCGTCAGGACGATCCCAGGTGAGTGGCGCTTCGTCGACGGTTGGCCCCCACCTGGGCTTCGGTCGCAGATCCTGCACTTGGGTTCCGACCACCGACTGAGTGGCAAAGCGGGTCCGGAAGACGTGCATCGCCTCGCCTACGTTCCCTCCGCCGGAGCGAACGCGAGTATGTGGTGGGGCGAGCTTACGCCCGACCAACGCCCCGCTGACGCGTTCGGTCTCGTCTACGAGACCGAACCATTCGACGATGAGGTCGAGATCCTCGGCTTCCCCCGCCTGGAGCTCAAGGCCTCCGCAGACGTTCCGCTGGCGCACTGGTTCGGCCGCATCTCCGATGTCGCTCCCGACGGGACGACGGTGCTCGTCGCCGGCGGAGGGATCAACGGAGCGCATCGGGACTCGATGGACGACCCGAAGCCGCTCGAGCCCGGGCGCGTCCACGACATCTCGTTCGAGCTGCACTTCACGTCGTGGGTGTTCACGCCTGGACACCGGCTGCGCCTCGCCGTCTCCAACGCGACGTTCCCGATGATCTGGCCGACGCCGTCTCCCATGACGACCTCGCTCGTCGTCGGAGGCGCTGGCGGATCCCGGCTGATCCTTCCCGTGTCCCCTCCGGCCGACGGTCGCGCGCCGACCTTCGAACCGCCTACGCCCGTGGTGCGACCGGAGGGTTACGGCTCGGAGGGAGACGTCCTGCCGGATACCTGGACGGTGATCCGGGACGAGGCGGAGCGATCGACCAGGGTGGAGTGGGAGGGCCGAGCGTCGTCCGATCATCCGTGGGGTCGGAAGCGGACGGTGGAACGACTCGCGTATCGCGTCGAGGACTTCGACCCGGCCCACGCCTCGGTGCGTGGCGAGGCGATCATGGAGGTCGACCTCCCCGATCGGCTCCTTCGCTGGCATCACCTCCTCGACGTGCGGAGCGACGAGGAGTCGTTCGGATACAGTTGCACGCGGGAGCTCTTCGAGAACGAGAAGCTCATCCGAACCAAGAGCTGGGAGGAGAAGATCCCGCGAGACCACCAGTGAGCTGGCATGGATGGGAGGAGATCAACGATGAGTGAGGACGCGATCACGTTCCTCCAACTCTCGGGGAGCCCACGAGAGCGCGGACAGCGCCACGGGCGCGAGATCCCCGACACGCTGAAGAGCTACTGGAGGGAGCTCGTGCTCGACGTCACCGAGCGATCCGACCACCCGATGACGGAGGGGCAGCTCAAGGAGTGGGTTGCCGAGCGAGCGGCGCCGGCGCTGGCACACGCGCCGGACCTCGAGGAGGAGATACGTGGGATCGCCGAAGGGGGCGGCGTCGACTATGAGCTCGCGCTCGCCGTTAACCTGGGCGAGGAGGTCAACCACCTCGCGTACTCGTTGGGGTGGCACGCTCCTGAAGTTCAGCGATGCCTGTCTATCGTCGTCCCGCCGGCGCAGAGTCAGACCGGCGGCTACCTCTTGGCGCAGACGTGGGACGGACCAGATTGGACGCCGGACCCGTTCCTGTTCGCGGTGGAGGAGGAGACGGGGAAGTCCCTGTACCTGGCCGACCCCGGCTGGGTCGGCGGTGTCGGCTTGAACGACCGCGGCCTCGGATCCGTGCATACAGGAGTGGGGACGACGGCCGACGGTATCCCGGGACTGCCGTACTCGTTCATAGCGAGACGAATCATGCAGCGCGACGACCTCGAGAGCGCCGCGCGTTCGGTCATCGAGATGCCCACAACCGCGGGATGCCACTACATCGTCGCGGACGGCGAGCGGGTCGTCGACGTGGAGACGACCGGCATGGTCAACGCCACCATCTTCTACGACGCTCGCGCGATCTCGACGTGCGCGCACTTCTCGGATCGCGAGTGCGCCGCGAACGAGTCGGATCCGAACGACAACCGCATCAGTCGCTACCGCGTCGAGCGGTTGCTGCAGCTCCTACGCGAGAGCGCTCCGGTCGGTCCGCTGGATCTGTTCCGCTTGATCTCGGACCATCAGGAGGGCCCGAACGGGGCGATGGTCTGTCGACACCCGGGAACCGGCCGGTCGCTCGGTGGGATCGTGATCGACCTCGCCGACCGGACCGTCTGGGGGAAGGCGGGTAACCCTTGCCTACCTCGCCCGGTTACCGAAGTTGCCCTCAAGGATCCCGGGTTCGAGAGCCGAACGTTCCTGCTCGAAGAGGCAGTGCCGACGGGCAGCTGAGCACAGCGATTTCCAAACACCGGGGAAGCTGGGCAAACCGAGCGACATCGGTGCGCTTGAGGCCTCGACGTAGACGAGCCAACGATGCAGACGGATGCGACATCCGAACATGACCCTCGTACGCGATCTCTACACGGCGTTCGGCCAGGCCGACATCGCCGCCGTGCTCTCGGGCCTCAGTCCTGAGGTGGAGTGGGGACCAGAAATGGCACGGCTTCGTAGCCGCGTTCCGACCTGAGTACGCACTGCCAATGACCCGGGGCGACTGACGCGAGTGCCCTGATCGGGCCGTCCACCTCGCGCGGGGGTTAGGTGAGATCCGCCCTCATGCACCTGTTCGCCGCCCGCTCCGGGCGCCACTTTGTCGTGGGGTGGCTGTTGCGGGCGCCCTTACCTTTTTGCTTCCGCAGTGGTTCAATCTTCGCGGCACGTGACAAAGGAGGACTTGTGGCATTCAGCTCCCGGGTTCGTCGCCGTCGCGCGATAGTCGCATCGTCCATCGCGTGCCTGGTTCTTGTCCCGGCGTGTGGTTCGTCGAGCACGTCCGCGACCTCGAACAGCAGCACAGCGAGCTCGAACACCGGCGCCGCCGGCACGCCCGCCTCCTCGGCCAAAACCTCCCCTCCGATCGTCGCGGAGCCGCCGAAATCGTGCAGCGCGATACCGGTGTCGCTGATCGGCCCCTACATAGGAGGCGTCGCGACCACTAAGTCGCTCGGACCTCCACCGAACGGAGTGAGTTGTGAGTTCGCGAACTCCAGCGCATCGTCGATCGTCGTCGTCAACATCGGGCAGGGCGGCACCACCTCGAGCTTCGCGGCCTTGCGAGCCGTATCAGGACAAGGCGGCAGGACTGTCGCACCTATCAGCGGGCTTGGGTCATCGGCATTCTCGATCTCGCAGAACGGTGTGCCTGGCGGCGTAGATGTTCTCACCGCCCAGGGTCTCGTCTTCTCCGTCGCGGCGAACCTCCCGCTTGCCCAGGATGAGGCGCTGATCAAGCAGCTCATGAGGCTGTACTGACCGGCGACGTCCGATCTGTACCCGGCGCACCGTGCCGAAAAGGCGACCGAGTCCCGCTAGGCCAACGTTGCGTGCTGCCGCGAAGCCGAGCCGCTGAGGTGGGCGATCGCCGCCAGGTTCCCCTTGGCTCGAAGCTTCGCGACGGCTTCGCTTCGCGCCGCGGCGGCGGCGTCGCCCAGATCGCGCGCGTCGAGCACTTCGGCGAGCATGAGCAGCGCGTTGATATGGTCGGCCACGAGGTCGGTGGGCTCCACGAGCTTGAGCGCGCTCCTGGCGGCGACCTCCGCCTCGACGGCCGACCCACGAAGCAGGTCGGCCCGGGCGAGCACCAGTTGGCGTTTGACGAGGTTCTGCCGATCGGTCATCTGGACGGAGGCCGCGAACGCGTCGGCGAGCCGAAGGAACTCGCGCGGCCGATCCTGCGCTCCGACCGCTTCGCACAGGTAGCCGTCGACCAGGTCGACCCACCAGATGTTGCCGATCGCCGCGAGGAACTCCCGCGCCTCGCGGAGCCTCCGCTCGGCGGCCTCTGCCTTGCCCACGGAGATCTCGACGTAGGCGATCCCCAAGCCATGGGTAGCCGAG
>JBGPKY010000076.1:0-11077 GCA_041486205.1 Actinomycetota bacterium
ACGAGCAGCCGGTCTCCCGCCGAGTGCCCGAGCGTGTCGTTCACTTCCTTGAACCGATCGAGGTCCAGGAACAGGACGGCGAGGTCGCCAGCTCCGCGCCGCGCCCGCGCGAGGGCGACACCGAGGCGGTCTATGAACAGGTCGCGATTCGGCAGGTCGGTGAGCGGATCGTGGAACGCGCGGTGCGATAGCTCCTCCTCCGCCGCCTTCCGCGCGGTGACGTCCTCGATCATGACGATGGCGAACCCAGGCGAGCCGGCCTCGTCGCGAACGAGCGAAACCGCCGCGTGCCCCCAGATCTCCGTGCCGTCCTTTCGGACGTACCTGCGCTCGGCCTCGTAACGATCGCGCGAGCCGGCTGCGAGCTCGTCGAAGATCCCGAGGGCCGGAGCGTCCTCGGGATGAACGAAGGCCTCCGCGGGCATGCCCCGCATCTCCTCGGCCGCGAAACCGAGCAGTTTGGTGAACGCAGGATTGGATTCCAGGATCCGACCCTCCAGGTCGAGCCGAAGGATGCCTACCGCCGCCCCGTCGAAGATCGCGCGGAAGCGCCGCTCGCTCTCGCGCAGCGCCCGCTCCGCACGCCTCCGTTCGGTCGCGTCGTGGATGAGCGAGTACAGAACCGGACGCCCACGAACCGTGAGCGGCCCGCTGTAGACCTCGACGTCGCGCACCTCGCCGCTCGCGAGGCGGTGTCGGAACTCGAAGAAGGCCCTCCGTTCTGCGCTCGCGCGCTGCATCTCCGCGAAGACCTCTTCGTCCGAGGACGTGGTGAGGTCGGCGAGGCGCATCAACAGCATCCGTTCGCGTCCGAAGCCGTAGAACTCGCAAGCAGCCGGGTTCGCATCGACGATGACTCCGCTCGCCGGATCCGAGAGCAGCATCGCCGCGTGGTTCTCCTCGAACAAGCCGTGGTATTGCTGCTCGCTCTCGCGGAGCGCTACTTCCGCGGCCTTCCGGTCGGTGATCTCCGCGTAGGTTCCCTGCCAGAACCGCGGCCGACCCTTCTCGTCGCGGATGAGCACGGAGGACTCGCGGACCCACACGACCTCGCCGTCGCGGCGCACCATCCGGTACTCCGCTTCGAAGGGTGCGCCCGCCAGGCGGGAGGAGTCTCCGACCCGCACGACGCGATCGCGATCCTCCGTATGCACGAGCTTCGTCCAGAGCTCGGGATCCCCGAGCCATTCCTCCGCCGTGTAGCCGAGAAGGGCCTCGATCTGCGGGCTCATGTAGTGAGGCATCACGTCGTTGGGATCGTTCGCGTCGATCCGGTCCATGTACGTGACGGTCGGCATCTGCTCGACGAGGGTCCGGTACCGAAGCTCGGCCTCGCGCAGGGCGAGCTGCGCCTGTTCGCGGGCGGCGACCGCGCGCTTGACACGCATCAAGGCCAAGGCCGACAAGGCCGCCGCGACGGGCAGGAGCGTGAGGAGCAACCAGGGTTCCATCTCTACCTATTCCATCGCCATGTCGGGCATGGGTCCTGAGCCCACGCGTCCCGCGCTCTCGCCCCAACCTGCGCCCGGTGGTAGCGTTCGAAGCTCGGCGAGCACGGACGGACCGGTACGGACGGACGGAGGCATCCGCATGAGCAGCCGCATCTCCGGGACGATCGAGCATATCCTCGCAGCCCAGAAGCCCTTGTTCGCGTTCTTCAACGAGAGCGCCTGGGCGCACCGCGATCCGGCGGACCCGGAGAATGCCGACTTCGTAGCAGGCAACCCACAGGACGTAGTGATGCCGGAGTTCGTCGAGGCTCTCCAGCGGGCGACCGTACCTACCGGCAAGGACCACTACGCCTACAAGTTCAGCGAGCCGGAGGCGCAGGCGGCCGCGGCTGCTGGGTTGCGCGAGCGTCGGGGAGTGCCGTTCGAGGACGCCGACATCGCGATGGTCGACGGGGCGTTCGCAGGGCTCATCGTGTCGATCCGCGTGGTTTGCGATCCCGGCGACGAAGTCATCTTCCTGTCGCCGCCTTGGTTCTTCTACGAGGCGCTCATCTTCGCTTCGGGAGCCAGCCCGGTTCGCGTGAAGCTCGAGCCGCCGTCGTTCGACCTGAACGTGGACGGCATCGCGGCCGCCATCACCGAGAGGACACGCGCCGTCATCGTGAACTCGCCGCACAACCCGACGGGGCGGATCTATACGCCGGAAGAGCTGCGTCGGCTGGCTCGAGTGCTTTCCGAGGCCTCCGCACGCAACGGACGCGACATCTTCCTGGTCTCCGACGAGGCCTACTCGCGCATCGTCTTCGACGACGGGGGATTCCGAAGCCCGACCGAGTTCTACCCGAACTCGTTCCTCGTCTACACGTACGGCAAGCAGCTCCTGACGCCAGGGCAGCGACTCGGCTACGTCGCGCTGCCACCGCAGATGCCGGAGCGCGCGGAGATGCGATCGGCGCTGATGCTCGCACAGTTGGCGGTGGCCGGCCACGGAGTGCCCAATGCCGTGATGCAGTACGCGCTCGCCGATCTCGACGCGATGTCGATCGACATCAAGGCGTTGCAGCGCAGGCGCGACCGCATGGTCGAGGGGCTGCGCGCGGCCGGTTACGAACTGCTCGGCAGGCCCGAGGGCACCTTCTACTTGCTCCCGAGGTGTCCCATCGAGGATGACATCGCGTTCACCGAGCAGCTCGCCGAGCGGAAGGTCTTCGTGCTGCCGGGAACGGTCGTCGAGCTTCCAGGGACTTTCCGTGTCTCGCTGACCGCCAACGACGAGATGGTCGAACGCGCGCTTCCGATCTTTGCGGAAGTTGCCAAGGGCTAGGCTCCTACCTTCACGGCGATCAACTCGCCCCGGCCGATCGGGACGACGAGTCCGGTGAGCTCAGGATGCCCGAGTGCCTGTTCCCGGAAGCCAGCCAGGCTCTCAGCGTGCGAGATGAGATTGTCGGCCACGAGCAGTCCTCGCGGCCGAAGGACCCCGACGATGAGCGGCAGGAACCGTTCGTAGTCCTCCTTCTCGGAGTCCAGGAACACCAGGTCCACCCGTTCGCGGAGGTCACCGAGCCGCGTGAGCGCGTCTTCGCGCCGGAGGTCGACGACGTTCTCGACGCCAGCTTCCGCGAAGGAGGCACGCGCAAGCACCGCCTTCCGCTCGTCGATCTCGAAGGTCGTGACGCGTCCGCCGTTCGCACGGGCCGCGACCGCCAGCCAGAGCGAGGAGTAGCCCGCGGACGTCCCGATCTCGACGATCGCGCGGGCCCGCGTCGTGAGCGCGAGGGTCATCAGGAACTCCCCCACCTCTGGTCGCACAGCGCGGAGACGTTGGTCGTGCGGTGTCCCGTCGAGGCGGTCGGAGGAGTCGAGCTCCTCGAGCCGACGCATGACCACACGCACCTGCTGGGGAACGGGATCGGCCATCGCGCGATTCAACACGGCGCGGCCCCGCCGCGCAACCGTTCGAAGTGCGGGAACTTCCGTCGCGGCGCGCGTCAGCTCAAGATGTAGGCCTCCTCCTCATCCATCTCCGTGTCCAGGCCCTTGAGCTCGACCGCGTCGGGCACCCGGATGGGCTCGAACCTGTTGAGGACCTTGAGGATCAGCCACGTGACCACGAATGCGTAGGCGGCCACGAGGGCGGCCGAGGCGACCTGGATCCCGAAGAATCTGGCGTTGCCGGCGATGAGACCGTTCGCTCCCGCGGCGTTGACCGATTCGTAGGCGAAGACGCCGAGCAAGATGGTGCCCATGAACCCACCGACGCCGTGCGCAGCCCATACGTCGAGGGCGTCGTCCCACTTCATCCGCTCCCTGAACTTGACTGCCAGGTAGCAGACCGAGCCGGCCGCCAGCCCGATGATGAAGGCCGCCCACGTGGGCACGTATCCGGCACAGGGCGTCACGCATGCGAGGCCGGCCACGGCACCGGTGAACGCGCCGATGAGGCTCGGCTTACCGTTCCGCCACCACGTGATGAACAGCCACGTGCACATCGCGATCGAGCCGGCGATGTCCGTGTTGACGAAAGCTTGAGCGGCGACACCGTTGGCCGCCAGCGCCGAGCCACCGTTGAAACCGAACCAGCCGAACCACAGCAGACCGGTGCCCAGCGCCACGAAGGCCACGTTGTGAGGCAGCGTGCGCTCGCCCGGCGCGAACCGGCGGGATCCGACCACCCACACAGAGGCGAGCGCCGCGAAGCCGGCGCTGGCGTGTACGACCATGCCGCCCGCGAAGTCGAGAGCCCCCCACTTCGCGAGGAAGCCGCCGCCCCAGATCCAGTGGACCAGCGGGATGTAGACGAGCAGGCTCCAGAGCACGAGGAACTTCAAGTAGCTCTTGAAGTGCACGCGATCCGCGAAGGCCCCGGTGATGAGCGCCGGCGTGATGATGGCGAACATCTCTTGATAGACGAAGTGCGCCGTCGCCGGGATATGGGGCGCCCAAGGTCCGGGTAGCGCGCCGACCCCTTTCAGGCCTATCCAGCTGAGGTTCCCGATGACACCCCCGAAGTCACCGGAGAAGGCGAGCGAGTAGCCGACCATGACCCAGATGACGGTGACGATGCCCATCGAGATGAAGCTCTGCATCATGATGGCGAGGAAGTTCTTCCTCCGGACGAGCCCCCCGTAGAAGAAGGCAAGCCCTGGAGTCATCAGCGCCACCAGCGCGGCGCACACGAGGACGAACGCCGTATCACCAGCGTTGATCCGCATCCAACCCTCCCTTCGAGTTCGCCCCGTCTTCGGCAGCCGCCCACTCAGGAGTGGTCACTACGGCCGAGCGCGCCGCGTCGTCGAGGTCCCGGGCTTCGGGGGAGCTGATCGAGACCCCGGATCCCGCATGGAATACCGGCCGTCATGCTACGCGGGATGAGGATCCCAGGGAGGGTCGAACACCCGGCTCTAAGGAGTCGGCGGCGATCCCGGGGACGATCCCGCTATCAGGTACCTACAGGCGTGGGTCGACGGGCTCGCTCTCGAGAGCCAGCACCCCGAACACGCACTCGTGGACCCGGTACAGAGGCTCCTTGCGAACGAACCTCTCCAAAGCCTCTACCCCAAGCGCAAACTCCCGAACCGCCAGCGATCGCTTGTGAGCCAAGCTCCTCTCCCGGAGGCGCTCCAAGTGCTCGGGCGCTGTGTACTCCGGGCCGTAGATGATCCTGAGGTACTCGCGGCCCCGGACCTTCACTCCGGGCTGAACCAGACCACGACCACCTCGGACGATGCCTGCCAAAGGCTTCACTACCATCCCCTCGACCCCGACCGAGGTGATGTTTTCCCACCAGTGAGTGCCGGCTTCTTGGCTTGCAGGGTCCGTCACGTCGACCACGAGGAACTGTGTGCGGCGAAGGGATCCCTCGTCGGCCCGAGCGATCCGCTCGATGGTCTCCATATGCCACGAGTGGTCCCGGTCGGCGAAGACGCGGCCTTCCCCCGCAAGGACCTGGAAGGGCGCGAGCTTCAGGTCGTCGAGAGTTTCCACCTTCCAGCAGTAACGGCGGTACGCCTCAACGAAGCGCTCCGCCATACCCAGGCGTTCGCGCTGTCGCGCGAGCAGCTCGTCGAGATCGAGGCCCCTGCCGACCGAAGCCTCCACCGCCCGAACCGCCGCCGCCAGCGCAGCCCTCGAGGAGGCTCCCGCAGGCGCGTATTGGGTCCGGAGTAGCTCCAGCGCTTTGGCCGACCAGGGAAGGAGCTCGCAATCCAGGGCCAGCCAGTCCGTATCGAGTTCCTCCCAAAGCGCACTCGCGTCGAGCGCCGAACGGACCCGGCCGAGGAGTGCGGCTTGCACGGCAGGGTCCTCGAAGAACGGGCGGCCGGTTCGTGTGTAGCAGATCCCATCTCCCTCGATCCCGAACCGGCGCGGCGCCACGGTCTCATCTCGGCACACGATGACTACCGCGCGGGAGCCCATGTGCTTCTCCTCGCAGATGACTTCGACGACGCCCTCGCGGCGGTAAGACGAGAAAGCCTCCGTGGGGTGCTCGAGCAGACCAGGCTCCTGCGAGGTCGCCGTGGGAGCCATGGTCGGAGGGAGATAGATCAGCCACCGAGGGTCGGCCGCGAACCTGCTCATCACTTCGAGCGCGGCCCGAGCGTTCTCCTCTCGGACCGTCACCGAACGCTGAAGGCGGGTCTCGATGATCCGCTTCCCGAGGACGTCCTCGATGTCGAGCAGATCGCCCTCCCTCGCCGGTGCCTCGGGGGGCCCTAGGCCTCCCGCAGCCTTGAGCGGCCGGATCGGCTCGTAGTAAGTCCGGCTCGCGGGGACCGAAACCAGCTCCCTCTCCGGGTACCGCAAAGCCGTTAGTGCCCCGCCGAACACGCAGCCGGTGTCGATGTTGATCGTGTTGTTCACCCACACGGGCTCCGGCACCGGCGTGTGGCCATACACGACGCTTGCCTTCCCCCGGTACTCGAGGGCCCATGGGTACCGAACCGGCAACCCGAACTCGTCCGTCTCACCCGTCGTTTCCCCGTACAGGGCGAAGGCACGGACGGCCGCCGAGGCGCGCCCGTGCATCTCCTCCCGCATCCCGGCGTGGGCGACCACGAGTCGACCGTCGTCGAGGACCAGGTGACTTACCAGGCCATCGAGGAACTCGAGAGCCTTCTCCCGGAACTCCGGAGACTCCCCTTCGAGCTGGGCGAGCGACTCGGCTAGACCGTGCGTCAGTTGAACGTTCCGCCCTCGGAGCGCTCGGACCAGCTTGTTCTCGTGGTTCCCCGGTACGCACAGGGCAGACCCGGCCTGCACCATGTCCATCGCCAAGCGCAGAACGCGCAGGACGTCCGGTCCACGGTCGACCAGGTCTCCTAGGAACACGACCTTGCGTCCCTCGGGATGGGCGGCAGCCGGGCCTTCCTCGGCGAACGCGTAGCCCAGCTTCCTGGTGAGCGCAACCAGCTCGTCGTAGCAGCCGTGGACATCGCCGATGATGTCGAAGGGTCCGTGGTCCCAGCTGCGGTCTGTCCACGACGGCTCTCGCTCGATCTCAGCGGCCTCAGCGTCCCCTGGCGTGCGGAGCACGAACACGCGTCGAAAGCCCTCTCGGTTGAGGCCCTTCAAAGAGCGCTTGAGCTGGGAGCGCTGCTGTCGCACGACGTGGGGCCCGAAATCCCGTTCGGGCCGAGCGACGTTGCGCTCGAGACAGAGCTTCTCCGGGAGGTCGAAGGCGATGGCAACCGGGAGCACGTGGTGTGACCGAGCGAGCTCGACGAGGGGCCGGCGAGCGTCACGCTGCACGTTCGTGGCGTCGACCACCGCGAGCTTCCCGGCAGCAAGCCGCTTCCCGGCGATGAAGTGAAGCACCTCGAAGGCGTCCTTCGTTGCCGCCTGGTCGTTCTCATCGTCGGACACCAAACCCCTGCACGCATCGGAGGACAGCACCTCGGTCGCGCGGAAGTGCCGGGCGGCGAAGGTCGATTTCCCAGACCCCGAGGCACCGATGAGCACGACCAGGGAGAGCTTGGGGATGGTGATCTTCACCGGCTGAGGACTCCCATCTGTGTAGGCGGTCCCACCTCTTCGTCCTCAGGACCAACCGCAAGGAATGCAACGGCGTACCCGTACCGCTCCCCGGCTCTCTCGGCCCAGTCCTGGAACTCCGCCCTGGTCCATTCGAATCGGTGGTCCCGGTGACGCAGGGAGCCGGCCGGCAAGCGTTCGAATCTCACGTTGTATCCCGCGTTCGGCGTGGTGATGACGACAGTGGTGGGGCGGGCCACACCGAAGAGCGCCCGCTCGAAGGCTCCCAAGCGAGACGGGTCGAGGTGCTCGATCACCTCGACTACGGCGGCCGCGTCGAACCCTTCCATCCGGCGGTCCCGGTAGGTAAGAGAGCTTTGGAGAAGCTCGATCCGTTCGCGCTGCTTCGGCGGCATCTCGTTCATATGAAGGCGCCGCGCCGCCCGTTCCAAGGCGGCGAAGGAGACGTCCACCCCCACAACCTTCTCGAACGAGCCATCTCGGAGCATGGCCTGCAGTAGTCGGCCGTCTCCGCACCCGAGATCGAGCACGCGTCTTGCCCCTGCGCCTCTGAGTGCGGCGAGCACGGCCCCGATCCTCTGATCTCGCAGACCGATCCGTTCTTCGACCTGCTCCTCTTCGCGGTCGCGCAGTTGTTCGGACAGGTCGGGGTCGGTCTGATCTTCCTCCAGCAGCCGAGCCAAGGCCTCGCGGGCGAGCCCTTCCTGGTGGCGCAGGTATCGGCGTGCGATGAGCTCGGACTCAGGATGACTCCGAAGCCAGCCCTCGCCCCGGCGGAGCAGCTTCTCGATCTCGTCTTCGGTCACCCAGTAGTGCTTCAGATCGTCGAGGACCGGCAGGAGCACGTAGAGATGGTTGAGGACATCCGCGAGCCGAGCCGTGGTCTCCAGTCGGACATCCAGGTAGGGGCTCATCCCCCACTCATCGAACTGCTCGTCGAGCGGGATGCCGCTGGCCGATACGTCGTAGCCGAGCGGCTCGAACAACCTCTGCACAAGATCGGCGTCTCCTCGGCAAGCAAGCACGGGGATGTTGACCTCTAGCGGGATCGGGGTCTCGGCGAGCTGCGGGCGGTCGGCGCTCCGACCGCTCATCGCCGTCCCGAACACCTTCGCCAGAGCGACACTCATGAACGAGGAGGTCACGTACGGCCGGTCGTTCACGTAGGGCTCGAGCGACCCGGCCTCTACCCCGCGACCCCGCCGCCGCACCAGTCCTACCGGATCGACCTCGAGGAGCAGCGCCGCGGTGCATCGCTCCTCCGTCGCCTCGGGGAAGAAGACGTGCGCCTGCCCGAACCACAGGGGGACAGAGCGAACCGAGTCCGGGTTCTTGTGGAGCAGGAACCCGAGGTCCGTCGCGGGCTTTGTCGTCGTGGTCAGGGAAAGGAACATCGGACTCCTCAGGACCCGAGCAAGCTGAAGTATCGCAGTCCGGATCCGACGCATGGCGATGCAGTACGCGCTCGCCGACCTGGATCCTTTCGCGATCGTACATCAAGGCGTTGCAGCGCAGGCGCGACTGTACCCACCTGCTAGATGTGCGGGGGTCCGATCACCAGGACAGCCGTCTCGCCGATGTCCATCGCCCACTCACTCGGAGGATAGCCGAGGGCTTGACCACAGTGTTCGATCAACGAGCGTGTCGCCCCGATCGCATCTCCAGGCGATGCCACACAACCATATCGGCGGAAATAGCGGCGCAGCGCGAGCCCCGAGACATCGCTCAGCTTCTCTGGCATCTCGTCGATCGCCCATCTAGCAAGGAGTTCCCCCTCGATATCGGAGGGCAGGTAGCCGACGTCCCTGGAGAGAATCTGTCGGAGAGACTCATCGTCCGTTGTTGAGTCAGGAGGCCAAAGGCGAGGGGCCCTTAGCCTCAGACGCTCATCCGGCCTGAAGCTGTAACCGCTCGGAGCGATGCCCGCTGGCGGGTGCACGCTCATCACATGCCTAGGGATGACCACCAGGAGGTTCGCCGCACGCATCTCACCGATAAGAGGCTGAAGGTTGCGGGTCGCTTCGTCGCCAGCCTTCTCGACTGACTTCCTCAGGTCGGAGAAAGACCGGGAATTCTCTCTCTCGGATCCGGGGGTGCGGGTCTCCTCGATCGTCTCCGCCAAGCGGTTGAGCCCTGACTCCGCGAACATGAAACAAATCTCACCCTGCAGAGCGAACCTGCGACTAGCCTCGTTCGCCTCATCGAGTCGCTCTCCGAGTTCCTCATCGATCTTGAGCCGCATCTGGTCATCAAAGAGTTGCCTGACCTTAGTTTCGAGCTCGAGGAGGCCGACGTCGAGCATGCCGAGCTGGTGATGGCGCTGATACGCCGTGGCCCAGGCGTGCTCGAGCGGGCTCCGAACTGGTCTAGACATGATCCAGTCAGCTCATCTCTCGCTCGAACAATGGAAACTCTCCAATGCTCATGACTTCGTCCCTGGAAGAACTCAGGATTAGGCTTACACAGGCCACGTCTAGCGCACTTCCACCCCCGACAACGCTCAGGGCGAAGCACTGAGCGTTCGTGGAGGTGGGGGGAATCGAACCCCCGTCCCCGAACGACCTTCCGGGTCTTCTACGGGCGTAGCCTGCGGATAGGTCTCGCCTCGAGGCTCCCACAGGCGGAGGACCTCTCGGCCAGCCCGGGTTCGATTTCCGGCGGCGGCCCCCGGACGGAACCGTCTCCGTGAGCCTGCTCACGACGCCCGGCCCCCGACCGCAGGCGGATCGAGGCGGACGGCTACCTAGCTAACTAGGCAGCGAGCGCGTAGTTATCGGCGCTTGTATTGATCCCGGCTTTTATCGAGGCATCCGGGGACCTCGGCCCGCTTCCCCCGGACGGTATGCGCCCGAGTCGAAGCCAGTGCACCCCCATATGAAGTTGTCTCTCGGAGTATACGGCCGGGCGGTCGCACGGCTCGAAACGCCGGGCTAGCGACGGCGTCCGGAGGCGCGTTCCATCTCGCGCTTGTGCTCGCGCTCGGCGATGGCTTGGCGCTTCTCGAAATAGCGTCTGCCCTTGCCGAGGCCGAGCTCCAGCTTCGCGAGGCCGTGCGCGAAGTAGACGCGCAGCGGAACGAGCGCCAAACCCTTCTCGGCCGCTTTGCCGACCAGCCGCTCGATCTCCTTGCGGTGCATCAAGAGCTTGCGGTCTCGGATCGGATCGTAGCGGCGCTTGTCCATCTGCTGCTCGTACGGCGGTATGTGCATCCCCTCGATCCACAGCTCGCCCCCGCGAACACGCGCGAAAGCCTCCTGCAGCGATCCGCGACCTCCGCGGAGCGACTTCACCTCGGCGCCGGTCAGCACGAGTCCGGCCTCGAAGCGTTCGAGGATCTCGTAGTCGTGCAGGGCGCGGCGGTTCGAGACGACGGTCTTCTGTCCGGCGTGATCGGCCTTCGGGCTCATCGACCCGACAAGCCTAGACGTCGAGGAAGCGGCGCATCCCGACGAAACCCGCGAGCACTGCGACCACCCCGCCGGCGATCAGCAGCCACGGGACGATGGCCACGACATCGGTGGTTCTGATCCACGGCACGAACGCGATCGTCCCGTAGAGAGGGTTGATGAACGCGACCTTGAGCCCGAACAAGAAGAGGATCGCGAAGGCAGCGCCGATCAAGCTCTCGACCA
>JBGPKY010000077.1:0-10998 GCA_041486205.1 Actinomycetota bacterium
ATGCCTTTGGAGGAGATGCGAGGCGGAGAGGCGGTGGTCACCGGGCGATTCTAGTTGGACCGCTCGGCGATCCAGCGATAGCCCACCCCCGGTTCCGTGAGGATCAGTTCCGGCGCCGCCGCTGCGTCTCCCAGCTTGCTCCGCAGCGCCCGTACGTACACGCGGAGGTAGTGGCTCTCCTGCCCGTAGCCCTGACCCCAGACCTTCCGAAGCAGCCACTGGTGGGTGAGAAGCTTGCCCGGGTTCGCGACCATCGCCTCGAGAAGCGCGTACTCGGTCTTCGTCAGGTGGACGGGCTCGCCTGCCCGCTTCACCAGCCGACGGGCGAGATCGACCTCGAGATCGCCGAAGGCCAAAAGGGAGGGGCCGGCCGCCTCCTCCGCTTGCGAGCGGCGAAGCGTCGCGCGCAAGCGGGCCAGAAGCTCCTCCATCCCGAATGGCTTGGTGACGTAGTCGTCGGCGCCAGCGTCGAGCGCGGCGACCTTGTCGGCCTGCTGGTCGCGGACCGAAAGCACGATGATCGGAGTTTCGCTGAACCCGCGGATTCGACGGATGACCTCGGTGCCGTCCATGTCCGGCAAGCCGAGATCGAGGAAGACCAGATCGGGCGCCGCTTCGGCGGCGACCAACACCCCTTCCTCGCCGTTGCCCGCCGTCGCGACCTCGTAGCTGTGCGCCTCGAGGCTCGTTCGAAGCGCCCGCCGGATCTGCGGCTCGTCGTCGACGACGAGGATCTTCGTCACGGCTCCTCCTTCGCAGGT
The DNA here is from genome assembly GCA_041486205.1 of Actinomycetota bacterium. Taxonomy (GTDB): domain Bacteria; phylum Actinomycetota; class UBA4738; order UBA4738; family HRBIN12; genus JBGPKY01. Next base: position 762 of record JBGPKY010000077.1, read on the forward strand.
CCCGCGTCCGTCATCGGGAGCTCGAACACGACCGCGGTCCCACCGGAGGGCACGCCCTCGATCCAGATCCGTCCGCCGTGGGCCACGACTATGGCGCGCGCGATCGCGAGGCCGAGACCGCTCCCGCCTCGGCCATGTCCCGCGTCGCGGCGGTAGAGCGCCTCGAACACCACCACTCGGTCCTCGGGTGGGATACCGGGCCCTTGGTCGGCGACGCGCACCTGGATCGCGTGCTGCCAGGGCGAAGCGGACACTAGGATCTCGCCTCCGGGCGGTGAGAAGCGCGCCGCGTTCTCGAGGAGGTTCGTGAGGACCTGATCGACCTGGACGGGGTCGACCGGCACCTCGGGAAGGTCTGGGCGGACGAGCGTGCGGACGCGCACGTTGGCGAGTGCCGGTGCGATACGGTGCAACACCGACTCGATGACCTCGTCGATCGCCGTCGGCTCCTTCGCAGGCACGAGCGCGCCGGCACGCACCTTGGCGAGGTCGAGGATGTTTCCCACCAGCCGGTTCAGCCGGTCCGTCTCCTCCAGCACGGTTCGGAGCAGGTCGCGCTCCTGGTCGGCGTCGTGTTTCGCGGCTGGATCCAGCAGACTCGTCACGCCAGCTTTGATCGAGGCGAGCGGAGTGCGAAGGTCGTGGGTGACGCTCGAGAACAGCGCAGCGCGCAGCTGGCTCGTCTCCGAGTCCAATCGCGCGCCTTCGACCTGCGCATCCAATCGCGCGCGCTCTAGCGCGACCGCAACTTGCTTCGCGCAAGACTCGAGCAGGCCCATATCGGCACCATGCAACGCCTCCGCACCCGCCTGCCTGACGGCCGTGAGCATGCCGAATGGCGTCTTTCCGACGACGATCGGCACCATCGCGCGAGGCCCGCCGTCGTCGTTCGAGCCGGCTGCCGCGTCGAATGACCAGGTCTCGGCCCCAGCGTGGATCTCGGCGCGTATGAGCCCGAACGGCTCTAGTAACGCGGCCGCGAAATCGTTCATCATCCTCTCGAGCGGCTCACCCGACAGCAGCTTCGTCGCGAAGTAGTTGAGCAGGCGGGTTTCGCGCTCACGGCGCGAGGCGCGCTCGCGCTCCTCGATCGCACGCGCGAGAAGCGATCCGACGATCGAAGCAACGACGAGGAACACCACGAGCGCCACCACGTCCTCGACCTTCTCGACCCGGACCGTGTACTTCGGCGGGGTGAAGAAGAAGTTCAGCGCGAGCCCGGAGAGGAGCGCGGCGCCGAGGCCGCCGCGGATCCCACCGAGCGCCGCGGCCACTACGACCGCGAGCATGTACGCAGAGGCCGCCGTCACCGGCGCCGTCTGGCGGAGGGCCAGCCCGAGCCCGGTCGCCAGAGCGGGCGGGAGGAGCGACGCGAACGCGGTCCGGACCGGACCGGTCTCCCGCGGTGGCCGCAGCAGTCTCTTCAGCATGACGCCTCCACGCTAGCGACTTTTACGGGTTCTTCACGCCTCTGCCCTGTGCTTTCACGGGCTGCTTACGCGCACGGACCGACACTCGAAGCATGCAGGAGGCGTGATCAGATGGCCAAGACCGAGCAGAAGGCATCCGAGGCTCCACAGGCGTCGCCGCAGGCGTCGCCGAACGGGGCCCGCCGCAAGCCGCTTCCGCCGAGCGGCGGTTACTCGCTGAAGCGCGCCATCCTCGGACGGCCGCTGCCGACAGCCCACCTGATCCATGAACGCCTCGGCAAGGTCACGGCCCTTGCCGTGTTCTCCTCCGACGCACTCTCGTCCGTGGCATACGCGACCGAGGAGATGCTGCGCGTCATGTTCATCGCGGGGGTCGGCGCTGCGGCCTTCTCGCTGATCATGCCGATCTCGTTCACGATCATCCTCGTCCTCGTCACGCTGACCTTCAGCTACCGGCAGACGATCAAGGCCTACCCATCCGCCGGCGGAGCCTACATCGTGACGAAGGACAACTTCGGGCTGCTGCCGGCCCAGGTCGCCGGCGTCGCCCTCCTCACCGACTACGTCTTGACCGTGGCGGTGTCGATCTCGGCCGGCGTCGCGGCCATCGTGTCGGTGCAGACCGGCCTGTACCCGTACAGGGTTCCGATCGCGCTGATGTTCCTCGGGCTCCTAGTGTGGGGCAACCTCCGCGGCGTAAAGGAGTCTGGGCGGCTGTTCGCTGCGCCGACCTACGTCTTCATCCTCGGCGTGATGTCGCTGCTCGCGATCGGCGCCTGGAAGCTCGCCACCGGACAACTCCAACCGATGCCCCACGCCCACCTCGCCGCGGCGCCGGTCAACGGAGGACTGCTGGCAGGCGTGAGCATCTTCATCGTCTTGAAGGCGCTCGCCTCGGGGAGCACGGCGATGACGGGTGTCGAGGCGATCTCGAACGGCGTGCCGGCGTTCAAGCCGGTGGAGTGGAGGAACGCTCGGGCCACGCTGCTGATCATGAGCGGCATCCTCGGCACGATGTTCCTAGGGATCTCCTACATGGCACACCGGCTTCAGGTCCAGCCGGACCAGACCAACCAACGGACCGTGCTTTCGATGATCGCCCGCGCGGTCTTCGGCACGAGCGCGATCGGCCACGCGGGCTTCCTCGTGCTCCAGATCGCCACGATGGCGATCCTCGTCCTCGCGGCAAACACATCTTTCGCTGACTTCCCACGTCTGGCGAACTTCCACGCCGGCGACTCGTTCCTGCCGCGGCAGTTCACCCGTCGCGGCCATCGGCTGGTCTTCTCCAACGGCGTCATCGCGCTGGCCGTCGCGGCAGGCACCCTCATCGTCGCGTTCCAGGCGAACGTCACCAAACTGATCCCGTTCTACGCCATCGGCGTATTCACCTCGTTCACGATGTCGCAGGCCGGGATGGCCAAGCGCCACCTGCGGCTGCGGGAGCCGGGCTGGCGTCGCGGCCTCCTGATCAACGCGTTCGGCTCGTTCGCGACCGGCGTCGTCACGGTGGTCATCGGGGTCGCGAAATTCCACGAAGGTGGCTGGGCGATCCTGGTCATCGTCCCGCTCATGGTCTGGCTCCTCGTTCGCATGAACCACCGGTACGAGCACGAGCACCACGAGCTCGAGGACGACCTCACCGAGATCGACCACAGCGACCTGCACCGCCCGGTCGCGCTTCTCCTGGTCGACGATCTAGACCGAAAGACCATCCACGCGCTGCAGTACGCGAAGACGATGCGGGCCGTCGAGACGCACGCCGTCCATTTCGAGAAGCACGAGGGCTTCACCGAAGAGCTCGAGCGCCAGTGGCGGGAGTTGAGGATCGACGTGCCGCTCAAAGTGGTGAGACACGACGGTGACTTGCCGAGCTGCCTCGCCGGCTACGTCGGCGCGCTGTCCGACGACACCGACGTGAACGTCATCGTTCCCGGCCCGGCGGAGATGGGGTTCGTCGAGCGATTCAAGCGCGGCCGCACCGGCGCGCAACTCGCCCGCGCGCTCCTGCCGTACCAGCGTGCGCGCATCACGCTCGTCCGCGACCACGTCGGTCCAGGCCACAAGTTGATCGAGTCCGCCGGAGGGGTCACGCGGATCAGCGTGGTCCCGCGCTTCGACCACCAGGCCGTAGTGCTTGTCGACAAGGTCGACAACGCCACGCTACGCGCCATCCGCTACGCGATGTCGCTCGGCGCCACCGAGGTCTGGGCCGTCCATGCGGCCGTCGACAAGGAGAACCAGGAGGAGATCATCCGCCGATGGATGGATCTTCGCCTTCCCGTCCCGCTCGAGGTGATCGAGTGCTGGGACCGCAACGTGGCCCGGTCGCTCGAGGGCTACGTGGTCGAGCTGATGGGCAAGCAGAGCGAGGTCACGGTGGTCATGCCGCGCCGCGACTACGCCCAGCTGCGCCAGCGGATGCTCCACGACCGCACCAGCCGCAAGATCGCCCGCGCCCTCGGCCGTTACGAGCACGTAGACATCTCGGTCGTGCCCTTCTACTTCGGGAAACGCCGCCGGGGAGCCGCCCCCACGCCCACCGGTCTTCGGCTAACCTAGCGAGCGCATGAAGGTCATCATCCTCGGCTGCGGCCGCGTCGGGTCCGAACTCACCCTGCAATTGGGGAAGGCCGGCCACGACGTGACGATCATCGATAAGCGGGCGACCGCGTTCGATCGCCTCCCGCCGGGTTTCAACGCAACCAAGGTCGTCGGGCTGGGGTTCGACCGCGACGTCCTCGAGGAAGCCGGCATCAAGGACTGCGACGCTTTCGTCGCCGTGTCCAACGGCGACAACTCGAACATCGTCTCAGCGCGAGTTGCGCGGGAGTACTACCACGTGCCGAAGGTCATCGCGCGCATCTACGACCCGAAGCGAGCCGAGATCTACGAACGATTGAACATCCCAACCGTTGCTACGACGACCTGGGGCGTGAAGCAGATCATGCTGATGCTCACGCATCCGCGCGAGGAGATCAAAGACACGCTCGCCGGGGGTGACCTCTTCCGCATGCGCCTGCAGGTGCCGCAGCATCTCGTGGGCAAGAAGGTCATGGAGATGAACGTCGAGGGCAAGATCCTCGTGGCCGGCGTGGACCGCGGCGGCTCGGGCTTCATCCCGGTCCCGGCGAGCACGTTCCAAGACGGCGACGTCATGCAGCTGTTCCTTCAGAAGGACGCGATGGACCTGCTCGACCAACTCATGACCGCGATCGGAGAGCACTGAGATGCGCGTGGTGATCACCGGGGCGGGTGCTGTCGGTCGGCACCTCGCGATGGATCTCGCGCACAGGGGCCACGAGGTCACGCTGATCGAACAGGAGATCGTGACCCTCGAGGCAGCGAAGGAGTGGGCACCCGAGGTCGAGATGCTGCTCGGCGACGGTTGCGAGCCGTGGGTCCTGGAGAAGGCGAGCCTCTCCACGGCCGACGTGGTCGTCGCGGCGACCGGGGACGACGAGGACAACCTAGTGACGTCGCTACTCGCGAAGCAGGAGTTCGCGGTGCCGCGGGTTCTCGCGCGTGTCAACCACCCCCGCAACGAGTGGATGTTCAACGAGCAGTGGGGCGTGGACGCCTCTGTCTCGCCGCCGCACATCCTCACCGCGATGGTGGAGGAAGCGGTGACGGTAGGAGACCTCGTTAGGATCCTCCGGCTCGAGCGCGGCAAGATCGGGCTGGTCGAGATGACGCTCCCGGCTGACTCGCCCAACGCCGGTCGCCCGCTCTACGAGCTCCGACTGCCCTCGGACGCGGCGATCGTCGCGCTCCTGCGGGAGGGTCACGTCGTGATCCCGGTTCCCGAAACCGTGCTCGCAGCCGGCGACGAGGTCCTCGCCCTGTCCGTCGTCGACGCCGAGCAGGGGCTCCGCTCGGCGATCATGGGAGACAACAGGGCCGGCGGGGTCTCGAGCGACCCGGACGATGGCGCCCAATTGATCTAGAGGAACCGTTCGCGTCGCGGCACCCTCAGGGCTTCGAGTGGCCGGGAGCCGAACCGCTGCTGCCGTGGGGCTCTCCGCTGTGGCCCGGCGCGCCGCCGCTGTTGACGTGCGGATCGCCGCTGTGGCCAGGCGCGTTGCCGCTGTTGCCATGGGTGCCGGAAGCCTTCGCGGCGTCGTGAGCCTGCTTCTTCGCGAGGTTCGCCTGCAGATGCGCGAGAGCGTTGGCAACGCCAGTGTTCGTCGGGTCTGCGACGAGCTTCGCTTCGTGGCGGCAGATGGCGTTCTCGAGGCTGGTCAGACCCAAGCACGCGGAGAAATCGGGGGCGCCCGAAGGGGGTGATCCTGAGTTCGTCGGATCCGGGGTCTCGGTCTCCGTGGGCTCCGGGCTCGATGATGAGGTCGTGACCAGCGTCACGGGATCATTGGGCTTGGCGTGCATCCCGGGAGTGGCACTCGCGACGATGCCCGCTGCCACAACGACGAGCAGACCCACCAGGACGACCCGAAGGAACCGCTCCATAAGAGGGGTATCGGCCGCAGGCGCGTTCGGCTTGAACGCTACTGCGCGGTCATCGCGCCGTCCGCCACGACTGCCGAGCCGGTGACGAACGAGGACTCGTCGGAGGCCAGGAACAGCACGACGTTCGCGATCTCACGGGGCTCGCCGGGACGGCCGATCGGCTGGAAGGAATCGATCGACGCATATACCTTCTCGAGGCCACCGAGCATCTCCGCGTGGGCGTAGTTGATCGGCGTGTCGACCCACCCAGGGCACAGGCAGTTGCAGCGGATGTTCCGCTTCGCGTAATCGAGGGCGATGCTCTTCGAGAGCATGAGGATCGCGCCCTTGGTTGCCGCGTAGATCGACAAGAACGGCTCGGACACGAGGCTGTTCACCGATCCGGTGTTGATGATCGAACCACCTCCGCCACGGAGGAGTGCGGGATCGCCGCACGACATCCGTAGATCGCGCCCTTGAGGTTCACGTTGATCGTGCGCTCGATGAGGTCGTCGGGCGCTTCGTGGAAGACGGTTGGAAGGTTCACCCCCGCGTTGTTGAACACGACGTCGAGCTTCCCCCATCGCGTCACCGTGTCGTCCGTATAGGCTCGCACCTGCGCGTCGTTCGACACGTCGGCAGAGACCGCGAACGCTGCAACGCCCATCTCGCTCGCGGTCGCGCGCACCGAGTCCTCGTTCACGTCGACGCACGTGACGAGCGCACCCTCTTCACCGAACCGGATGGCCGTAGCCCGGCCGATGCCGGAGCCAGCGCCCGTCACGATGCAGACCTTGCCGTTCAGCCGGTCGCCCATCTCCGCCTCCCTTGTCCCGGGGCGGCTCCAGCGTACGCTGGCAGACGACGCTACTGGAACAGCCGCCTGACGTCGGATTCGGTCACGGACTCCGAGAGAACGAGTACCTCATCGCCGTCCCGAAGCTCCAGTTCATCGCTGGGTGAGGTGGGCGCGCCGTCTCGGATGACCGCCGCCACGATGGACCCAGCTGGGAGAGGGATCTCGCCGAGCCGCTTCCCGACCGCGCTCGAGTTCGCAGCGAGCGTCGTCTCGATCAACCCGACCCCTCCTCCTTGGAGCCGGGCAAGCCCAGTCGTGTCGGAGGCCCCCGTCGCCTCTCGGATCAGGGAGACGAGGGCGGAGGACGCCGAAACGGGAACGTCCACGCCCCATCGGTCGGTGAACAACCATTCGTTCCCCGGGTGGTTCACACGCGCGACGATCCGAGGGACGTCGAAATGGCGCTTCGCGAGCAGCGAGATCACGAGATTGTCTTCGTCATCGCCGGTGGTCGCCATCAAGATGTCCGCGTTGAGCGCGCCGGCTTCCTCGAGGACCGACGGGTCGCACGCATCCCCGAAGAGGGCCCTGGCCTTCGAGTGACTCTTCAACCGTTCGACGAGCTCGTCGTCGACGTCGATGAGCGTGACCTCGTTGCGAGCATCCGCGAGGAACTGCGCCAACTCGTGGCCCAAGCGCCCCGCACCAGCGATGATGATCCGCATCCTCACGCCCCCTTGTTGAGGAAACTACTCAGTCGGCCGAGCGAGGACGACGCGACTACGAAGCTGACGAGGTCGCCGTTCTCGATGGTCGTTCCCGCGCCCGGGATGAGCGAACGACCGCTCCGCGTCACCTCGGCCACCAGGATCTCCCCCTCGACGTTGAACTCGCTCACCCTGCGACCTTCGAGGTACGCGGGAACGCCCGACCGGACCAGCAACGTCTCGCCGCTTCCGAAGGACCGCTCCGGTTCCAACTCTCGATGGAGCAATCGCTGGTGGATCTCATTCGCGGTCCAGCGCACCGAGGCCACGGTTGGGATACCGAGATCGCGATAGATGTCGGCTCGGCGTGGGTCGTAGATGCGCGCGATGACCTTGGGAACCCGGAACTCCTCCCGGGCCGTGATGGCGCCCACGATGTTGGAGTTGTCTCCGTTCGTTACGGCCACGAACGCGTCAGCCTCGCTGATGTTGGCTTGTTCGAGCACGTCCCGGTCGAAGCCGACGCCCGCGATGAAGCGTCCCCCGTAGTGCTTGGACAGTCGGAGGTGGGCCTTCGGGTTCCGGTCGATGATGCAGACGGCGTGACCTTCGTTGTCGAGCCGCTCGGCGAGCAGCGCGCCGACCCGGCCGCATCCCATGATGATCACGTACATCTAGCCCTCCGTCCCGGTGCGGGTCGTAGAGGATCCCCGCACCCCGTCGAGGTCCGAGCGATGCCGTTTCGCCCGGACCCACAGCTTGCGCAGTTCGTCGGCACCCAGCAACACGGCGCCGAAGCCGACCGCGATCGACCAGTCGACCGCGCTGAGTGGAGCAGTATGGAACACGGTCTGCAGCGGATGCAGGTAGCTGATGGCCGCCATGATCGCGAGCCCGAAGCACTCGGCCCACACGAGCGGCAGGTTCGAGAGCAGTCCAACCCGGAAGATCGATTCTTCGTCGGTCCGAACGGCCAGCCCGTTGAAGAACTGACCGACCACGATCCCTGCCTGCGCCTGGGTGAGCGCCTCACGATAGATGGGGTTCGACACCGAGAATCGGTCGAACGGCAGATGCGCTGTGTGGATCCTCCAGAAGAAGACGAACACGACCCCGATCGCCTGGAGACCGCCGAGGAACAGGAACCGTCGAACCACTGCAGCCGAGAACAGCCGCTCCGAGGGTGAGCGAGGGGGCCGATCCATGATCCCCGGCTCCGGACGTTCGGAGCCGAGCGCCAAGGCCGGCAGGACATCTGACCCCAGGTCGATCGAGAGGATCTGCAAGGCGCTCATCGCGACGAGAGGGAAACCGACGAACGAGGCAGCGAGGATCGGGGCGAGCTCCGCCAGGTTGTGGCTGAAGAGGTAGATGAGGAACTTGCGGATGTTCTGGTAAACGGAGCGCCCGAGCTCCACCGCTGCGACGATCGATGCGAAGGAGTCGTCGAGGAGCACCATCACTGACGCTTCCCGCGCAACGTCGGTGCCCGTGACGCCCATCGCGACACCGATGTCTGCGCGCTTGAGCGCTGGCGCGTCGTTCACACCGTCACCCGTGACCGCCACGATCTCTCCCATGGCCTTGAGCGCCGCGACAACCCGCATCTTGTGCTCCGGCCGGACACGAGCGAACACGATCTCCCAGTGCGAATGGAGAACCGCTTTGAGGTCGCTCTCGTCCATATCCTCCAGATCGGATCCCGAGACGACGCGAGCCCTCTCTCCTGCCACGATGCCGACCCGCCGCGCGATGGCTTCTGCGGTGAGCCCGTAGTCCCCAGTGACCATGATGACTCGTACACCTGCCGCGCGGCATCGCCGGACGGCCTCTGCCACCTCCGGACGTGGAGGATCCAGCATCCCGATCAAGCCGAGGAACACCAGGTCGCGTTCGCATTCGTCCTGCGTCGCCCGATCGGTCTTCACGCCCCGCCGCGCGACGCCCAGCACCCGGAGCGCATCCATCGCCATCGCGTCGTTCGAATCGGCGATACCACGGCGGATCTCCTCGCTGAGCGGCACCTCTCGGCCGTCCCAGAGGACGCTCTGGCAGCGCGTGAGGAGCTCCTGAGGAGCGCCTTTCACGAGGGCTTCGAACCCGCCGCTCACGCGGTGGATCGTCGACATGAGCTTGCGGTCCGCGTCGAACGGGTGCTCGAAGACGCGAGGGGTCTCCCGCTCCGCCTCGGCGACGTCGATCCCGGCCTTCGCAGCCGCGACGACGATCGCGCCCTCCGTCGTGTCACCGAGGATCCGCCACCCAGATCCGCCCGAGGGCGCCAGGAGCTTCGCGTCGGCGCAGAGGGCCCCCGCTCGAAGGAGCGGACCAACTCCCTCCGGGTCCTCCACGCTTCCCTCCGGGACGTATCCAACGCCCTCGACGACGAGCCGCCGACCCGACGCCCACAGTGCCTGGACCGTCATCTCCGCCTTCGTGAGGGTGCCGGTCTTGTCGGTGCAGATCACGGTGGTCGAACCGAGGGTCTCCACCGCGACGAGCTTCTTGATCAGGGCCTTCCGTTGCGCCATCCGTCGAACGCCGATCGCGAGCGAGACGGACAGGGTTGCAGGCAACCCCTCCGGGACCAGCGCGACGCCGACTCCCATGGCCAAGATGAACGCGTCGACGATCTTCGAACCGGACCCCGCCCGGATCGCGAACATGACCGTGGCGATGACGACCGCCGCCGCGGATACGCGCTTCGCCATGTTCGCGATCTGCCGCTGGAGCGGGCTCTTCTCGTCCTCCACCTCGGCCGTAAGGCGGAAGATGCGCCCGAACTCGGTCTGCAATCCTGTCGCGAAGACGACGGCCTTGCCGGTTCCGTTGACGACCGAGGTCCCCATGAAGAC
>JBGPKY010000078.1:0-10883 GCA_041486205.1 Actinomycetota bacterium
AGCGGCGACAGGTTTCCATGGAAGCTCTCCAGAGGAATCGACCGGCCCGCGCGTGGCTTGAATCGGGTTGGGCGGACCGGCCCGGTACACTGGCCCCCACGCCAGCGGCGGCCGCCAGCCGCCGGGAAGGAGGTCCACGCACGTGGCCGCTCGCCTCCCAGACGCGGGGAGACATGATGATGGCGGCCTCCAGGCCGACGATGTCGTCACGGAACTGCACCATCGCGCGCCACCAGGCGCGCTTGATGTTGTTCTTCATCTCGACGCCGAGCGGACCGTAATCCCAGGAGGAACGCAGTCCTCCGTAGATCTCGCTCGACGGGAACACGATGCCCCGGCGCTTGGCCAGGGACGTGATGGCCTCCATGAGGTCGGCCATGTCGTAGACCTCCTTCCCGGCGGCTGGCGGCCGCCGCTGGCGTGGGGGCCAGTGTACCGGGCGGGGTCCGCGCAACCGGATTCAAGCCACGCGAGGAGCTGGTCGATTCCTCTGGAGACCTTCTATGGACACCTGTCGCCGCTGCGGAGCGCAGCTTTCGCCTGAACTCGCTTGGTGCGGCCAGTGCTTCGCGTCCGTTCAGGTGCGAGAGGAGACCTCCGAGATCCCTGTGTGGGTTCGCTCCCAGATGCGCGACCACGGGCCGCAGACCGCGCCCGTCTTCTCCCGTTGGAAGGCAGGGCCGACCTCGTTCGGTGCGGCCGGACGGATCGCTGAAACGGTCGGAGTCATCCTCGGCGTGATCGTGGGATACCCGATGACACGAGGCGGCATGGTCGCGGCGATAGGGATGGACATCCCCGGCACACCTTTCATGATCGGCTACGGCATCGTCGCAGCGGCCGCAGCCGTTTACTTACTCACCAGGGTATGGAAGCGAGGAAGGATAGCGTGACCGCGCCCCGGTGGTAGGCGCGCGGCGTCCGAGGGTCGAACCTACTCGTCGATGACGCCGCCGAAGCGGCGGGAGCGTTTCTGGTAGTCGCGGATCGCCTCGTACAACTGCTCGCGGCTGAAGTCGGGCCATAGCACAGGGGTGAACCATAGCTCGGAGTAGGCCACCTGCCACAGGAGGAAGTTCGAGATGCGCTGCTCGCCGCTCGTGCGGATCAATAGATCCGGGTCCGGCATCTCCGGATCGTAGAGCCGGGCGGCGATGCTCTCGGCGGTGAGCTTCTCGCCGCGGAGCTTCCCCGCGTCGTGCTCGACCAGGATCTTCTTGACCGCGTCGACGATCTCGGTCCGCCCCCCGTAGTTGAACGCGATGGTGAGCGTCATCCCGGTGTTGCCTTTCGTCATCTCGTGGGAGACGTCCATCTCTCGGGCGACCGAGCGGGGCACGCGCCAGTCGCGCCGTCCGAGGAACCGGACCCGCACGTTCATGTCGTGAAGCTCGTCGCGCCTACGCTGCAAGAGCCCGCGGTTGAACTCCATCAGGAACTTCACCTCGGCCTTGGGGCGGCGCCAGTTCTCGGTAGAGAAGGCGAACATCGTCAGCCACTTCAAACCGACCTCGACGCCGCCCTTGACGGTGTCGAACATCGCCCGCTCGCCCGCCGCGTGGCCCTCGGTCCGCGGCAGGCCGCGCTGCTTCGCCCAGCGGCCGTTGCCGTCCATGACGATCGCGACGTGGGCGGGGACCTTCGCGGGATCGATGTCGGAGAGGTAGCTGCTCACGGCGCAAGGCTCCTCGCGAGCATCGGGAAGCTCTTCATCCGCCGTTCGAGGTGGTATTCGGCGAACCCGTAGAGCATCGCGCGTGCCTCCCGGCGCGTGGTGAGGTCGACGCCTCCCGCACCGGCGAAGGGGAGGTCCGCGCTCGCAAGCTCACCCAGGTACGCGAGCGACGCCGCGGACACCGGTCCGGCATCGTGCTCCGCATGGTCTGAGCAAAGCGCCCCGCCCTGAGCGCTCGAGAACAGCGTGGGATCCGGGCGTCCGCAGACCGCGCAAGCGCCGAGGCTCGGGTGGAACCCCGAGAGCGAGAGCAGCTTCAGCAAGAACGATTCCGCCACCGCCGCGGGATCGGCTGGACGCGTGTCGAGCGCTCGCAATCCTGAGATCAACAGAAGGAACAGCCGAACGTTGCGCTCGTGCTCCTCGGCGACCTTGTCGACGGCCTCCAGCATCGTCTCGCCTGCAGCGAACAGATCGAGGTCCTCACAGATGGAACGGAACGGAGAGATGATCTCGGCCTGGCTAACGGTGTCGAGGGCGCCGCGGCCGCGGTAGACCATCAACGAGACGTGAGTGAACGGCTCCAAGCGCGCGCCGAACCGGCTGGTGGTCTTCCGGATGCCCTTCGCCACGGCGCGCACCTTCCCAGCGCCTTGGGTCATGACGGTGACGATCTTGTCGGCCTCGCCCAACTTCACCGAACGCAGGACGACGCCCTGTTCCTTGTAGAGGGGCATCGCCCGAATCGTACTGCCGGCTTCGCCCCTCATCCCTCCAGTGGTTTGGCGATTGTGTGGAATCGCCAAACCACGTCGTCCAGGAGCGACGAGGCTCCGATCCGGAACAGCGCCGGCGTGGCCCACTCGGGACCGAGCACCCTTCCCAGCATCTCGAGGTACTCGAGCGCTTGCTCTGCCGTCCGGATGCCGCTCGATAACTTCACGCCGACGCGCCTCCCGGTCCTCCCGTGGAAGTCGGCGACCGCCTCCATCATCGAGCGGGCGGCTCCGGGCGTCGCCCCTATCGCGATCTTGCCGGTCGAGGACTTGATGAAGTCGGCACCGGCATCCATGGCGAGTTGCGCCGCCTCTCGTACGAGGGCGCCTGAGCCGAGCGCGCCCGTCTCGAGGATGACCTTCATGGTCGCGTCGCCGCAGACCGTCCTCGAAGCCGTGAGGACCTCCGCGACCTCGTCGCGTCGGCCGGCCAAGAACGCCCTGTGATCGAGGACGGTATCGATCTCGGTGGCCCCAGCCTCGAGGGCTCGGCGGATCTCTCCGACCCGATCTCCGAGCAGCGCCTCGCCCGTCGGGAACGCCCCGGCTGCAGCCGCGATGCGGACCCCCGACCCGGCGAGCCGCTCGCACGCCAGTGCAACGAACCTCGGGTAGACGCAGACGGCCGCGACGGCCGGAAGCGAGGGACCCGGGCCGGGCCGAGCTGCTCGCCCGCACAGGGCCGAGATGTCGTCGGGGGTGTCGTGATCGCTCAGCGACGTGAGATCCATGCAGCGGAGAACGCGCTCCAACCGTTGCAGAAGGTTCTCGCTCATCGCCGCATACTCCCACGGTATCCTGGCGGGGTCTGACACAGAGGGAGGGGCAATGCGCAGGATCGCCGTCATCTCGATCGCCGTACTATCGCTGACGCTCATAGGAACCGCATGCAGCAAGAACGACTCCGGTGGCACCGGCGGGTCACCGAGCGGAGCGGGAAGCGCGAGCGGTTGCACGGACGCGAACGCGGTGGACCTGACGGCCGACAACCCGTTCACGATCACGGTGAAGGACTTCGCCTTCAACCCCAACTGCTTCAAGGCGGCGTCGACATCGAGCATCACGATCGTGAACAACGACAGCGTCGATCACACGTTCACGATCGACGGGACGCAGGTCGACGCGCCGTTGCCGGCCGGACAGACGTTCAACGGCGAATCGGCGGGACTCGCCGCCGGGACGTATCAGTTCCACTGCAAGATCCACCCGCAGATGACCGGTTCCGTGATAGTCGTCTGAGGTCGGCTCCCGAAGAGTGCGACGGGCCGCCTTCGGGCGGCCTTCGCGTGCTCAGAACCCGAGGCGGCCTAGGGCCTTGGGGTCGCGCTGCCATCCTTTCAGGACCTTCACGCGCAGATCGAGGAAGACCTTGGTGCCGACGAGTGGCTCCATGTCCTCTCGCGCCCTCGTGCCGATCTGCTTGAGGACGTCGCCGTCCTTGCCGATCACGATGCCCTTCTGCGAGTCGCGCTCGACGATCAGCGTCGCGTGCACCCGGGTGAGGTTGCCTTCGCGTTCGAGATCCTCGACCAGAACGGCGACCGAATGCGGGACCTCCTCGCGTGTGACGTCGAGCGCCTTCTCGCGGATGATCTCGGCGAGCCTGTCCTCCAGCCGCTGATCGGTTACCTCACCGGCCGGATAGACCGGATCACCCTCCGGTAGCCGGGCGATCAGGAGGTCGAGCAACGTATCCACACCTTCTCCCGTCTTCGCCGATACCGGCACGATCTCCTCGAACTCCCCCACCTCGGCCGCGGCTACGAGCTGCGGCACGGCTTGGTGATGCCCATGAAGCAGGTCTAGCTTGTTCACCGCGCAGATCTTCCCGCCCGGAGCCGGTCCCACCTCGCGCGCGTAGACGAACGCGTCACCTCGCCCCACACCCGACTTCGCATCGACGACCTGAACCACAACGTCCGCACCCTCCATCGAGGCGTGCACGACCTGGTTCAACCGCGAACCGAGCAACGTCCGCGGCTTGTGGAAGCCCGGCGTGTCCACGAAGACGACCTGCGCGTCCTCGGTCGTCAAGATCCCGCGGATGCCGCGGCGCGTCGTCTGCGGCTTGTCGGAGACGATCGCCACCTTCTGGCCGACGAGGGCGTTCACGAGTGTTGACTTGCCAGTGTTGGGCCGGCCCACGATCGCGACGAAGCCCGCGCGGAACGTCACGAGGGGAGCGACGAGCGCTCGAACGCGCCGGGCAGCAGATCCTCCAAGGCCCAGGCCAGGCGCTTGCGGCCAAGCGTCCGGGAAACGACGAGCGAGTTGGGCCCGAACTCCCAAAGCACCTGGCGGCAACCACCACACGGGGGCGTCGGTTCGTCCGCGCCGGTGACCACGGCGACGCAGTCGATCGTCCTCTCCCCCGCGAGCACCGCCGCCGCCACCGCGTTCCGCTCCGCGCAGACCGAGAGCGGGTACGAGGCGTTCTCGAGGTTCGCACCGGTGAAGACCCGGCCACCCGCGAGCACCGCCGCGCCGACCGAGAACCCGCTGTAGGGCGCATAGGCCCGCTCTCGCGCCGCCGCCGCGGCAGCGAGCAGCTCCTCGATCTGCTCCTCGGGAGTCCTAGTCAGCGGTTGCCTCCTCGGGCGCCGGCTGCTTCGGTTCGCCTAGCCGCGTGACGAGCACCTTCGCGATCCGGCGTCCTTGGACCCGTTCCGCCTTGAAGGTCAGGTTCTGGAACGCCACCTCGTCACCCTCGGCCGGGATCGAGCCGAGAAGACCGAGCATGAGTCCGCCCACGGTGTCCCATTCCTCGTCGGGAAGCTCGACGTCGAACAGCTCGTTCACCTCATCGATGCCCACCTTGCCATCGACGCGGAAGACGCCCTCGGATACCTCCACGATCTCGGGCTCCTCGCGGTCGTACTCGTCGGTGATCTCGCCGACCAGCTCTTCCAGCAGATCCTCGAGCGTCACGAGCCCGCTCACCGAACCGTACTCGTCCGTGACCATCGCGATGTGGAACTTCTGCCCTTGCATCTCGCGGAGCATGTCGGCGATCTTCTTCTGCTCGGGAACGAAGTGCGCGGGCCGGACGATCTCGGCGAGCGGCATCTCGCCCTTCCCCTGATGGAGCGCCTTGAGAACGTCCTTCGCGTAGACGAGGCCGATCACGTTGTCGAGGTCGTCCTCGTATACGGGTATCCGTGAATACCCGTGCCGGAGCACCAGAGCTTGCACGTCGCGGAGCGACTTGTCGCTCTCGATGCCCTCTATGTCGGGTCGCGGCACCATGACCTCCCGCACGATCGTGTCGCCGAACTCGAAGATCGAGTGGATCAGCTCCTTCTCCTCCTCCTCGATCTCCGACTCGTCGGAGGCGACCTCGGCGAGCGCGCGGATCTCGTGCTCGGTGATGAACGGCCCCTGAGGGAGGCCTTTGCCCGGCATGACAGCGTTCGCCACTTTAACCAGCGACGCAGCGACCGGTCCCACGAGCCGGCCGATGCCGGCCAAGAGCGGCGCGAGGATAAGCGCGACCCGGTCCGTTTGCTGGATCGCGAAGGTCTTCGGCGTCACCTCGGCGAAGACGAACAGCAAGAGCGTCATGACGACGGTCGCGAGGATCTCGCCCGCCTTGTGAAGGTGTCGCACCGCGAGCGAGGTCGCGATCGTCGTGCCGCCGATGGTCGCCAGGAGCGTGAGCAGCAGCACGACGTTCAGGTACGGCGCCGGGTTGTCGGAGATCCTCACGAGCGAGGTGGCGCCGCGGCGCTTCTCGTCGGCGAACCGGTAAGCGCGGACCTTGTTCGTCTTCGTGATGACGACTTCCGACGCCGCCATCAACCCTACGACGCAGATCAGTAGGAAGACCGCGACGACCTGGAACCAATCGGTGCCGCTCACGACACCTTCATCCCTGTGTATCGCTCCTGCTTCGCCCACATCTCGGCTCTCTCGGCGTCTTCCTCATGGTCGTGGCCGAGCAGGTGCAAGATGCCGTGCACGAGCAAGAGCCGCAACTCAGCCCCAGGGTCAGTTGGGTTGTTCGCGGCCGCAACGTCGGGAGAGATAACGACGTCGCCGAGCAGACGGACTCCGTCCTCGTCCTCGTCCTCGTCATCGAGCGGGAACGATAGGACATCGGTCGGGCCGTCCTCGTCCATGTAGCGCTCGTGCAGCTCGGCCATCTCTTCGACCGTCACGAACGAGACCGACAGCTCTGAGGACGGGGCGCCTTCGCCGGAAAGGCAGGCGGCCGCCAGTTCGACGAGCCCACCTTCGTCGAGCGGCGAGGACTGACGGTTGGAGACGAGAACCTTCGGGCTATGGTCGCCTTCACCCATCGGCGCGCGCCCGCTGCTCGCCGAACACGCGGTACGCCTCCACGATGTCCTGCACGATCTTGTGGCGCACGACGTCCTTCGCGCCCAGGTGCGCGAACTCGATACCCTCGATGCCGGAAAGGATATCCTGAACGATCACGAGACCGGATTTCTGCCCGTTCGGCAGGTCGATCTGGGTCACGTCTCCGTTCACTACGGCCTTCGAACCGAACCCGAGACGCGTGAGGAACATCTTCATCTGCTCGGGCGTGGTGTTCTGCGCTTCGTCGAGGATGATGAACGAATCATTGAGAGTTCTTCCACGCATATACGCGAGCGGCGCAACCTCGACCGTCCCTCGTTCCATGAGCCGCGGCAGCATGTCGGCGCCGGTCATCTCGAACAGCGCGTCGTACAACGGCTTCATGTAGGGGTCGATCTTCTCGTAGAGGGTTCCCGGCAGGAACCCGAGCCGCTCGCCGGCCTCGACGGCCGGACGCGTGAGGATCAGACGAGAAACCTGCTTCTCCTGCAGAGCACGAACGGCGGTCGCAACGGCGAGGTAGGTCTTGCCCGTTCCAGCGGGACCGATCGCGAAGGTCACCGTCGCCTTTCGTATCGCGTCCACGTACCTCTTCTGCCCGAGTGTTTTCGGCGCGATCCCGCGGCCTCGTCCGGTAAGCAACATGTCGCCCAGAACCTCGGAGGGCCTGGCTTCCTCGCCCTTGATCAGCTCGATGGTCTGGCCGACGGAGGACGCTGTGAGCTCGTGGCCTTTCTCGAGGAGCACCAGCATCTCCTCGAAGAGGACGCCAACGCGTTCGGCCTCCCGCTCCGGCCCGGTGATGGTGATCTCGTTCCCTCGAACGAGGATCTCGGAGTCGAAAGCGGCCTCGACGAGCTTGAGCAGCTCGTCGCGCTGGCCGAGGAGGGCGACCATGGACTTGTCGCCCGGCACGAGGATCTTCACTTGGGTGGTGGCTCTCGCCAAGTGCGCTCTTCTGGGGTTGCCCCCATCCCTCCCTCTACGCGAACGGGTCGTCGTCCGACGACCCGGGCCGATTCTACCTCCGTCTAGCCCGGCGGCCAGCCCATCCGCCTTCCGCCGAGCAGATGGAAGTGCAGATGGAACACGTGCTGACCGCTGTCGGGGCCGATATTCGTGACCAGGCGCCAACCGCTCGCGTCGATGCCCTCCGCCTTGGCCAGATGCGCGGCCGCTTGGAACAGGTCCGCGAGCATCCCCCCGTGTCGATCCTCCAGCTCGGCGGCCGACTCCACGTGCTCCTTCGGGATCAGCTGGATATGCGTCGGAGCCTGCGGGTTGATGTCGCGGAAGGCGAGGATCGACTCGGTCGCATGGACCACCTGGGCGGGCGCTTCCCCGCTGACGATCCGGCAGAAGACGCAACCGTTCATCAGCGATCGTGTCCAGTGCGCAGCCGCGCGGATGAAACGTGGCCTCTCTTCGCGTCTTCGTTGCGTAGCTTGGCGAGCTGCTCAAGGAGCGCGCGCTCGTCCTTCTTGAGACCTTTCGGGGTCTCGACGTGAACGGTGAGGTAGAGATCTCCGCGTCCGCGACGGCCTAGGTTCGGTATCCCTTTGCCGCGCAAGCGGATCACGGTGCCCGATTCGGTGCCCGGCTCGAGGTTGATCCGCTCGGTGCCATCGATGGTCTCCGTCTCCAGCTCCACCCCGAGCGCCGCCTGCACCATCGAGACGTCGAGCACCGCGATCAGATCCTGGCCGCGTCTATCGAAAACATCGCTCTCGGCGGCATCGATCGAGAGGAAGAGATCTCCCGGAGGCCCGCCGGCGCGTCCCGCGTGACCAACACCTGTAACCCGAAGTTCGAGCCCGTTCGAGACGCCCTCAGGCATGTCTACAGGCACGGTCCGCTCGACGACGACACGCCCGCCGCCGCGGCAATCGCCGCACTTCTCGACGATCTCCTCGCCGGTCCCCTCACACGCGGCGCAGGTGCGAGACGTCATCATCGTGCCGAAGATGCTCCGGCGAACGTCCTGAACCTGTCCGGTTCCCTGACACGAACGGCAACGCGATGGAGAGGTTCCAGGCTCGGCGCCCGTGCCTCGGCACCGCTCGCAGGTTTCGAGTCGCTCGACGAGGATCTCGCGATGCGCGCCGAAGGCGGCCTCGGTGAACGAGAGCGACACCGACGAGAAGATGTCCTCGCCGCGGGCGGTTCGCGTTCGCCTCCGCTGTGTGCCTCGGCGACCGAACCCGCCGCCGCCGAAGAAAGCCTCGAAGATGTCGCCTACGTCGCCGAACGGGAAGACGTCGGGCCCGCCCCGCGAGCCGTACATGTCGTACTGCCGCCGCTTCGCGGGATCGGAGAGGATCTCGTATGCCGCGGCCACTTCCTTGAACCGTTCGTCCGAGGCGGGGTCTCCGGATACGTCGGGGTGGTGCTCACGAGCCAGTCGGCGGTAGGCCTTCTTGATCTCTTCCTCGGTCGCGTCGTGGGCAACGCCGAGGATGACGTAGAGGTCCGGGACCTCGGCCATCGCCCGCTACTCGCCGAGCTCCGAGGCGAGCTCCGAGAGCCGCTTCGCCACTGCGCGGACGGAGGCCATAACTGTGAAGTAGTCCATCGCGGTCGGCCCGAGCACTCCGATCGTACCGAGCGCGGTCTCTCCGGCGTGGAACGGAGCCGTGACGATGGCGGCGTCCCACTCGCCTGTGGAAGGATGCTCCGCGCCGATCGTGACCGAAACATCCTCGCCCGTAGCCGAGACGTCGCGCAGGACGTGCAGCATCTCCGACTCTCGCTCGAGCGCCTCGAAGAGGCGCCGGACCGTCTCGCGACGCCAATGCGCGGCTTCATCCGCCAGGTTCGCGACACCACCTACGACGACGTGCTGGGCGTGCTGCGGCCGCTGCATGTCGCCGAACGTGTCGGCGACCGCGATGAGGAGCTCGCGCTCGTTGGGCACCGATTCGGCCGCGAGCTTCAGAGCGAGTGCCTGCGCCTGCGCGACGGTCTTTCCTCGGAAGGAATCGCCCAGGCGTCGCTCGAGCTCGACGATCGCGCGAGCATCGAGAGCGGTCGGTCGGTCCACGATCGCCTTATCCACGTGGCCGTGTTGACCGATGACGAGTACGAGCAACACCGAGCCCATCTCGATCAGCTCGACGCGAAGCACCGCTTCCTCCGACACCCGCGGGGGAACCGCGAGACCCGCGTACTGCGTCAGGCGCGAAAGGAGCTGGGTGGTTCCCTTCAGGACCTCTTCGAGGTCGAGCATCGTCTCGGCGAAGAAACCCGTGATCGCGCGGCGCTGCGCGTCCCGCAGACGCCCTCCTGGCGGCAGGGTGTCGACGTAGCGACGATATCCGGCGTCGGTCGGGATCCGACCGGCCGAGGTATGTGGGTGGCTCAGGAAACCGAGCTCCTCGAGCGCGGCCATATCGTTCCGGATCGTCGCCGAAGAGACCCCGAGGCCCGTCTGCTCGGCTATCGTCTCGCTGCCCACAGGCTCGCCGGTACGGACGTACTCCTCCACGACGGCGCGAAGCACTGCCGCCTTCCTCGCACCCAGCTCAGCCTCGACCATGTCGACTACATTCTTAGCAGTCTCGGACGGAGGGTGCTTGGCGCCGCGCGGGCCGATGTCAGCCAGCGAGGGCGAGGACGAGCTCGTTCAGGAGTAGCATGCCTCGCTCGGTCGGAACGAGGTGGCCGTCCGCGCGAGCGAGGAGACCGTCGTCGATGAAGCCCGTTACGACACCGGGGTCGACCTCGTCGGCCGATAGGCCTTCGAGGATGCGGAGCTTGAGGAAGACCTCCTCGAGGCGTTCGTCGTCTGGTGAAAGGCGTTCCTCGTCTCCGATCGGCGGGCGTCCGGCCTGGACGGCATGCATGTACTGCTCGGGCGGGCGCAGGTTCCACCAGCGGCGGCCGTCTCGGTAGGAGTGCGCACCAGCGCCGAGGCCTAGGTACGGCCGCCGCTGCCAATAGCCGAGGTTGTGGCGGCACTCGAACCCCGTCTTGGCCCAGTTCGAGATCTCATAGTGCTCGTAGCCGCCTTCTCGAAGCAGCTCACACGCCACACCGAACATGTCGGCTTGGAGGTCGGCGTCGGGCGCCGGCACCACACCAGCTGCGATCTTGCGCCCGAGCGGAGTCGCCGG
>JBGPKY010000079.1:0-10827 GCA_041486205.1 Actinomycetota bacterium
GGAAGAAGGACGGTGAGCTCGCGAGAGTACCTGCGAGGGGCGTGAGGTTCGGCAAGATCGTTCCCGCCTAACAGGCAACGAACCCGAGGGGGGCCCCGTGACAGATGAAGCGTTTCCCGTCGCATACATCCGCAGGCGGCTCGCCTTCGATGACGCCCACTACGGTGGCGGTCTCGTGGCGGGCGCGACGCAACTGGAGATCATCGGCGACCTGATCACCGAGCTCGCGATCCGCTACGACGGCGACGAGGGCCTATTCCGCGCGTACGAGACGGTCGAGTTCCTCGCGCCGCTATATTCAGGCGACTGGGTCGAGGCGAAGGGCCGCATCGTGAAGGCCGGCAACACCAGCCGGACGTGTGAGTTCGAGGTGTGGAAGATCGGTGGCCACAGGGCGGATGTCTCCGAGTCCGCAGCCGAGTTCCTCGACGAGCCCGTCCTCACATGCAAGGCCGTCGGAACTACGGTCGTTCCCAAGGAGAACCAGCGTTTCCAACACTGACCTCGACGAGCTGAGGAGGCTCGCGGTCGAGCTCGCCGAGCGCGCCCGGGCCATCCACCGCGACGGCCTCAAGCGCGGGTTCGAGGTCAGCGAGAAATCCTCGCCCGGCGACCTCGTCACCGAGGTCGACCTTGCGGCCGAGCGCGCGATCGTCGAGGGCATCCTGGCTGTTCGGCCCAACGACGCCATCCTCGGCGAGGAAGGCACGAACCACCAGGGAACGTCCGGCGTGCGCTGGGTCGTCGACCCGATCGACGGCACGGCGAACTACGTTCGAGGGTACCCGAGCTATTCGGTATCGATCGGCGTGGAGGTCGGCGGGCGTGCGATGGTGGGCGTGGTCGTCGACGGACTCGGCCGGCGCACCGAAGGACTGATAGGCCGAGGCGCGTTCCGTGACGATCGACCCGTTAAGCCGTCCGATCGAACGACCCTCGACGGCGCTGTGCTCGCGACCGGTTTCAGCTCGAACGCGGAGCGCCGGGCGGCCGAACTGAGCGTCCTCTCGTCGCTCATCTAGCGCGCCGCTGACATCCGGGTTAGCGGGTCCTCCGCGTTCGACCTGTGCGCGGTCGCGTCCGGTGAGGTCGACGCGTACTACGAGGTGGAACTCGCCCCGTGGGACGTCGCGGCAGGATGGGCGATCGTCGAGGCGGCGGGGGCCGTCGTTACCACACACCTGCAGCCCGACGGGCGCGAGCTATTCGTCGCCGCGCCGCCGCAGATCATCGAGCCACTGATCGCGCTGCTTGGGAAGTCGGGGCTGTCGGTCTAGCTCGCCCGTTCGAGGTGGTGGACCACACCGAGGAGGTCGTCGACGTTGAACGGCTTCGCGACGAATGCGTCGGCCCCGAGCTCGGCGGCCTTCGCGCGGTCACGAAGGCTCGAGCGCGCGGAGACCACGATCACCCGAGGGCGCTCGTCTTCGGGAAGCCCCTGGAGCTCCTCTAGAACGCTCCAGCCGTCCATCACGGGCATCATGATGTCCAACAGCATGAGCTGGGGACGATGCTCCTTCAGCTGCTCCAGGGCAGCCCTTCCATCGCGGGCGGTGAGGGTTTGGTAGCCCTCCGCGTCCAGGCTGAACTGCAGCATCCAGACCACCTGGGGCTCGTCGTCGACGACGAGCACGCTGGTCGGATCGTCGGCTTCCATCTTGGGTTCGAGCCTACGCCGCACATCCGCCCGAACGAATCGGCCGGGCGGAGGGTTTTCGCCGGACCGGTCGGACTCCCCCACCGGCGTGCGGCCTAGTCGTGGCGGACCACCGGGCATGGTCACTCCGCGGGGGTCTCGCGCTCAACAGGGCGTCAGGAGCGGAGCGAAACGCCCGAACCTGACACGACGTGGCCGATAACGCGCGCACCTTCCGCGCGATGGAGGACTTCCTCCGCTCGGTCGGCCGGAACGACGAGAACCATCCCGATGCCCATGTTGAACGTAGCGAACATCTCGGCCTTCGTCGCACCGGAAGCCTCGCGCACCAGCTCGAAGACCGGCGGGATGAGCCATGAGCTGTCGTCGATCTCCGCGCCCAGGCCCTCGGGCAACGCGCGCGGGATGTTCTCGTCGAAGCCGCCGCCGGTGATGTGCGCGGCCGCGCTCACGAGCCCTTGGCGTGCGAGCGAAAGGACGAGCGGCGAGTAGATCGCGGTCGGCTCGAGCAGCTCGTCGGCGAGGGAACGGCCGATTCTGGGCAGAACGTCATCGAGCCCATACCCAGCGTTCTCGAACAGAGCTTTCCGCACAAGGCTGAAC
Organism: Actinomycetota bacterium; assembly: GCA_041486205.1. GTDB lineage: Bacteria > Actinomycetota > UBA4738 > UBA4738 > HRBIN12 > JBGPKY01. The sequence continues at coordinate 2,261 of JBGPKY010000079.1, forward strand.
CCGTTGCTGTGCAGGCCGCTCGAGAGTAGGCCCACGAGCGCGTCGCCCCGATGGGCGCGATGCGCTCCGAGGAGTTGAGATCTCTCGACGACCCCCACGCAGAAACCGGCGAGATCGAACTGGTCTTCGGCCATCACACCCGGATGTTCCGCCGTCTCGCCGCCGAGCAGCGCGCAACCCGCACGACGGCAACCCTCGGCCACGCCCTCGACGATCGCGGCGACCTCATCGGGCACGACGCGGCCGAGCGCGAGGTAGTCGAGGAAGAACAGCGGCTCGGCACCGGTGCACACGACATCGTCGGCGCACATCGCCACGAGGTCGATACCCACACCGTTCAGCCGTCCGGTCTGTCGCGCGATCTCGATCTTCGTCCCGACGCCGTCGGTCGCCGCAGCTAGGTAGCGGCCGGCGGAGATCTCGAACAGCCCGGCGAACCCACCGACCCCTCCTTGCACCTCGGCGCGCGTCGCAGACGCTGCGAGATCGCGGATCAGCGTGACCGCCTTCGCAGCGGCCTCAAGGTCCACCCCCGCCCGCCCGTACGCTTCGTTCACGACTTGGCAGGGTGTTCGAGTAGGAACTTCCCGGCGTGCTCGGGGATCGCGATCGGGTACTCCCCATCGAAGCACGCTCGGCAGAACTCGCCCTTCGGAGCGCCGGTGGCGCCGACCATCCCCTCCATCGACAGATAGCCGAGCGAGTCCGCGCCGACGAACGCGCGCACCTCTTCGACCGAGAGGTCGGAGGCGACCAACTCCGACCGGGTCGACATGTCGATCCCGTAGAAGCAGGGCCAGCGGATCGGCGGACAGGTGATCCGAGTGTGGACCTCGGTTGCGCCCGCCTCTCGCAACGCGGCGACGATCTGCCGGGTCGTCGTGCCGCGGACGATCGAGTCGTCGATCACGACGAGCCGCTTGCCGCGGACCGAATCGGGCATGGGATTCAGCTTCAACTTCACGCCGCGCTCGCGGAGCGACTGAGACGGCTGGATGAAGGTCCGGCCGACGTAGCGGTTCTTCATGAGTCCCTCGCCGTACGGGATCCCGCTCACCTCCGCATAGCCGCTCGCGGCGGAGTGGCCGGTGTCGGGCACGGGGATCACGAGATCAGCGTCGGCCGGCGCTTCGATCGCCAGCCGGCGGCCGAGCTCCCGTCGGACCTCGTGCACGGTGTGACCTTGCAGCCGGGAGTCGGGCCTAGCGAGGTACACGAACTCGAATATGCAGAGCGCCTTGCTCTCGGCCTCCGCGAAACGGGATGTCTCGAGGCCGCGCTCGTCGATGCGGATCATCTCGCCCGGCTCGACGTCGCGGACGAACGTCGCGCCGACGATATCAAGCGCGCACGTCTCCGACGCGACGCAGAAGCCGTTCGGCAGCCGCCCTATCGAGAGGGGCCGCAGCCCGTGTGGGTCGCGCGCGGCGAACACGCTTCGCTCGTCCATGAGGACGAAGCAGAACGCCCCCTCGAGCGTCGGCAGGATCTCTAGAGCCGCCGCCTCGAGCCCGTCGCCCATATGCCGTGCGAGCAACGTGGCGACGATATCCGAGTCGGTGGTCGCTCGACCCGGCGCGCGCCCAACGCGCTCGGCGAGCTCCGCCGTGTTGACCAGGTTCCCGTTGTGGCCGAGCGCCAGCGAGCTGCGCCCATCGGTCTTGAAGGCCGGCTGCGCGTTCTCCCAGGTGGTCGAACCGGTGGTCGAGTAGCGCGTGTGTCCGATCCCGAGGTCGCCCTGCAGCGTCGTGAGGGTCGCCTCGTTGAATACCTGCGAGACCAGCCCGAGCTCCTTATAGACGAGGAGGTTCTGACCGTCGGAAACCGCGATACCGGCCGATTCCTGGCCGCGGTGCTGCTGGGCGAAGAGCCCGAAGTAGGCGAGACGGGCGACCTCCTCCCCCGGCGCCCACACGCCGAAGAGGCCGCATTCCTCCTTTGGACCCTCAGCTCCCACAGGTCCGCCGATGGTAACACCCGCGACCCCGCGGACCGGTGGTCCGCATCGCTCAGCGGACCTTGACGGGTACCCGTTGGACGGCGTTGTTCTGGTAGCCCCCGGCGTTCCAAGATGGCTCGGTGGGCTGGGTCGCTCCGCTCGCGTCCGTCGCGCGGCAACAGAGCTCATGCTCCCCCGGCTCCGCGTTCCAGTCGAAGATCCAGGACCGCCAAGCGAAGGGCGACGGCGCGGAACCGAGTTCGACTGGCGTCCAGGAGCGTCCGGCATCGATGCTCACCTCGACACGGACGATCTCGCCCAGACCGGACCACGCACGTCCCTGTAACGTGACCCGACCCCGATCCAGTATCCGCGCGCGTGTCATGAAATCGGGGAAGCCCGGCGGAGCCATCAGGCTCCGCGGCTGCATCTTCGTGACGGGAGTTCCTTCCTCGTCTTCGGTCGCGCGCATGCGATAGCCGCGGGCGTTCTGATACCCGTCGTACCGTTCGGTGAGAACCGTGACGCGCGACAGCCACTTGACACTCGTCATGCCATACCAGCCCGGGACGACGAGCCGGAGAGGGAATCCGTGTTGCGGCAGAAGCGTTTGCCCATTCATCTCGTAGACGAGCAGCACCTCGTCGCGCGTCGCATCGGCGAGAGGGAGACCCCGCTCGTAGTCCTGCTCGACGCCACCCTCGAGACCGTGGTCAAGGCCGGTGAACACGACGTCGACGGCCTCGGACGCGAAGCCGGCTTCCTCGAGAAGCAGAGAGAGCGGCGTACCTGTCCACTCGCTCGTCCCCACGGCTTCGGTCACCCAGGGCTGGCTGACCGGCCGGGGTTCGAGCAACGCCCGCCCATTTCCCGCGCACTCCAGCGTGACGGCGACAGTCACCGCCGGGCGCGCCCGGATCTCGTCCAACGACAGCGAGAGCGGAGCGGTAACCGCTCCGCGAACCTCCAAACGCCAAACGTTCGCATCGACCGCGGGGATGTCGTAGTGGGTCAGCAGGTAATGCAAGCCCGCCGGCGTCACGTCGTAGCGGAGCGCCTCGAGCGGCATCCCGTGGTTGCGCGCGGCGAGGCGCAGCTCGTCCAGACTTATCCCGACGCTTCCGACCGCATCCCCCAACGTCACTCCGATCCAACCACGCTGGGACGTCAACCCGCAAGGAGCTTGGGAATCGCGTCCTCGTACGCGGCCCGAGCCTCCTCGATCGTCATTTCGAGGAGGTGGCCGAAGACCATGCGGGGGCCGCCGGTCTCCCCGAGTCGCACCAGGGGAACGCGGTGGGCGGCTGCGAGATCTTCGATGATCTCGGCCATGTCGGGCTCGAGCGAGACGACCGCGCGCGATGCCGACTCCGAGAACAGCGTGACGTAAGCGGGAAGATCGCCCGGAAGGGTTACAGCGAAGCCGGTGTGGCCCGCCATCGCCGATTCGGCAAGGGCCACGGCGAGGCCGCCGTCAGAGCAGTCGTGCGCGCTCGCTAGCACATCGGACTCCGCGGCGTCGATAAGCAAGCGGTGCAAGGCGGCTTCGCGCTCGAGGTCGATAGCCGGCGGGCGGCCGGCGATGCGGCCCAGTACCACCTCGGCGAACTCCGAGCCGCCGAGCTCGGGGAACGTTTCGCCGAGTAGGTACAGGAGCATCCCCGGCCCCGGGAACCCGGTTCGCACGAGAAGCCGGTGATCGCGTATCAGGCCCAGCATCCCGATGACCGGCGTGGGCCAGATCGCCGAATCGCCGGATTCGTTGTAGAAGCTCACGTTCCCACCGGTTACCGGCGTGCCGAAAGCGTTGCATGCGTCGGTCATCCCTCGAACCGACTCGGAGAACTGCCACATCACCTCGGGCCGCTCCGGATTCCCGAAGTTCATGCAGTTCGTAACGGCGAGCGGCGTCGCGCCCATCACGGCGACGTTGCGCGCGGCCTCCGCGACCGCGTGAGCCGCGCCCAGGTACGGGTCCAGATGGCCGTAACGGCCCTTGCCGTCCGAGGCCAGCGCGAGCGCCTTCAGCGTTCCTTCGATCCGGACGATCGCAGCGTCGGCACCGGGTCCGGCGACCGTCCCACCTTGCACGAGCGAGTCGTACTGCTCGAAGACCCAACGCTTGCTCGCGACGTTCGGCGAGGAGAGCAGCGCGAGGAACGACTCGTCCAGAGGAGTCGTGACCGTCTCGAACGTGGGGTCGTCGGTGACGACGTCGTCAGATCCCGGCGGCGGCGCGAGCGCTCGCTCGTAGACAGGTCCCTCGTCCGCGAGCGAGCGTGCCGGCACGTCGGCGACGACCGTGCCGCCCATCTTCACGGTGAGACCGCCGCCGGCGACCAGTTTCCCGATGACCGGTGCCGCTAGCCCCCATCTGGCGCAGACGGCGCGCACCGCGTCCAGCCTCGAAGGGTGGACGATCGCGAGCATCCGCTCTTGCGACTCGCTCGTCAGGACCTCGAACGCCTGGAGGGCCGGTTCGCGTAGCGGAACGACGTCGAGGTCGATCTCGGCCCCCATGCGGGCGCGGGAGGCGGATTCGCTCGTGGCGCAGGTGAGTCCGGCGCCACCGAGGTCCTGGAGGCCCTCCAGCAGATCCTGCTCAACCATCTCGAGCGACGCCTCGATCAGCAGCTTCTCGGCGAACGGATCGCCGATCTGCACGGAGGGTCGCGACTCCTCCGAACCCTCCTCGATCGTCGCCGACGCGAGCACCGAGACGCCGCCGATCCCGTCGCGGCCGGTCGCCGCCCCGAACAGCACGAGGAGCGAGCCCTCGTGAACCTCACGCGCGGAGGTAACGAGTCGGTCGGCCGGCGCGAGCCCGACGCACATCACGTTGATCGCCGGGTTCTTCGAATGCGGTCCCGCGAACTTCACCTCGCCGCCGACCGTCGGCACCCCGATGCAGTTCCCGTAGCCGCCGATGCCCGCGACCACGCCCTCGAGAAGCCAGCGGTTCCGCTCCTCGGTGAGCGGACCGAACATCAAGGGATCGAGCAGCGCGATCGGCCGTGCGCCCATCGCCACGATGTCGCGGACTATCCCGCCGACGCCTGTTGCCGCGCCCTGGTACGGCTCGATCGCGCTCGGATGCGAGTGTGATTCCATCTTGAACACGACCGCTTGGCCGTCGCCGACGTCGACGGCTCCCGCGTCCTGGCCAGGCCCGACGAGAACGGCTGGACCCTCGGTCGGCAACCTGCGGAGGTGGATCTTCGACGACTTGTACGAGCAGTGTTCGGACCACATCACCGAGTACATCGCGAGCTCGTTGCGGTTCGGCTCGCGACCGAGCGTCGCGCAGATGCTTTCCAACTCGTCGTCGGTGAGGCCGAGCGCCCGGTGCAAAGGAACGTCCGACACGGTCGCCTACACCCGCGCGAGCGCGAAGGACAGCAGCGACTCGAACAGCGGCTGCCCGCCGACCGGGCCGACGTCGGGGTCGACGGCGTGCTCGGGGTGCGGCATCATGCCGACTACGTTCCCGGCCTCGCTACGGACGCCGGCTATCTGGCCGGCGCTGCCGTTCACGTTGAACACCTCGTCCAACTCGCCGCTCGGCCCACAGTAGCGGAAGACGACCAGGCCCTCTCCCTCGATCCGGTCGAGCTCGGTCTCGCTCGCGACGAACTGGCCCTCGCCGTGCTTAACCGGGACCGAGAGCACGTCGCCCGCGATGAGCGTATGGGTGAGAGGCGAGAGGGACGTCTCGATGCGAACGTCGATCACGCGGCAGATGAAACGGAGCGAAGCGTTGCGGATCAGCGCCCCCGGCAGGAGGCCTGCCTCGCAGAGGATCTGGAAGCCGTTGCAGATCCCGACGACCGGACCGCCGGCGTCGGCGAAGGTCCGTACCTCGTCCATGATCGCCGCGAACCTAGCGATCGCACCCGTCCGCAGGTAGTCGCCGTAGGAGAACCCACCGGGAAGGATAACCGCGTCGACGCCGTGCAGATCGTGCTCGCTGTGCCACAGGGGGACACCCTCGCCGCCCATGAACGTCACCGCTCGCAGCGCGTCGCGATCGTCCAGCGAGCCGGGAAACGTCACGACACCGATACGCGGTTCCCGTCCGCTCACGGGGCGGCCTCGAACGTTAGTCCCTCCAAGGGTGCAACCGATGCGATCCGGTAGTTCTCGATCACGGGGTTGGACAGGAGCCGGTGGGCGATCTCGTCGACCTGCCCGATGGCGTCCTTCTCAGTTTCGGCTTCGACGACGAGGTCGACGTGCTTCCCCACGCGGACCTGCGAGACGTTCTTCCATCCCATCGCGGGAAGCGAGCCTTCGACAGCCTTGCCCTGCGGGTCGAGCAGCCCCTCCTTGAGCGAGACGACGACCTGGAAGCGGAACTTCACGACTGCTCCCTCCGGAGCCGTTCGAGGTCGACCGAACAGCGTTCCCAGTCCGACTCCTCCATCACACCCATCCGGTGGCGGTAGTGAGCGAACTTCTCGCCGGCGATCCGCTCGTAGGCCTCCTGGTACTTCGACGCGGTCTTCGCGATAACCTCCGCCGGCAGATCGGGCGGCGGAGGCTCGTGATCCCAACCACTGGCATCGAGCCAGTCGCGGACGAACTGCTTGTCGAAGGAAGGCTGGACGCGGCCGGGCTGGTAACCATCGGCCGGCCAGAAGCGAGAGGAGTCCGGCGTCAACACCTCGTCGATCAGGATCAACTCCCCGTCGGCGAACCCGAACTCGAACTTCGTGTCGGCGACGATGATGCCGCGCTCCGCCGCGACCTCCGCGCCGCGCTCGTACAACGCGATCGTGAGCTCGCGGAGTCGTTCGGCCAAACCGCGCCCGATCAGCTCGACCGTCTCCTCGAACGAAAGCGGCATGTCGTGGCCCTCCGCGGCTTTCGTCGTCGGCGTGAAGATCGGTTCGGGCAGCTTCGAAGCCTCCTCCAGACCGCGTGGGAGCGGCACCCCGCAAACCTGCCCCTCGGTCCTGTACTGCTTGAGCCCGCTCCCCGTGAGGTACCCGCGGGCGACGCATTCGACCGGGATGGCTCGCGCGCCCTTCACCAGCATCGCCCGGCCGGACAGCGACGGTTCGCTGCGGAACGGCTCCGGGAAACGCGGCCGCTCGGCCGTGATGAGGTGGTTCGCGACGATGTCCTTGGTCTTCTCGAGCCAGAACAACGTGAGGCCGCTGAGCACCCGCCCTTTGTCCGGGATCGGGTTCGGCAGCACCACGTCGAACGCAGAGATACGGTCGGTGGCTACGAGCAGCAGCGCGCCCGGACCGGCGTCGTACACGTCGCGAACCTTGCCCTGCGCGTGAAGCTTTCCGACCGGGCTCATGGGTCCTCGCTCACCGGAAGCTTCGCCAACCGGTCGAACACGACATCCAGGTTGTGCAGGAACCGCGAGGGATCGAACAGCGCGCCCAGCTCGTCGGCGTCGAGGAACCGTACGACCTCGGGGTTCGAACCGAGCTCCGCCCGGAAGTCACCTCCCCGGTCCCAGGCGGCCGCCGCCCCCTCCTGCACGAGGCGGTACGCGTCGTCGCGCGAAAGACCCTTATCGATCAGGGCGAGCAGCACGCTCTGCGAGTACGCGAGCCCGCCGCCGGCGTCGAGGTTCTCACGCATCCGCTCCGGATACACGCGCAGCCCTTCGAAGACTTTCCTCATCTCGGACAGCATGAAGTCGAGCGCGATCGTAGAGTCGGGGAGGATCACGCGCTCGGCGGAGGAGTGAGAGATGTCGCGCTCGTGCCAGAGCGCAACGTTCTCGAGCGCAGCCTGGAGGTTCCCCCTCACCACGCGCGCCAGGCCGCTGACCCGCTCGCACAGGACCGGGTTCCTCTTGTGGGGCATCGCGCTCGAGCCCTTCTGGCCGTCGGCGAACGGCTCCTGCACCTCGCGCACCTCGGTCCGCGACAAGTGGCGGATCTCGGTCGCGAACTCGTCCAGCGAGGACGCCGTCACCGCGACCGCGGCCATGAACTCGGCGTGCCGGTCGCGAGCGATGATCTGACTCGATGCCTCGGCCGGCCGCAGCCCGAGCTTCGCGCAGACCTCCTCTTCGACGCGAGGGTCGACCCCTGCGTAGGTTCCGACGACGCCGGAGATCATGCCGACGCTTATGCCTTCCCTCGCGCGCCGCAAGCGTTCGCGGTCGCGGTCCAACTCGAACGCCCAGAGCGCGAGCTTGTGCCCGAAACTGATCGGTTCAGCGTGGATGCCGTGCGTGCGTCCGATCATCACGGTGTCGCGGTGTTGCAGCGCCAGGTGTTTCACGACCGCGAGCAGGGCCTCGAGTCCCGCGAGCAGGAGGTCGGCCGCTTCTCGTAGCTGGAGCGCGAGGCCCGTGTCGAGAACGTCCGAGGACGTCATCCCGAAGTGAACCCAACGGCCGGCCGGCCCCACGGACTCGCCGACGCACTGCACGAACGCCGCGACGTCGTGGCGGGTGATGACCTCGAGTTCGTTCACGCGATCGACCGTGAACGAGGCGCGCTCGCGGATGGTGGCGGCATCGTCCGCCGGGATCTTCCCGAGCCGCGACCACGCTTCCACGGCGAGGACTTCGATCTCGAGCCAGTTGCGGAACCGTGTCTCGTCCGACCAGACCGCCGCCATCCGTGGCAGCGAGTAGCGAGGGATCACAGCTTCA
>JBGPKY010000080.1:0-10754 GCA_041486205.1 Actinomycetota bacterium
CTCGAGTACGACGGGCACGGTCCGCAACGCCTTGGCGAAGCCTCCGGGTCCGGTCGTCTCCTGCCCGATGCAGCCGAACTTCAAGGGAAGGGTCTCGTCGACGTACCGCGCCTGGTTGCCGCCGACGCGAAGTTGGACGATCACGAAGTCGGCGCCCTCGAGAGCCTCGTCTCGGTTGCCGGTCAGGCGAACGGTCCCCGGCCATCCCGCCTTGCGGACCATCCGCTCCGCGAGAGCACCCACGACGGCGAGCCGTTCGGGGTCGATGTCGAGCAGGATCAGCTCGTCGAGCGGGAGACGGTCCCCGCGGGTGACGAAGCCCTCGACGAGCTCCGGCGTGTAGGTGCTCCCGCCGCCGACGACCGCGACCTTCACGCCCATGCTCCGGGCATCGTACACTCCGAGCCATGAAATCGTTAGGAAACTTTCCTGACCCATTCATCGCCGAGATCGCCGGCCAACCGGACGCCCTCCGACGAGCCGCCGCGGCCTTGGTCGAACAGCGGGGTCACCTGGAGCGGATCCGAGAAGCCGGCATCTCCGCCCGCACGTTGATCTTCACCGGCATGGGCAGCTCGTACGACGCCTGCTACCCGGCGGTGAACGATCTCGCCGGACGCGGGGTGGCGTCGATCCTCGTCGATGCCGCCGAGCTCCTTCATTTCCGCCGCCCTATCCTGAACGCGCAGACGTTGCTCACCATCGTCAGCCAGTCCGGCGAGAGCGCGGAGATCGTCAAGCTCGTCGGCGAGATCGCGAAGCAGCGCTCCCGCCCCTTCGTGGTCTCGATCACGAACGGTCTTACGAACGAGCTCGCCAAACGCGCCGACATCCGGCTCGACACATGGGCCGGCCCCGAGGCGGGGCCGTCCACGATGACGTTCGCGGCGTCGATGGCCACGCTTTCAGGGATCGCGAGGCTGCTCGCCGGCGATGGAGTGGACACGGCCGTCGATCGAACCCGCACCGCCGCCGAAGGGGCGGCGATGGCCGTAGAGCGACTACTCGACGACCCGCAGGAGCAGGCCGATCGGTACGCGGAGTGGCTCGGCGGCAAGGACGTCACCGTGGTCCTCGGCCGCGGCCCCGCGCGAGCGGCCGCCGAGATGGGCGCACTGCTGCTGAAGGAGTGCGGCGTGATGGCTGAGTCGCTCGAGTCGGCAGCCTTCCGCCACGGCCCGCTCGAGCTCGCCGGACCTAGCATGGGCGCGATCGTGCTGGCGACGGAGCCCGAGACGCGTCGCCTGGACCTCGGTCTGGCGGCCGACCTGGTCGAGGCCGGCGCGGCGGTTCTGGTCGTGACGCCCGACGGGGACGCCCCGAAGGGCGCACATGCAGCCGCCACCGGCTATCAAGATCGAGCGCTCGTCTCGGCCGTGTCGATCGTTCCCGTGCAGCTCCTGGCCTGGAACCTGGCCGTCACGAGCGGACGCGCCCCGGGGACGTACACGCGCGCGTCGAAGGTGACGACCCGTGAATGAAGGGCCCCGTGTCGCGCTGACCTTCGACGCCGAGCACCCCGACCGCCCACTCTGCCCGCCTGGCAACGCCGAGCGGATACTCGACACCCTCGCCGGCGCGGGGGCGCGCGCGACGTTCTTCATGCAGGGGCGATGGGCGGAGTCGCAACCGGCGGCCGCCCGACGGATCGCCGACGAAGGCCACTTGGTCGGACATCACTCGAAGTTCCACGCGCGGATGACGCTGCTCACCGATGACGGCATCCGCGCCGACGTGACCGAGGCGGAGGAAGCCATACGCGAGATCACCGGCGCCGATCCGCGCCCGTGGTTCAGCTGCCCGTTCGGCGATGGCCACGACGACCCGCGGGTGGTCTCCGCGCTCCGCGCGCTCGGATACCGTGACGTCTCCTGGCACGTCGAGCTCGCCGACTGGGAGCCGGACCGGACCGCCGCCGCGATCGAGAAGGACGCCGTCGACGGCGCGCTCGACCACGGAGACGGCGCGGTGATCCTGCTACACACGTGGCCGGGCCCGACCAGCGATGCGCTTCTCGCGATACTCGAGGGCATCGCGGCCGGCGGGGCCAGGTTCGTCGGGATCGACGAGCTGGAGATGACGCCGTGAGGAGGCCGGCGATGCTGGCCGTAGATGGCGGTGGTTCGAAGATCGACGCGGCGCTCATCTCGAAGGGCGGGAGGGTCCTAGGAGGAGCTCGCTGGCACGGCTCGACCTACGATTCCTCCGATAGGGTCGGCGCCCTCGACGGCGTGAGCGCTGCGATAAAGGCCGTGTGCGCCGACGCCGGGATCGAAGGTGACCGCCTGCCGGTGGCCGACCTCGGTGTCTTCTGCCTCGCGGGGGCCGATCTCCCCTCCGACGACCGTCGCATCGCGCGTGCCCTCGCGAAGCGCGGCTTCGCCGCCAAGGACCTCGTGCTGAACGACACCTTCGCCGTTATGCGCGCCGGCACGGACCGAAGTTGGGGTGTCGCCGTGGTTTGCGGCTTCGGGACGAACTGCTCGGGAGTCGCACCGAACGGAAAGGTCTTCCGGTTCCCCGCCGTCGGCGGCATCTCGGGGGACTGGGGGGGAGGGACCGACGTCGGCGGGATGGGCCTCTGGTATTCGCTGCGCGCTCAAGACGGCCGGGGACGGAAGACCGCCCTCGCGAAGCTGGTACCCGCTCAACTCGGGATGCGCACGCCGCGACAGGTCATGGAGGCGATGTACTTCGGAAGGATGAACGACGATCGGGTCGTCGAGCTCGCCCCGATCGTGTTCCGGGCCGCGATGGACGGCGACGAAGTGGCGCGGAGCATCGTGGATCGCCAGGCCGATGAGGTCATCGCTATGGCCGGAACCGCGATCCGCCGTCTGCGGATGACCGAGCTGGACGTCGACGTGGTGCTCGGGGGCGGGATATTCCGAAATGAGGACGACGCCTTCTTCGAGCGCATCGACAGTGGGCTTCGGGTCGTCGCTCCCGCGGTGCGGATCACGCGCTTGACCGCGCCCCCCGTGGTGGGCGCCGCCCTCTTGGGGCTCGATCTGTTGGGTGCCGGTAAGGCGGCAGCTTCGCGTCTGCGGCCCGTCTTGACCCATGAGCGCCTGACCTCGCAGAATCTCGTCGAGCGGAAGGAGTGACGGCATGGCCGAGATCGTCCTCGATGGCGTGACGAAGGTTTTCGGCTCGGACGTGATAGCCGTGAACGACGTCTCGCTCGAGATCGCCGACGGCGAGTTCATGGTCCTCGTTGGTCCTTCGGGCTGCGGGAAGTCGACGATCCTTCGGATCCTCGCGGGCCTCGAGGAGGTCACGGCCGGGGAGGTCACGATCGGTGACCGGCAAGTGACGGATCTGCCGCCCAAAGACCGGGATGTCGCGATGGTCTTCCAGAACTACGCGCTCTACCCGCATATGACGGTCGAGCAGAACCTGGGATTCGGACTGAAGCTCCGCAAGATGCCGAAGGAGGAGATCCACAAGCGGGTCGACGACGCGGCGAAGATCCTCGGGCTCGATCCCCTGATGGCGCGCAAGCCGGCGGCGCTCTCCGGGGGCCAGCGCCAGCGGGTCGCGATGGGCCGCGCGATGGTTCGGGAGCCGCTCGCCTTCCTCATGGACGAGCCGTTGTCGAACCTGGACGCGAAGCTGCGCGTCCAGATGCGCGCGCAGCTCGCGAAGCTCCACGAGCGGTTGAAGACCACGACGGTCTACGTCACCCACGACCAGGTGGAGGCGATGACCCTCGGCGAGCGCGTCGCCGTCCTCCGCGACGGCATCCTCCAGCAGGTGGACACTCCGCAGAACCTCTACATGCACCCGGCCAACCTGTTCGTTGCGGCGTTCATCGGCTCGCCGCCGATGAACCTCGTCGAGGCCACGGTCGGCGCCGACGACATCTCGTTCGCTGGGTTCAAGTTCCCCTTGCCCTCAGACGTCGACCTCAAGTCGTTCGAGGGCCGAACGGTCATCCTCGGCATCCGTCCATCGGATCTCGAGGACACAGCGGTTTGGCAGAACGAGAGTCTCCCTACCATGGAGGTCAGAGCCGACGTTACCGAAGAGCTGGGTTCCGAGGTGAACATCCTCTTCGGTGTGCATGCGCCGCCCGTTTCAACTGAGGAGACGCTCGCGGCCGCGACGGAAGAGGGCGAGGAGGAGCTGATCCCGCTGGTAGCGGACGTCGGCGCGAACATCTTCTGCGCGCGGGTCGATGCGCGCACCCACGTGAGGCCCGGAGACACCGTGAAGCTGTCGGTGGACCCGCACCGATTCCATTTCTTCGACCCGGACACCGGGTTCGCGACCGGAGCCAAGACGCCGGCAGCCGCCGGGGCCTAGCTACCCGGAGCGCTCACCGACCGCGCGGGAGGGCTCGAGCGGGATCCACGACTCGACCGTGGTGCCTTCGCCGGGCTTGCTGTCGACCCGACACCAGCCGCCCGCGAACTCCGCGCGCTCGATCATCGTCGGAACGCCGAGATGGCCGGGCATCGGCGCGGCGATCTCGGCGAGATCGAATCCGCGCCCGTCGTCGGCGATCCGTAAGAGCACACCGCCGTCCTCCGACGACAGGAACAGGCGGAGCGTCGTCGCGTTCGCATGTTTCCGCGCGTTGGTCACCGCTTCCTGGGCAAGCCGGAAGAGGACGGCGCGCGTCTCACTCGGCGGCTCACCGTCGAGACGGTCGTCCAGCTCGAACTCGAGCCGTTCGTCGGGATCTGCCTGATCGAGGTAGAGCCGTAGCGTCGCAACGAGCCCCTCGCGATCCAGCGCCGGCGGCCGGAGCTCGAACAGCAGGTGCCGCAGGCGTTCGATCGCGAGCTGCATCGTGTCGTGGATGTCGGCGAGCGCCTCACCTTGCCCGGGGTCGGTGATCTCTCGCTGGAGGACCTGAACGCGAAGGTCTGCCGCTCCGATCACCTGGATCGAGTCGTCGTGGATATCGGCGGCGATGCGCTTGCGTTCCTCTTCCTGCGCTTCCTCGAGGCGGCCAAGGAGCCGGCGGCGTTCGTCCATGGTGCGCCGCAACATCTCTACGCTGCGTTGGAGCTTCTCCTCCGCGAGCTTCTGCTCGGTGATGTCGAGCATCATCCCGCGCCAGAACAACGGCTCGCCGACATCGCTACTCACCAGGACCGCCTCGTCGCGAACCCAGACCTCACGGCCGTCGGCGGCGATCATCCGATACTCAGCGCGGAACGGCTCGCCGGTCGCGTTCGTACGCCGGCTCTCCGACATCACCCGCTCGCGATCAACCTCGTGCATGCGCGCCATCCAGAACCCGGGATCCTCGCGCCACTGATCGCTTGTGAAGCCGAGGATCCGCTCTATCTGCGGGCTCGTATAGAGGTTCGAGGAGAGGTCGTCGATCGCATCGACGTAGAGGATCGCGGGGACGCCCTCCACGAGCTCGCGGTAGGTCTCCTCAGCCTCGTGCAGACCGAGGAGGAACTCCGAGGGAACCGGGACGTCGTTCACAGCTTGTAGCCGAACCGGCGCAAAAGCTCCCTGCGAGCAGCCGCATCCTCTTCGGTCTCGACGCCGAGCGGCGAGCCGCCGTCGACGACGCCGAGGATCGCGCGGCCCTGTTCGGTCTCGCCGACGACCACCTCGAGCGGGTTCGCTGTGGCGCAGAAGATGCGACAGACCTCCGGTACCGACTTGATCGCGTTGAGCACGTTGATGGGGAAGAGGTCTCGGAGGAGGATCACGAAAGAGTGCCCGGCGCCGATCGCCTGCGCGTTCCGGACCGCGAGGTCGACGAGCTCCTCGTCGGTCCCGCTCCGACGCACCAAACAGGGCCCGCTCGCCTCGCAGAACGCGAGGCCGAACCTCGCGCCCGGCACCGCACCCACGATAACCTCATGCAGATCCTCGACCGTCTTGATGAAATGCGACTGCCCGAGGATGAGGTTCAGCTCGTCCGGCTTCTCGAACCGGACGGTGGTGATGTCCATCGGGTACCCCCGCTAGAGACTGCCGAGCCCCGAGATTAGTCCGGCCAGCAGCGAGATACGAGGAACCACGCTTGCGAGATCGAGCCATTCGCCCGGCGCGTGATCGTCGCCGCCGATAGGCCCGAGGCCGTCGAGGGTGGGAACGCCGGCGGCGGAGGTCGTGTTCGCATCCGAGGCCCCGCCTGTGGAGGCGTCCTTCATCTCGAATCCGAGCTGGGAGGCGACACGGATCGCGAGTTCCGCGAGTTCCGCGCCGCCCTCTTTCTTCTCCATCGGGCGGTGCCAGCCACCCTTCGTAACAGAAACGTCTATGTCCGGAACGGTGTGGTCGCTCGCGATCCGCTCGATCTCCAGCTCCGCCGCCTGGAAGGTCTCCTCTTGCGGCGAACGAACGTCGACCTCGAGGACGCAGCGCGCGGGAACGACATTCGTTCGCGTGCCGCCCTGTACGACGCCGACGTTGACGGTGACGCCGGGCCAGCGACCGTTCAGCGCCTGGAAGGCGATCGTCTTGTGCGCCGCCTCGAGGACAGCGCTCCTACCGCGCTCCGGCTCGACGCCGGCGTGCGCGGCACGGCCCGTGATCTGGATGGTGTAGTCGGAGACACCTTTGCGCGAGGAGACTATGTCGCCGTTCTCGCGCGCCCCCTCGAGCACCAGCGCCAGATCGGCGCGCCTAGCCTCGCGCCTTATGAAGTCACGGGAGAACGGCGAGCCGATCTCCTCGTCCGGGTTGCAGATGTAGGTGACCTGGCCGAACCCGTCGAAGGTCGCCTCCTGGAGCACCTCCATCGCGAAGAACCCTGTCAGGAGGCCGCCCTTCATGTCGGAGACGCCGGGACCCATCGCCCGGTCGCCATCGATCGAGAACGGCCGCTCCGCTACCGTCCCAGCATCGAAGACGGTGTCCGTGTGTCCGATCAACAGCACGCGCGGCCCGCCACCGCCCGACAGACGGCCGATGACGAGGTCTCCGAGCTGCGGCTCACCCTCGGCTGCCGGATGCTGGATCCGTTCGACCTCCCATCCGCCCCTTCGGAACCTCGTTTCGCAGAGGTCTGCGATGACGTTCACACCTTGTCGCGAGTAGGAACCGCAATCGACGTTCACCATCTCGCGGAGCGCCTCCACGAAGTCCTCGAAGCGGCGCGCGGCGATCTCGTGGAGCTCTCGGGGGCCCATGACGTCGGCAAGTATACGGAGGGGTTAGCATCCGCGCGTGCGTCGGCGATCCGAACTGAACGGCTGGTGGCGACTGGGCGTCCTCGTCGTCGGCGCCATCTATCACGCTTGCTTCCGGCTGCGGTTCGAGGGCACCCGTAACATCCCGAAGGAGGGGCCAGCCATCGTGGCCGCGAACCACATCAGCGCGCTGGACGGTCCCGTTTTCGCGCTCGCGACCGTGACCGGCTCGCGCCGCGGGGTGCGTTTCCTGGTCGCCGCCGAGTTCTTCCGGCACCGCTGGATCGGGCCGGTGATGCGCTTGTACGAGCAGATCCCGATCACGCGCGGCGCCGGCGACGCCGGCGCGCTGGACGATGCTTCCGCGACCATCCGCGCTGGTGCGCTCGCCGGGATATTCCCCGAAGGCCGCGTCAATCCCGCAGGAACCGAACTCCAGCGGGTGCGGACCGGTCTCGCACGGATCGCGCTGGCCACCGGCGCACCCGTGGTGCCGGCGGGGATCTGGGGAACGCAGCGCCGCTGGCCCAACCCCGGTCTCACCCTGCGCAGCCCGATCCGACCGAGGGTCGCCGTCGTTTTCGGCGAGCCGATCGAGCCCTCCGGTGATCCGGCCAACGCGGGCGACCTTCGCCGGTTCACCGCTTCGATCTCCGAGGCGCTCGAACGACAGGTGGCCGTGGCCCGGCGTCTTGCCGGCGATCGAGCCTCAGCCTGAAAGCGTTCGGGCGAGCGACGTCCGCTCCCGCCTCGGAGCCTCGCCGAGATGCCTGGAGAACCACTCGGCGGCGATCTCCGCGACTCGCTCGAGCGCGCCCTGCTCCTCGAAAAGGTGGCCGGCTCCGGGCAGCACGTCCAGCCGGCGTTCGCAGCGCAGCCGCCTGTCGGCCGCACGGTTCAACTCCAAGACCTCGGTATCCTCGCCGCCGACGAGCAGGAGCGTGGGACATGTGACCGCGTCGAGCCCAGCCCCCACGAGGTCGGGACGGCCGCCTCGCGAGACGACCGCTGAGACGTCTGCCGGCAACCGCGCCGAAGCTAGAAGCGCGGCCGCGGCCCCCGTGCTTGCGCCGAAGAAGCCAACCGGGAGACTCCCGTACTCCGGCCAGGTCCCCATCCACCTTGTCGCCGCCAGGAGTCGCCCTGCCAGAAGGGCGACATCGAAGACCTTCGCCTGGTCCTCGGCCTCGGCCGGGGTCAAGAGGTCGAACAGCAGCGTCGCGAGTCCGGCCCGATTCAGGCGGTCGGCAACTGCGGCGTTGCGGGGGTTCGTGGGGCTGCTCCCGCTCCCGTCCGCGAATATCACGACCCCCACCGCGCCCGCCGGGACGGCGAGGTCGCCAGGCAAACGAACGGGGTAGACGGCAACCTCGATCCGCCGGTGAACCACGACCGGCCCGTCGGGCTGGACGGGCGGATCGTTCCGTTTGCGGCGCAGGATGCTCATCGGCTCTCATCTCCGTGGAAGCCCACAAGACTATGACACTCGACGAGGCCTCGACACGCGGGGAGGGCGAACCCCACCCGAAGAGGCGGTTCGCGTCCGCCAGCAGAAGTCCGGGGAGGCGAAGGGCCGGCCCGAGGGCCGGCCCTTCCGCAGCGCCCGATCTATCAGAAGGTTGCCGTGGCGAGGCACGTCTCGCCGGTCGTCACGTTCTTGGACTTGACCGTGATGACATCGGACCCGGCCTGGTCCGTCGCATACCGGGTGATGCTGAAAGACCCGTCCGCAAGCGTGACCTTCGACCCGTGCCCGAACTTGGCGCCGTTGTCGAAGAACTTCGACCTCCACGCCTGACCGGCGACCCCGGTCTGCACCTCGAGGTCGGCTTCGATCCGAGTGGTCGAGTCGGGCTTCAGGGTCAAGAGCCAGGTACTACCCGCGCTGCACGAGCCCGAGCCCACGACCACATTCGGAAGAACGGCGTGCCCGCTCGCCATAGCCGGTGCGGCCGCTCCCAGTGCGAGCGTTGCCACCGTCACGGCGATCGCCGTCCGCATGATCCTCTGCATGTCCCTCGCCTCCTCTCCGCGCGTCCGTCGCGCGGAACGTTCGGAGGCTATGCCGTTCATGTTCAAGGCCCGACCTGAGAACGGTTAGGCGGGGATTAAGACCTGGTTAGAGTCTTCAAACGAACCTAGAGCGCGGCGACGGCGGAGATGAGGTTGGAGTCGCGGAGCTTGCGCAGAGCCTCGCGCTCGATAAGGCGAACCCGCTCGCCCGAAAGCCCGAGCACCTTGCCGGTCTCCCGCAGTGAGAGCGGCTGGCCGTTCTCCAGACCGTAGCGGAGAGCCACGACGTGGCGCTCGCGCTCGTCCAGGACACGATCGACCGCATCGCCGATCTCCTCGCGGAGCAAGGCATCTTCGACCTCGTTGAAGGCGGCGTCGGAGTCGACCTCCTCGATCAGGTCGCCGAGTTCAGTGTCCTCGCCTACGGGCGACTGCAACGACAGCGGCTCACGCCGGCCCATCTCGGTGAGGTCGTCGATCTCCTCGACCGTCGTGTCCAGCGCCTTGGCCAGCTCCTCGCGGGAAGGCTCGCGGCCCATGGACTGCGCGAACTGGAACCGGGTGCGGTTCAGCTTCCGCAGCCGGTCATGGATATGGACGGGCAAACGGATCGACCGCGAACGGTCGGCGATGGCGCGAGTGATGCCCTGCCGGATCCACCACGTCGCGTAAGTAGAGAACTTGAACCCCCGCCGCCAGTCGAAGAGCTCGACCGCGCGCATCAGGCCGATGTTGCCTTCCTGGATGAGATCCAGGAGCGGCAGGCCTTGGCCCTGGTACTTGCGGGCGACCGACACGACGAGCCGGAGGTTGGCCATGATGAAACGTTGGCGGGCGGCCTCCGCCTTCCGAACGGTCTTTCGCGCCTTCATGATGCTGGACTCGGCGCGGAGCCTGCCGGCGCGCAGGCGCTCTTCTGCTTCCTTGCCGTGCTCGATGATGATGGCGAGCTCGACTTCCTCCTCCTTCGTGAGGAGCGGCTCGCGGGCCGCCGCCTCCAGGTACAAGCGGAGATCGTCGGCGTCATCGGTGCCCAGCGGGCGTGCAGGTTCTGCCATGCTTCCCTTCACTCTCCTCCTCGAAGCCTCCCTGCGGCGTGCGGGCCCAGCCTTCGAGGTCTTCGGGACCTTCGTGACGTGATGACGGCGGGCACGCAGACACCAGGCTCGCGTGGCCGCCGAAGCGCCATGCTAGCTGCAACTACACGCTTTTGTAAAGGCCCGCGTATGTAAAGACGTTGTGAAAACCGCTGGTATTCCCCTGTTTTCGCGTTTTCGGGATCTTTCCCTACGGGACGTTCGCCACCGAACGACATCCGGCTTGGACGGCGTGCGGCCACCATCGCAAGCGCTCGGGGAGCCGGGGGAGACCGGCTCTCACCGAGGCCTCTAACGCGCCCAGGGCCCGCTCCCGGACCGGGCTCCAGGCCAGGCCGAACCCTTCCCGGACGCCGGCTGGCAGCAAGCCGACCGTAACGAATCGCATCAGCGCCGAAGCCGGAGCGAGAGCCCAGGGACACGAGGGGCGTAGGATGCCCGGCGCGAGACGCCGAGCATCCAGGGAGATGTCGAACCCGGCCAGGGCAACCTTCAAGTACGCGTCGAAGGCCCAAAGATCCGGGGGAAGGTCGGC
>JBGPKY010000081.1:0-10738 GCA_041486205.1 Actinomycetota bacterium
GCCGTCCACCACGTTGGTCCCGGAGACGTCCTCATCACGCCGAAGGGCTCCAAAGCGACCTGGAAGGCTCTCTCGCCGGTCAAGAAGTTCTGGGCCGTCTACAAGGAGTGATCGTCGAGGTGCCGGCTGCCCCGTTGCCGGTTCCGTCCGGTAGGCTCGCCGTCATGCGGTTCGAGAGCGCACTGGTCCTGTTCGCCCATCCCGACGACGCCGAGTACATGTGCGGCGGGACAGTCGCTGCGTGGGCCCGCGAGGGAACCGAGGTGCACTACGTCTGCATCACCGACGGCTCGGCCGGTTCGAACGAGCCGGGCGTCACGCGGGAGCAGATGGCCCCGATCCGCGAACGTGAGCAACGAGCGGCGGCGGAGGTGCTCGGCGTCGCGAGCGTCACGTTCCTCGGGGAGCGCGATGGGGAGCTTGCCGTGGGCCTCGATATTCGCCGAAAGGTGGCGCGAGAGGTTCGCAGGTTCCGACCCGAAGTCCTCGTCGCGCCCGACCCCTCCCGACTGTGGTCCGGGCGAGGGTACGTCAACCATTCGGACCACAAGGCCGCCGGTACGTTCGCGCTCTGCGCGGTCATGCCCGACGCGCCGACCCGACTCCAGTTCTCCGAGCTGCTGGAGGAGGGCTTCGAGCCCTTCGAGATCCCGAACCTTTGGTTGGCGGCCGAGGAGCCCGATACGTACGTTGACATCACGAAGACGATCGACGTCAAGCTGGAGGCCCTCACCAGGCACGAGTCGCAGCATGGTGAGGCCTCGGCACCCTGGGTGCGCGAGCGCGCCCGCGACTTCGGCGAGCGGGCGGGCGTGGAGTACGCGGAGGCGTTCCGGGCGTTCTCGCTGAGAGAGGACGAAGATAGCGAATGATGGAAGACGACGAACAGGAGACCTTCGGTCTCGAGCCCGAAGAGGAGGAGAACGTCCAGGCCGACCTGGACGACCTCGCCGGCATGCGCGGCGTCTTCGCCCAGCAAGGGGTGAAGGGCGTCGTGATCGCCTGCCCCGACTGCGGCGCGAACCACTACTACGAATGGGAGCTGCTGAAGGAGAACCTGGAGCACATGCTCCGGACCGGTGAGCCACGGATGCACGAGCCCGCGTTCGAGGTCCGCGAGGACGAGTACATCCAGTGGGATTACGGCAAGGGCTACATCGACGCCCTAGGCGATACCGGCCTGGAGCCGGACCGCACGGTCGAAGTCACCCAGTGCCCATGGTGTCAGACGCCGGCCGAGGATTTCTTCTCGTTCTGTCCCAAGTGCGGCCGCTCGCTAGCCGCGCTTCGCATCTACCGTGAGCTTCTCGACCGGGGGCTGGAGGAGCGGGAGGTACGCGCGCTCTTGGTCCGAGCCGGCATCGAACCGTTCTAACGCTGATTCGGTACCGGACCTTCGAGGATGCAATCCTCAGGAGACTTGTCGTCTCGGAGACCTTTGAAGGTCGGGGCGCGCATCTTGTTCGTAGACCTCGTGATCTCTAAGTACCCGACCTCGCATACGAGCTCGGGTTTCACGAACGTGATGCCCGGGGTCTTCGCGAGGTCGGGGTCGACGATCACGGGTTCCTTCGTGACGAGAGGTTTGAGCTGCTCGAGCAGCGTCGCGAGCATCTTGTCGGTGAAGCCGGTGCCGACCTGGCCGATCCAGACGAGCTTGCCGCGGTCGTAGGCGCCGACCAGCAGTGCGCCGAACGTTCCCGCGCGACCGCCCTGGCCGGGCGTCCAGCCGAGGATCACGCAGTCCTGTGTGTTGGTGAGCTTGATCTTCCGCCAGTCGGGGGAGCGACGACCCGGGTGGTACTTGGAGCCGATGCGCTTGGCGATGACACCCTCCAAGCCGTGCTCCTTCGCGATCTTCGTGAACCCCTTGCCGGTTCCCTCGACGCGCGTGATGAGCTGCAGTCGCGGGTCCTCCTCGACGATCGCTGTGAGCAGCTCGCGGCGATCTTCGAGCTTCAGTTCGGTGAGGTCGTTGCCGTCGAGCCAGAGTAGGTCGAACGCCACGAGCGCGACGGGGATCTGCTTCGCGATGCGCTTGATCTCCCGTTCGTTCGCCAGGTTCATGCGCTGTTGCAGAGCTTCGAAGGAGTTCCGCCCGCCCTCGTCGAACGCGACGATCTCGGAGTCGATCACGGCGTTCACCTGGTCGACCAGCTCGTGGACCATGTGCAGCTCGGGATACTGTGCAGTGATGTCTCGGCCGGTCCGCGTGACGAGCCGCGTGAGGTCGGTCGCGAGATATGTGACGCTCCGGATCCCGTCGAACTTCGGCTCGAACCACCACTCCGGATCGTCGAACGCTTCGTGCCCACCCTCGGCGAGCATCGGCTGGATCGACGACGGCGAGTCGATCAGCGGTGCTTCCTGCGCGCTCGCGAGGAAGGCCAGCCAATCCGTCCGCGTCTTCACGAGATGGAACTCGAGGCCCGGATAGCGCCGGCCGTGCAGCTTGAAGCTCACCTTCTTCTCGGTCCACTCGACGGGTTCGTACCACCCGTCGTCGAAGATGCGAACCTCACCGGCGCCGTAGTGGCCCTTCGGGATCGTGCCCTCGAACGAGCCGTATTCGAGCGGATGATCCTCGGTGCGAACAGCGAGTCGCTTGTCGCCTCGCTGTGTGGGCAGGCCGCGGGGCACGGCCCATGAGGGCAGCGCCCCGTCGTGTTCGAGCCGCACGTCGTAGTGCAACCGCGTCGCGCGGTGCTTGTGGATGACGAATGAGTTCCCCGCTCCGCGCGCTTCACCGGGCGGCGGTTCCGTGGTTCCTTCAGGTCCGAACGTGCGTTTCTTCAGGTACTCGGCGAGCTTCGGGTCCTTGGACGCCGCGATGACCTCGGCGCTGGCCCGCTGGCCCGTCACGCCGACCGCCTCGAGCGCAGCCGCGATCGACTGGGGCTTCGCCCGGACGTCTTCGAAGAGGTCGCCGACCTTGGCGAACCGCTTCCAGACGTTCGCGATCGTGAAGTCCTGCGGGGTGACCCCCTTCTCGACTTCCTTCCAAGCGAGCGGGGTCGAGACGGGCGCGCCGGGCTCGGGGCGGACCGAATACACGGCCGAGATGTTCGCGCCGGAGCGGTTCATGTTGTGGTCGATGAAGACCTTGCCGGTGCGGTTCTCTATCCGCCAAGCCATCGTCACCCGCTCGCGATCGGCCTTCTCGATCAGCCGTCCGACCGCGCCGACGAAGTCGCGGACCTGCTGATAGGTGTGGCCGGGTTCGATCGGGACGAAGATCTGCACGCCGGTCGCTCCGCTCGTCTTCGGGTAGCCGCGGAGGCCGAGCGCCTCGAGCGCCGCCTTCACGTGGAGCGCAACCGCCAATACGTCCTCGAAGCTTGCCCCCATCGGATCGAGGTCGAAGAAGAGGTAGTCGGGCTCGTCGATCGACGCGCATCTCGAATGCAGCGGGTGGAACTCGATGCACCCGAGGTTCGCGACGTAGAGGAGACCCGCCGCGGCCTCCACGATGAGGTAGCCGATCACGCCGTCGCGGCTGTCCTCGGAGAGCACGTTGCAGCGCGGGATCCAGTCCGGCGTGTGCGACGGTGCGGTCTTCTCGTAGAAGAAGTCGCCCGCGATGCCGTCGGGCATCCGCTTCATCGTGAGCGGACGCTGGTTGAGATGAGGAAGGATCAGCGGCGCGATGTTGAAGTAGTAGGCGACGAGATCGCCTTTCGTGTAGCCCTCATCGGGCCAGAAGACCTTGTCGAGGTTCGACAGGCGAAGCTCTCGGCCGTCGACGTCCATCCACCAGGCATCGCCGCGCTTCTCCGCAGGCAGCGGCCTCGGATACTTAACGGTGAACGCTAGCCCGCCCGTGCCCTTCTTCCTCGCCGGCATCCCGAGATGGTAGACGCGAGAGCCCGAAGTCGCGTGCCTGTCACTGGGGCCGTTTAGAATCGTGGCTTCGGCAGAGCACCAGACTTCCCGGAGGGACGCCATGCCACCAAGGAGCATGTGGAAGGGAGCCATCTCGTTCGGCCTCGTCACGATCCCCGTCGCCGTGTTCCCGGCCACGGAGGAGCGCTCGCTCAAGTTCAACCAGCTCCACGACGCCGACAACGGCCGCATCCGCTACAAGCGCGTGTGCGAGCAGGACGGCGAAGAGGTCGGATTCGAGCACATCGTGAAGGGCTACGAGTACGAGAAGGACCGTTACGTGATCCTCACCGACGACGACCTCGACAAGGTGCCAGTCGAGTCCTCCCGCGCGATCGACATCGTGCAGTTCGTCGACCTCGACGAGATCGACCCGATCCTGTTCAAGAAGTCCTACTACCTTGTCCCCGACGAGACCGGCGCGAAGGCCTACGCGCTGCTGCGCAAGGCCCTCGCCGAGGAGAACAAGGTCGGCGTCGCGAAGGTCAGCTTCCGCGACAAGGAGCATCTCGCCGCGCTGCGGTTCAAGGACAAGGTCTTCGTCCTCGAGACGATGTACTGGCCCGACGAGATCCGAGCGGCCGACTTCGAGACGATCGACTCGGACTCGAAGCTTCGCTCGCAGGAGGTCGAGATGGCCAAGTCGCTCATCGAGAACCTCACCGAGCCGTGGAGCCCCGAGGCGTTCAAGGACGACTACCGCGAGGCGCTCCTCGACATGGTCGAGAAGAAGATCGCCGGCGAGGAGATCGAGGTGGCGCCCGAGACCGCGCCGACCAAGGTCGTCGACCTGATGGAGGCGTTGAAAGCCTCCGTCGCGGCCGCGAAGAAGAAGGCGCCGGCGGCGGTCGCCGAGACGAAGAAGAAGGCCGCTTCGCGCAAGAAGGCCGCGAGCGGCTAGGCTCGCCGGCGTGTTCGGAAGACTTCGGCGCGCCTGGAAGCACCACACGCGCCTGCACCCCGAAACGTTCGTCTGTTCGAGACGAGGTCACGTTACGCCGGCATCGACGGTCGCGCGGCTGCGACCCGAGGACGCCGGTCTCGGCGTCGACCTTCCCGACGGCCGACGCCTCTCGCGCTGTCTCCGCTGCGACGTCTGGGTCGCGGGACCGGCGCCGCCGCAACCCTGGCGGGACCTCCTGCCGCCGCTCGCCGAGCTTCGCCTTCCGCGCCGCGGCGAGGAGCTTCGCGAAGCGATCGTCCTTCGCTTGATCTCGATCGACCGAGGCGTGCACGCGGTGATCTTCGGGCTGCTTGCGACGGCCGTCATCTCGCTGGAGCTTCACAGCGGCGCGCTCCGCTCACTGGCGCAGGCGCTGCTGAACGGCCTTCGGGCGACCGCGGGGCAGACAGGGCAGGAACCTAGCCGCGGGTTCATCGCCCGCGAGCTTGAGAAACTGCTCAACGTGAACAGCCACACCCTGCTGATCCTCGCCTTCACGGCGGTCGCCTATTGCGTGGTCGAGGCCGTCGAGGCCGTCGGGCTCTGGCACGAGCGCCGATGGGCCGAATACCTCACCGCGTTGGCGACGGCTGGCTTCCTTCCCTTCGAGATCGACGAGCTGATCAAGCGCGTGACCGTGTTCCGCGTGAGCGCTCTCGTCATCAACGTCGCGATCCTCGTGTGGCTGATCTGGAAGAAACGGTTGTTCGGCATCGGCGGCGGAGTGAAGGCGCTACGACATGAGGAGATCGACCGCGAGGCGCTGTTCGGCCCTCCGGGCCGGGCGATCCCCGGAGCCGCTCCATGAGCCTCCCAGCCGGGTACTCAGCACGCCCGGTTCGCGTGGACGATCTCGAAAGCCTCGTGGCCGTCGCCAACGCCTTCGACGTCTGGGACTTCGGCCGACCGGACGCGGAGCCCGAGCACTTCTCGGACGATCTCGCGATGCCCGGCATGGATCTGGAGCGGGATACGTGGTTCGTCGCGGACCCGCATGGAGTATGGGTGGGATTCGGGATCGTGACTGGTCCGCAGCCCGAGCACTCCCAAGACCTCTACGCGCTCGTGCACCCCGATCACCACGGCCGAGGGATCGGCGGCGAACTCATCGACCTGATGGAAGCCAGGGCCCGAGAGCGCGTTCCGGCTGGGGCATCGGGAGCGCTCACCCGTGCGAGTGCCACCTCCACCGACTCGTCGGCTGCCGCTCTGCTCGGGAGCAAAGGCTACTTTCCGGCGCGGTATTTCTGGCACATGGAGCGAGATCTCGGCAACGTTCCCGAGCCCGATCCACCACCCGGGATCACGGTTCGCAGATACAGGCAAGACATAGACGACCGCGTCCTGTACGAGGTGATGGAGGAGTCCTTCTCCGGGCACTGGGGGTTCGAGCCCACTCCGTTCGAGATCTGGGTCCGGTACAAGGAGCTGCCGAGCGAAGATCCCGACATGATTTCCCTAACCTTCGAGCGGGACCGGGCCGTCGGGTTCGTGATCGAGAAGGCGACGAGCGGCGTCGGCTGGGTGGAGATGCTGGGCGTGCTGGAAGCCTGGCGCGGGCGCGGGATCGGTTCGTTCTTGTTGCGGTTCGCGTTCGCCGACCTCTCGCGGCGCGGGTTCGCGAGCGCCCGGCTGAACGTCGATGCCGCCAACGAGACGGGCGCGACACGCCTGTACGAGCGAGCAGGGATGCGCGTGCGACGCGAGTGGCTCATCTTCGAGCGACCGCTAAGCTAGCGTCGAGAGCTCGCCGAGGGGGTCTGCGTGAAGCTGATCGTCGCGATCGTGAAGCCGCACAAGCTCGACGAGGTGAAGGAGTCGTTGCGCGAGATCGGTATCGCCGGTCTCACGACCACCGACGTCGAGGGATTCGGACGTCAGCGCGGACACACCGAGGTCTACCGGGGCGCGGAATACCAGGTCGACTTCGTCCCAAAGGTGAAGGTCGAGATCCTCGCCGAGGACGACCAGGTCCAGGGCATCGTGGATGCCATCGCGAAGGCCGCGCGAACCGGGAAGATCGGCGATGGGAAGATCTGGGTCGTCCCCGCCGAGCAGGTGATCCGCATCCGCACCGGGGAGATGGGTCCCGACGCCCTCTGAGAGGCTGGACCGTCCCGCGCCGGTCGCCCGGCTGCTCGACGAGCTGCAAGCGCTCGACCGCGCGTATTCGCCCGGTCACCACGGACGGTGGTCGGCGGGGCGCCGGGCGGAACTGGTCGACGCGTGTCTTCGCGAGCTGTTCGCGTCCGCCGGACCGCCGGAAGGCGTCGCGTTGGTGGCCTTGGGCGGCTTCGGGCGCGGAGAGCTTGCGCCTGCGTCCGACATCGACCTGCTGATCCACCACGACGGAACGGCCTCCGACGAGGTCGCCGCGCTGGCGGAACGGCTCTTCTACCCGCTCTGGGACGCCGGCCTTACCGTCGGTCACGCGGTGCGGACGCCCGACGAATGCGCTCTGATCGCAGCCGAACGGCTCGACGCTCTGACGGCGATGCTCGACTCTCGAGCGCTTGCCGGAGATGCGACCGCATGGGACGACACGCGCGGGCGACTGTTCGCGTGGGTGCGCGAGGACCCGCGTGGGTTCGCCGAACGTCTCCGCGGGGATGCCGCCGACCGCCGCGAGCGCCACGGGTCCGTGTCCTTCCTCCTCGAGCCCGACCTGAAGGAAGGAACCGGCGGCTTGCGCGACGTACAAGCGCTCGGATGGCTCGGGACCGCGGCAGGTGAGTCACGCGGCTCGGCGACGCTGGACGGTGTCGGGCTGTTACGGGTGGCCGAGCGTCGGGCCGTCGACGACGCGGAGGAGTTCCTCATCCGGATCCGCAGCGCGCTGCATCTCGAAACCGGACGCAAAACGGATCGACTGTTCCTCGACCAGCAGCCCTCGATCGCGCGCGCCTTGGGGTTCCAGGACGAACCTCGTCTGCGCGCAGTCGACGCGTTGATGCGAGCGGTGTTCGAGCACGCGCGACAGGTCGAGCACGTGAGCAGCGCGGTGTTCGACCGATACCTCCGCGGGGAGTCGGAGGCGGCAGATCTGGCCGAGACATCCGAGGGCGTGCTTCGCGCGTTCGCCGCGGTCGCTCATGAGCGCGGTGTGATGCCGGCCGGGCTCCTCGACCGGATCGAACATGTCGAGCTGCCTGAGATGGTGGAGTGGACAGACGGAGTGCGCGACGCGTTCCTGGACATCCTGCGAGCGGGGGAGGAAGGCGTGCGCGCGCTCGAAGGTCTCGACCGGATCGGTGTGCTCGGCGCGTTCATCCCCGAGTGGAACGCGGTGCGTTGCAGGCCGCAACGCGATCCCTACCACCGCTACTCCGTCGACGTGCACCTGCTCGAAGCGCTGGCGGGGATGTCCCGGTTGCTCGAAGGCGAGGCTTCGGACCCGATGGTCGCGCAAGCGAAGGCGGTCGTCGGCCACATCGACGGCCTGCTCCTGGGCGCGCTGTTCCACGACATAGGGAAGACGGGCGAGGGCGGTCACGTCGCCGTCGGTGCACGCGTGGCCTCTGCTGCGCTCGACCGGATGAGGCTGCCCGAGACCACACGTGATCTCGCCCTGTTCATGGTGGAACAGCACCTCTTGCTGTCCGACACCGCGACGCGCCGGGACCTTCAGGACGATGACCTCGTGTTCGATGTCGCCGCCAAGGTGGGTGACCCGGAACGGCTCGCGGCTCTCTACCTCCTTGCGATCGCCGACGCGGGTGCCACGGGCCCGCTCGCGTGGACGCCCTGGCGTGCGACGCTCGTTCGCGAGCTGGTCGCGAAGGTCCAGCGCGTTCTCGAACGCGGCGAGATGGGAGCCGAGACCGTGGAACGCCTGACGGCGCGGGCAGACGAGCTGCGAGAGGCGCTCCCCGACGCGGAGCCCGCGGCGGTCGACCGCTTCCTGCTGCGGATGCCCCGAAGCTACTTCCTAGGCCTGCCGATCGAGAGGATCGTCGAGCACTACCCGCTTATCGCGCCGCCGCTCTCCACGCTCGAGGTTCGAACGCTGTCGGGCCCCGGGGCGCGATCGGCGACGTATTCGCTCACCGTCGTAGCGACCGACCGGCCGGGGCTCCTGTCGTGGATCGCAGGCGCGTTGTCGCTCGCCGGCCTGTCGATCCTCACGGCGCAGGTGTTCACGACGGAAGACGGCGCGGCCGTCGACGTGTTCGAGGTCGAGGGGGCGTTCGAGCCGGAGGTCACGGAGGAACGCTGGCGCGAGTTCCGCTCGACTCTTCGAAGGGCGATCGAAGGTCGGGTGTCTCTCGAATACCGGGTCGCCGAGAAGCGCAAGCACTATCCCCCGCCGCGCTCGCACGCGCCCGTGAAGGTGACGGTGGACAACGACGCGTCGGATTTCTTCACGGTGATCGAGGTCGCCGCGCCCGATCGTATCGGCCTGCTGTTCGACATCACCCGAACACTTTCGGAGCTCCAGCTCGACGTCCACCTGGCGAAGGTCGCGACCTACGCCGACCGCGTGATCGACGCGTTCTACGTCCGCGACGTCCTCGGTCGCAAGATCGAAGACGCCGAGCAGGCGGAAGAGATCCGCCGCGCCCTCGCTGCTCGGGTCGCCTAGAGGATCGCTTCGAGGCGTTCGGCCATGCGTGGGCTCATGCCTTCGTCTTCGTGCTTGAAGTAGCAGTAGATGTCGTTCCCGGCCTCGAGCGTGGGGCGGATGCGATCGGCCCACGCGCGCAACTCCTCATCCGCGTACTCGCTCTTGCGAAGACGGAGGAAGCCGAACGGCTCCCACGAGAGATCCTCCGCACCTGGATCGTTCTCGTCGGTCTCCGCCACGCACCAAGCGACGCCCTGTTCCAGCAGCAGGTCACGTGCTTCTTTCCACGACGCGTGACGGAATTCCATCGCGGCGCGCGGCGTAGGCGGCAGGTAGCCGACGAAGGACTCGATCAGCGCGCGGTCGTACTTCAGCGAAGGAGGGCACTGGTAGAGGACGGTGCCGAGCCGCTCGCCGAGCAGCTTCGCTCGCTCCAGGAAATCGCGTACGTCCTCATCGACGTCCGCGAGCCGCTTGAAGTGCGTGATGCGCTGGTTCGCCTTAAGCGTGAACCGGAAGTGCTCGGGCGTCTCTGCCTTCCACGTTTCGAGGGTCTTCTCGGTCGGGAACCGTCGGAACGTATAGTTGATCTCGACGGAGGGGAACCGGCTCGCATAGTACGAAAGCATCTCGCGGTTCTTCAGCCCCTCCGGGTAGAAGACGCCGTGCTTCCACTCGTCGTAGGAGAAACCCGAGGTTCCGAGGTAGAGCTTGCCCTCCATCGTGGACAATCATGGCATGGCGACGCCTGAGACACGGACGATGATCCCCACGCGCGCCGGCGAGGTGTCGAGCGCGTGGCTCGACCCAGGCGGAACGGTCGCGACGCTCGTCGTCGCCCACGGCGCAGGCGCGAACCTGGACCACCCGTTCCTGGCCGGATTCTGCCGTGCGATGGCCGGACACGGCGTGGCGACCGTGCGGTTCAACTTCCTATACATGGAACGTGGACGGCGCTCGCCCGATCCAGAAGCGACGCTCCGCGAAACGTGGCTCGCGGCCTTCGAGGAAGCGCGAGAGCGTTCAGGCGGCCGGCCGGTCCTCGCCGGAGGTAAGTCGCTCGGCGGACGCATCGCCTCGATGGTCGTCGCCGACGGCATGCCCTCGGCCGGGCTCGTTTTCCTCGGCTATCCGCTGCACCCACCGGGCAAGCCCGAGCGGATCCGCGACGAACACCTGTATCGCATCCGGGTGCCGATGCTGTTCATGCACGGAACGTCCGATCCCTTCTCGCAGGCCGCCGTTCTGCAGCCGGTGCTTCGCAAGCTCGGGAGGCGAGCGACCTATGCGCCTTTACAGGGCGGCGACCACTCCTTCAACGTCCGCGGCGGGAAGAAGGACGCCCGCGA
>JBGPKY010000082.1:0-10703 GCA_041486205.1 Actinomycetota bacterium
ACGACGACCCGGAGGATCACCTTCCACCTCGGTACGCCGAGCGCGAGCGCCCCTTCCCGCAGGTCTTGGGGCACGAGCTTGAGGATCTCCTCGCCTGCACGGGCGATCACCGGCCACATGAGCACGGTGAGCGCGATCGAGCCCGCCAGCGCGGAGAACGAGTGCATGGCGGAGACGATGACGGCGGAGATGAACACACCGGCGACGATGGACGGCGTCGACAGCAGGATCTCCGCGACGAAGCGGACGATGCTAGCCACACGGCCTCGCCCGTATTCCGAGAGATAAACAGCCGTGAGGATGCCGAGCGGCACCGAGAAGAGCGCCGCCATCCCGACGATGAGCCCGGTCCCGATGAAAGCCTCGGAGATGCCGCCGGAGGCAGGCGCGATCGGTCCTGCCGGTTCCTTCGTGAAGAAGTTGACCGAGAGCGCCGAATACCCCCGCGCAACCACGTAGACGACGATCAGGATGAGGGGAAGCAAAGCGACCGCCCCACATGCCCACAGGAACCCCGTGAACGCGCGGTCTTTCGCGCGCCGACCCCGTCCGACACCGACAGCCGCGGACACGTTACCTGCGGCGATCACTCCGTCACCTGCAGAGCGGGTCCCTCGGCAGCTCCCTCGGCGGTGGAAACGCCGCCTACGAGCTTCGACCCCCGGCCGACGAGCAACCGGGACAACGCCGCGAACAACAGCGCGATGCTCACCAAGACGACGGCGAGCGCGAGGAGCGCGGACCGGTGATAGCCGAGGTTCTGGGCACTCAGGAACTGGCTCGCGATCAGTGAGGGGATGGTGGAGCCGGCGTTGAAGAGACCGAAACCGATGCTCCGACCGCCGCCGACCACCATCGACACGGCGATGGTCTCCCCGAGCGCGCGACCGAGTCCCAGCATCGTGGCCCCTACGATCCCGCTCCGCGCGTACGGGAGGACGGCCATCCGCACCATCTCGTACCGAGTCGCGCCGACCGCCTTCGCAGCCTCGCGCAGATCTCGGGGCACCGTTGCGACGACCTCCCGGCTCACCGCCGTGATGATCGGCAGGATCATGATCGCGACGATCACGCCAGCGGTAAAGAAATCTCCACCCGAAGTCGCCCCGGCCCCTTGGAACAACCGGCCCACGAGCGGCAGTTTGCCCACGGAGTTCGTCAGGGCGGGCTCGACGTGGTGTTGGAGCACAGGTCCGAGCACATACAACGCCCACAGGCCGTAGACGACACTCGGGATCGCAGCGAGAACGTCGATGAACGTCGCGAGGGGGTGCACGATCCACGTTCTCGACTCGTTCAAGAAGATCGCTAGACCAACTGCGATCGGCACCGCCAGAACTATGGCGATGGCCGACGTGACGACCGTCCCGAACACGTAGGGGAGCGCTCCGAAGGTCTCGTGGACGGGGTCCCAGTTCCGACCGATTAGGAACCCCAATCCGAACTTGGCGAACGCTGCCCGGCCTCCCGCCGCGAGCACGATAACCATCCCGACGAGCACGACGAGGAGCCCCAAGGAGATGAGGACGGTCCCGCCGCGGAACGCTCGGTCGACGCCACGGGAACGCCGCGCGCTGTGCGGCGTTCGCGCGGATCGCATCAGAGGCTCCATCGAGTCCCTCACCGACCTCTAGGTCACGGACGAGGAAGGAGTGAGCGGACTGCCGCCCGACGTCACCTGCTTCAACTGGTCCAACGCCTTCTGTGCGATGTCTGCGGGCAAGGGGGCGTAGTTGAGTTGGCTGACCTCACCTTGGCCCTTCGTCAGCCCCCAGTACACGAAGTCGAAGAGGGTCTGTCCCTTGTCCATGTTGGTCTGATCCGTGTAGATGAGGATGTATGTCGTCGTTGCGAGCGGGTATGCGCCTGCAGCCGTCGAGTTCAGGATGCTCGTGCTGCCGGAGATCGGGAACGAGAGGCTCGACCCGGCGGCGCTGATGGAGTCGACCGAGGGAGCAACGAAGGTGCCGTCCGCAGCCTTCACGGCCGCCACCCCCAGGTTGTTCGCCACTGCGTAGTCGTAGGAGATGTAACCGATCGAGCCTTGCGTTTGGGTAAGGAAGGCTGCCACACCGTCGCTCCCGTCCTTGCCCGCCTCGCCTGCCGGCCATTGAACCGTCGTGTTCGCCCCCACCTGCTTCTTCCAGTCAGGACTCTCCGAAGACAGCCAGTTCGTGAAGACGAATGTGGTGCCCGAGTCGTCGGATCTGTGGACCACGCTGATCGGAGTGCTCGGCAGCTGCACGCCCGGGTTGAGCGCCTTGATAGCCGCGTCGTCCCATGTCGTGATCTTGCGGAGGAAGATATCGGCGATCGTCTGACCGTCCAGCTTCACGCCGGGTGCGATCCCGGTTGGGTTGTAGGCGAGAGCGACACCGCCTAGCACCGTCGGGATCTCGACGGCCGCACCGGGCAGCGAGGAGGTCTGCGAGTCCTGGAGCGGGGCATCGCTCGCTCCGAAGTCGACCGTTCGCTTTGTGAATGCGTCGACGCCGCCGCCGGAACCTATAGCCTGGTAGTTGATCTTCGCGTTGGACTCAACGCTGGTGAAGTCCTTCGCCCACTGCGTGTAGATCGGCGCCGCGAACGTCGAGCCGGCTCCCGTCAAGGGCACGCCCGTGAACGCCGCTCCTGATCCGCCCGCGTTGGTACCGTTGTTCTTGTTGCTAGAACACGCCGCCGCAACCACCATCAGCGCGAGGGCGCCGGCGACGACCGCCAGTCGACCTTTCCTACTCATCGCTCCTCCTTGCTCCGGACGAGCGAACGGGGAAACGGTGCGGAGAGGGGTGTCGCACCGTTCCCCCGTCGGCCACGCTGTCTTGGCGCCGATGCTCGTCATCCATAGGCGAGCCTAGGCAGGCTCGGTGGCCGCCCCCTGGCCGTCAGATGAACGCAGGGTGAACGAGTCACGAAGGATGAACGGACGACGATGGCGGTTACCTGCCGCCGGCGCCGACCTTGCCCGTGTCCGGAAGCCCGAGGTCTCTCAAGAACTGCCTCCGTAGATCTCTCAGGAGCGATCGCGCCCGACGTCCGGCGGCGGCCGCGGGGGGAAAGCTCCTCTCCCCCAGATCCGCGAGGCACAGATCACACTAAGCCGGACGGATGAAGCCTCCCCGAACGGACGGCGAACCACCCGTGAAGCGCGGACGCACGCTTCTAAACTGAGAGCGTGGAAGGGGTACTTCTCGGGGTTGCGGTTCTCCTCGCGCTCGCGGGGTTGCTCCTGCTCTTCCGAGCGCGGCAAGACGTCGGACGGGCTCGAAGCGCAGCCGCCGACCTCGCACGATCCGGGGAGCAGCTCGGCGAACGGCTCGCGGCCGCCGAGGAAGACCGTCGCGAGATGGAACTCGTCCTTTCCACCATGAAGGAGGGCCTCGTATTGGTCTCCGCAGACGGGAGCGTCTCCTTCACGAATCCGGCCGCCGATGGGCACCTCCTCGGCAAGCCGGCGAGCCTTTCATCCATCCTCCCTCTCGGGCTCCAGCAAGCCGTGCGGAGGGCAGCTGAGGGGCAGGTCTCGATGATCGCCGACGTGGAGACAGGGGCTCCGAGCCGGTGGCTCCGGGCTTCGGCGATCCCCGTCGGCGAAGAGGGGTTGGTATTGCTCGTCATCACTGACGTGACCGAAGCAAGACGGCTCGAGGCCGTTCGACGGGACTTCGTCGCCAACGCCTCGCACGAGCTCAAGACGCCCGTGTCGTCGATCCGCGCAGCCGCCGAAACGATCCGCACCGCCGCCGCCGAGGATCCAACCGTCGCAGCTCGCTTCGCCGAGCAGCTCGAGCGCGAGGCCCTCCGACTCTCCAGGATCGTGGCCGACCTCCTTGACCTGTCCCGGCTGGAGGCAGGGAGCGAGCTCGGCGAATCCGTGGCAGTCGACTCTCTGCTCCGGGAAGAGGGTGAGCGACTCGGATCGGCCGCAGCCGTCGCGGGCGTCGCGCTGGAGATCGATGCCGAAACGGCCCCTCTGGTGCACGGTTCGGCACGCGACCTCTCGCTCCTCGTCCGGAACCTCGTAGACAACGCCATCCGCTACACCAAGCGGGGCGGCCGTGTGAACGTCGGCCTCGAAGCCGGCGACGGGGTTGTCGTGCTGACCGTCGCAGACACGGGTATAGGGATCCCGACCCGCGACCTACCGAGGGTGTTCGAGCGCTTCTACAGGGTTGATCGGGCGCGCTCGCGGGAGACGGGCGGCACCGGTCTGGGTCTGTCGATCGTGAAGCATGTTGCCGAGAACCACGGCGGGACAGTCTCGGTCGAAAGCGAGCTCGGTCGCGGTTCGACGTTCACCGTCCGGCTCCCTGCATCCCCCTGAAGGCCTCGCGCTAAGCTTCGCAGATGACCGTTCTGCTGCTGATCCGGCACGGGGTGACGCCTTCGACCGACCGCGGCGTCCTGAGCGGCTGGACGCCGGGGATCCACCTCTCGGAGCGAGGCCGCGAACAGGCTGATCGGCTCGCCGAAAGGCTGCACGACGTTCCGATCCGCGCCATCTACTCCAGCCCGCTCGAGCGCTGCCGCGAGACCGCCGCGCCGCTCGCTGCGGCTCTCCGGGCGAAGGTCGCGACGCGCGCCTCGCTGGGTGAGGTTCGCTACGGCGACTGGACCGGCCGGCCACTGAAACAGCTCGCTCGCACGAAGCTGTGGCAGCTCGTGCAGAGCGTGCCGTCTCGGGCGCGGTTCCCCGATGGAGAGAGCCTGCTCGAGGTGCAGGAGCGAGCGGTCCGCGAGATCGAACGCATCGTCGGCTCGCATCCCAAAGCGGCGGTGGCCATCTGCACCCACGGCGACGTGATCCGCCTGGCGCTCGCGCACTACGTCGGTGTGCACGCGGACCTGTTCCAGCGGTTGATCGTCGAGCCCGCGTCCGTGTCCGTGATCGCCCTCGGCGAGGGCGTCCCCCGCATCCTCAAGATGAACGACACCGGCGACCTCGCATCGCTGATCCCGCCGAAACCCGCCCGGCGGAAGGTGGGAGGATGAGCCCCATGGAGCTCGACCCCGTCGAGTTGATCACGACCGGCGCCGTCGGCGAGCCCGGCCAACGCACGTTCTACATCCAAGCCAAGCAGGGCGAGCGACTGGTCACGCTGCTGGTCGAGAAGCAGCAGATCGAACTGCTCGCCACCTCGATCCTCGAGATCCTCGCGCGAGTCGGAGAGGAGACCGAGGAAGGGCCGAAGGGGAACGACCTCGAGCTGATCCCGCCGCTCGAGCCGCTCTGGCGCGTAGGTCGACTGTCGATCGGCTACGAGGAAAGCCGCGACATGGTTCTGCTCGAGCTCGAGGAGCTGGTCGAGGGCCAGGAGGCGATCGAGGACGAGGAGCCGGAGGCCTCGGAACTCGGGAGCGAGGAAGCAGCGCCGGACGAGCCGGCCGGCGACCGCATCAGGGTTTGGGCCACGCGCGCGCAGATGCTCGCGCTCTCGCGACACGGGGCAGCGGTCGCCGCGAGAGGACGACCGGCCTGTCAGTTCTGCGGGAACCCGATGGACCCCGATGGCCACACCTGTCCAGCGATGAACGGTCATCGCGGCCCTTCGAGGACGTGAAGGCGACCGACGGGATCCTCGCGCCGCTCGCGGAGGGCGAGCTCGAGATCCTCGGGCTCCTGCCGCGATCTTCCAACTACACGTTCCTCGCGCGGCTCGAGGGCGGCGATACCCTCGCCGTTTACAAGCCCCGCCGGGGAGAGGCGCCGCTCTGGG
Source organism: Actinomycetota bacterium (assembly GCA_041486205.1). Lineage (GTDB taxonomy): Bacteria > Actinomycetota > UBA4738 > UBA4738 > HRBIN12 > JBGPKY01. The sequence continues at coordinate 5,718 of JBGPKY010000082.1, forward strand.
ATTTCCCGCAGGGGACGCTCTGCCAGCGCGAGGTGGCCGCGTACGTTGTAGCCCGCGAGCTGGGCTGGCCTCCGGTCCCACCCACCGTCCTTCGGGACGGCCCCGAGGGGACCGGTTCCGTGCAACTCTTCGTCCAGTTCGACCCGAACGAGCACTACTTCACGATGCTCCCATCACGCCCCGATGAATTCCGTCGCATCGCGCTATTCGACGTCGTCGTGAACAACGCCGACCGCAAGTCCGGCCACTGCCTGCTCGCGACCGACGGGCACGTCTTCACCGTCGATCACGGGGTCTGCTTCCACGAGGCACCGAAGCTGCGAACGGTGATCTGGGACTTCCAGGGCGAGGACGTTCCCCGGGCCATGGTCGCCGACCTGCGGGGTTTGGCCGAGAAGCTGGAGGGCGAAGAGGTTCGCGCGGAGCTCGCGCCGCTGCTGTCCGATCGCGAAGTGGAGGCCGTGCGCGAACGCTTGGACGCGCTCATATCCGATGGCCGGTTCCCCGAGCCCGGTCCGGGACGACCGTATCCTTGGCCGGTGGTGTGACCCGCCTCTCACGTTCGGCGGGCGTCGCGCGTTCTCCTTCCAGATGAAGCCGCCGCCGTTCGCCACCTTCTTGGAGGAGCACCGCGTGCCCGTATACCGGTTCCTGCTCGCCTCGGTCGGCCCCAACGAGGCAGACGACTGCTTCCAGGACACGTTCTTGGCTGCCCTTCGCGCGTACCCGAAGCTCCGCGACGCGTCGAACCTGCGCGGCTGGATACTCACCATCGCAACCCGGAAGGCTATCGACCACGCGCGGGCGAGGAAGCGCCGTCCGCTCCCGGTCGAGCGGCTGCCGGAGCGCGCCGCGCCGGAGCCGCAGGACGCGGACCCTAAGCTCTGGCTGGCGGTTCGCGAGCTGCCCTCCGCGCAGCGGGCGGCCCTCATCCACCGCTATGTACTCGACCTGCCGTACGCGGAGATCGCCGAGGTCCTCGGGACCACGGAGGAGGCGGCCCGGGCCGCGGCCTACGAGGGTCGCAAGAAGCTTCGAGCCGCAGGAGGATCGGGATGAGAGAGTTCGAGCCGATGAAGGAGGCTGACCTGGACGACCGCGCGGCGCACGCCGCGCGGGCGCTCGCGGACGCTGCGCGCAACGCCGGCCTGGAGGACGTCGCGTTCGCGACGGTGGAGACGCCGGTCGGGCGCCTGCTGGTCGCCGCCACCCGGCGCGGGCTCGTTCGGCTCGCGTTCCCGGAGGAGACCGTGGATCACGTTTTGGAGGAGCTTGCCGACGCCGTCTCACCTCGCGTGCTCGAAGACCCGGCCGGCCTCGACGCGGCACGCCGAGAGCTGGACGAGTACTTCGAAGGCCGGCGTCACCGCTTCGATCTCGGCGTCGACCTCCGGTTGATGAGCGCTGGGTTCTCCCGCAGGGTTCTCGACGCGACGGCGCGCATCCCGTACGGCTCGGTCTCGACCTACCGGGACATGGCCGTGCAGGCCGGTAGCCCTCGAGCAGCTCGCGCGGCGGGCAACGCGCTGCACGACAACCCGGTCCCCATCGTCGTCCCGTGCCATCGCGTCGTGCCCTCGAGCGGCGGTATCGGGCGATACGGGGGCAACGAATGGCGGAAGGCGTTCCTTCTGCAACTCGAGGGCGCGCTCGAGGGCTAGGAGGTTCGCCCGGGTTTCCGCGTGCCCTGTACGACCGGCCCGAAGAGATCGCGGGGGGAGAACTTCGCAGCGCGGCGGTAGACTTCGCGGTCCTTCATCGGTTCGACCACCTGAAGGTTGAGCGACGGTCCGGAGCGGAGGCGGAGATGTCGGGCAAGCTTGTGAGCGCGATCGCCTTCATCGTCGTCGCGCTCACCGCTTGTGGGTCGGGCGGCGGTGGGGGCGGATCGCCTACTCCGAGCGGTCCCTCCGGAGCGCTGGGCGTGGTGACGGTCGCCGACGCCACCACGGCGGTGCGCGGACTCTGCACGATGAAGACCATGCCTATCTCCAACTCCGACGCCCCGAACGGGATCTTCTACGACACGGTCCACGAGGAACTCCATGTCATCGCCGCGGCCACCGAGGTGAAGGACCGTGTGGCCGCCGGCGATCTCCTACAGGCTAAGGAGAAGATGGAATCGGACCTGCTGGAGCGCCCGCTCCCCTCGTCCTACGCCGCCGACGCGAAGGCGCTCGAGCAGGCGACCCGAGCGGCGCTCGCCTCGATCGGGCTGAGCGTTCCGGCTTGCGGCTCCTGAGACCCGGCGGACGTTTCGGCCCCGGCGCGAGAAGATGTCCCTCGTGAAGCCCTCGACCATCGCCGGCCTGCTCGTCACCGTCCTGACGGCGACCGCGTGCAGCAAGTCCTCGCCGCCCGCGGACGTCTCACCTCCCTCTGGCGCGAACGCGATGCAGGCCGTCGTCGCAAGCACGGACCTCTACGTGAACGCCCCTCAGCGCGTGCTCGTCGGCCTCCCGTTTTCCGACGGTACGCTGGTCAGCTACGGGACAGTCTCATTCGCGTTCTCTTACACGGGCACGGCTGCGAGCTCGAGCGGGCCGCAGCCGGGGCCGGAAGCGACCGCCACTTATGTCCCTACGCCCGGCACTCCCGACGGCGGAGGGTCTGGGCCGTCGGAGACCCAGCCTGCTCAAGCCCGGGGGCTCTACGAGGCGACCGGCGTCACCTTCGACAAAGCTGGCTTCTGGCAGGTCGATGTCACCGCCGACGTCGCGGGAACGGGAACGCTGGCCGCACAGGCCACCTTCTCGGTCGCGGAGCAACCTTCGCTGCCGGCGCCCGGCCAGCCCGCTTTGAAGACCGACAACCTCACGCTGGCCTCGAAGGGCGTGCCCAAGGCTGCGATCGACTCCCGCTACGCGACCGACGGCAAGATCCCCGACCCGGAGCTGCACCGGTGGACGATCGCGAAAGCCGTCGACCAGCACCGGCCCGCGCTGGTCGTCTTCGGAACGCCGGTCTACTGCGTCAGTCGCTTCTGCGGCCCTATCACCGACCTCGTGGACGGCCTCTCGAAACAGTACGGCGACCGCGCGGTGTTCATCCACGTCGAGATCTGGCGGGACTTCCAGAACCAGGTCGTCAACAAAGCGGCCGCTGACTGGCTGTACCGCAACGGTGACCTGACCGAGCCGTGGGTCTACCTCATCGGCGCCGATGGCATCATCCTCGATCGTTGGTCGAGCCTGGCGAGCGAACAGGAGATCGCCGCAGAGCTCCAGCAGCTCCCAGTCATGAGATAGACCGCGGGGACCGATAGCCGCGATAGGGTTCCAGGATGGGTGGCCATCTCCACGGACACGACCATCACCACGAGCTAGACGACGCTCTCGAAGCGAGCGCGAGCGGGATCCGCGCGATCAAGATCTCGCTCCTCGCGCTGGCCGCCACCGCGACAGCGCAGCTCGTTATCGTCGCGATGAGCGGTTCGGTCGCGCTGCTGGCCGATACCGTCCACAACTACTCCGACGCGCTCACCGCGATACCACTGTGGATCGCCTTCCGTCTCGCTCTCCGCCCTCCGACGAAGCGCTACACCTACGGCTACCACCGGGCCGAGGATCTCGCTGGGTTGCTCATCGTGATCGTCATAGCCGCCTCCGCGGGGTTCGCCGCCTGGGAGGCGGCGCTCCGGCTGATGCATCCGCGCCCGGTGAACGACCTAGGGTGGGTGGCCGCCGCTGCGCTCGTGGGTGCGCTCGGGAACGAGCTCGTCGCCATCTACCGCATCACGGTCGGCCGCCGGATCGGCTCCGCCGCGCTCGTCGCGGACGGCGAGCACGCGAGGATCGACGGCTTGACCTCGCTCGGCGTGCTCGCGGGCGCGATCGGAGCGGCCGCAGGCTTCGACCGGGCCGACCCTTTGGCCGGACTCGCGATCACCCTCGTGATCCTGTTCGTCCTCAAGGACGCCGCGCGAAGCGTGTTGCACCGGATCATGGACGGAACCGACGTATCGACGGTGGGTCTGCTGGAGGAAGTCGCCGCCGCGGTACCGGGCGTCGAGCACGTGACCTCGGCTCGGGCGCGTTGGGCCGGTCACGGCCTGAATGCGGAGCTCGACATACAGGTCGACCCGACAGCCACGGTCGAGCGCGGTCACGACATCGCCGAGCTCGTCGAACACGCTCTCTTGCACGAGGTTCCCCGCCTGCGGATGGCGACGGTTCACGTGGATCCCCACGACCATGATCGCGAGCCCGGTCCGGCTGCCCACCACCGTCGCGACTGAGCCGCGTCCCCCGGCCGGAAGCGATCTCAGCCCGTACCATGGACGCCATGTACGAGGAACCGACGGGCGCGTCCGCCTTCACCGTCGAGTTCTGCTACCGCCACCCGAAGGTCGCAACGCGGGTGCACTGCACACGATGCGAGCGCCCGATCTGCCCCGACTGCATGATCCCCGCGCCCGTCGGCTACCAGTGCCCTGAGTGCGTGGCCCAGGCTCGCAAGGAGTTCAAGCAGGGTCCCGGCCGGCGCGCAGCCACGGCCCGCGGCGCGGTGCGCGGCGTCACCTTCACGAAGATCCTCCTCGTCGCCATCCTCGCGGGCTTCATCCTCGAGGTCGCTGTCGGCGGCCCGAACTCGCTCATGCAAGGGCCTTCGGAACAACACCTCTTCGACCTCGGTGCGATCTATCCGCCCGCGATCGCTTTCGGTGGGCAGTGGTGGCGCCTGTTGACGGCCATGTTCCTGCACGCCGGGCTCCTGCACATCGCGTTCAACTCCTACGCCCTGTACCTGTTCGGCACGATGGTGGAAGACACGTTCGGCCGAGTGCGATTCCTGCTGATCTACTTCGTGACCGGCTTCCTCGCGAGCGTCACGTCCTACGCATTCGGACCCGTGAACGGCCTCGCCGTGGGCGCTTCGGGGGCGATCTTCGGCATCTTCGGCGCGTTCGTCGCGTACAACTTCCGTCGCCGCCATCTCGCTGCCGCGGCGGCCAATCTCCGCTGGGCGATGACCCTGATCTTGTTG
>JBGPKY010000083.1:0-10702 GCA_041486205.1 Actinomycetota bacterium
GAGGTGGACGGGCTTCGCCGTGTCCGGTTCACCTCGCCGCACCCACACGACTTCACGCCCGACGTGATCGAAGCGATGGCCGGGAGCGCGAAGGTGTGCGAGCACATCCACTTCCCACTTCAGTCCGGCTCGGACCGCGTGCTGAAGGCGATGCGGCGCTCGTATCGAAGCGAGCGGTACCTGGGCTGGCTCGAACGGATCCGCGAGGGCGTTCCCGGCATCGCGGTGACGACAGACATCATCGTCGGCTTCCCCGGGGAGACCGAGGAGGACTTCGCGCAGACGCTGGAGGTGGTTCGCGCCGCCCGCTTCGACCAGGCGTTCACCTTCCAGTACTCGCCGAGGCCGGGAACGCGGGCGGCTGGTTTCCGGGATCAGGTCCCGAAGGACGTGGTTCAGGAACGGTTCGACCGCCTGGTGGCGCTTCAGGAGCAGATCTCGCTAGAGCGGATGAATGAGGTGGTCGGACGGATCGTCGAAGTACTCATCGAGGGGGTTGGCAGGAAGGGCGGGGCCCAAGGGCGAACGAGGACGAACAAGGTCGTTCACCTCGACGGCGACCACGCACCCGGGGAGTTCCTAGATGTCCGCATCATCTCGGGGCGTCCGCACCACCTGATGGGCGAGCTCGTGCGGGAGCCGGCCGGGGCTCGCTGATGCCGAGTCCGCCCCTGCTCGCGTTGGTGGGGCCAACCGCGAGCGGGAAGAGCGAGGCTGCGTTCGTGATCGCGGAGGAGCTCGACGCCGAGGTCGCTTCCGTGGACTCGATGCTGCTGTATCGCGGCATGGACGTCGGTACGGCCAAGCCGACACCCGCCGAACGCGCGCGCGTGCCGCATCATCTGGTCGACATCGCGGAGCCGTCAGAATCACTCTCCGTCTGGCGGTTCCAGCTGCTGGCGCGAGAAGCGCTGGCGGGCATCGCCTCGCGAGGCCGATGCGCGCTACTCGTCGGCGGCTCCGGACTGCACTTCCGCTCGATCGTCGACGACCTCGATTTCCCAGCGACCGACCCTTCGACCCGGGTCGCGCTCGAGGCGGAGGCTGCCTCCCTGGGCGCGGAGCGGATGCACCAACGTCTCACGACTCTCGATCCCGAAGCCGCAAGCAAGATCGAGCCAGGGAACGTGCGCCGAACGGTTCGAGCCCTCGAGGTCGCAGCCATCACCGGCCGACCGTTCTCCTCGTTCGCGCATCAGTGGGGGCAGTATCCGGTCGAGCGCGTCCGCGCAGCTGGCGTAACGATGCCGCCTGACGCACTTGCGCGCCGGATCGCGGCCAGAGTGAGCGCCATGATCGACCACGGGTTCATCGAGGAAGTGCGCGGGCTGGTGGAGGCGGGGTTAGGCGGATGGCTGACCTCCAGCCAGGCCATCGGGTACGCTGAGATGGCGCGACATCTCGACGGCGAGCTCTCGCTGGACGAGGCTCGAGCGGCGATGGTGAAGCGAACGAGGGCTCTCGCGCGGCGCCAGCTCGCGTGGTTCCGCCGAGATCCGCGGATCCGGTGGTTCGAGGCAAAGGAGGGCGGGGCTGCCGATATCGTGGGCGACTTGGTGGAGTATCTGAGCGGATGACTGAGTTCATGTTCGCGAAGTATCACGGAACCGGCAACGACTTCGTTCTGTTGGAGGACGTGGCGGATCGCCTATCGATCGACGAGGACCTCGCCAGGCGGATCTGTGATCGCCGGTTCGGCGTCGGTGCGGATGGGGTGATCCGAGTAGCCCCGGGGGGGACAGCCGACTTCTACATGGATCACCGGAACGCCGATGGGAGTCTGGCCCAGATGTGCGGCAACGGGATCCGCTGTCTCGGCAAGCTGGTCTACGAAGGCGGGTTGACCACCAAGATGGCGATCGAGGTCGGCACGCGATCGGGGGTCAAACACCTCTCGCTTCATGTGGTGGACGGCTCCGTCGCGTCCGTTACCGTGGAGATGGGCCCCGCGTCGTTCGCCAGAGGCGCGTTGCCGATGCTGGGGAACCCAGACGACACGTTCATCGGCGAGCCCTTCGACGTCGGCGACAGGTCCTTCAAGGCGACCGCGCTTTCGATGGGAAATCCGCATCTGGTCCTCTTCGTGGACGAGGATCCCGACGACGTCGATGTGGAGCGGCTCGGGCCGATCGTGGAGCACCACGAACTCTTCCCGGAGAAGACGAATGTCGAGTTCGTTGCCGTGCAAGGCGATGAGGTGAAGGTGCGCGTGTGGGAGCGTGGCGTCGGCCAGACTCTGGCGTGCGGCACAGGGGCCTGTGCGGCTCTGGTTGCTGCCAACGAGGCGGGGCTCGTCCCCGCTCGGGCGAACGTACGGTTCCCGGGTGGTGTTCTCGTCGTCGAGCGTCGCGAGGATCAGGTGATGCTCACCGGCCCGGCCGAGCGGGTGTTCGAGGGCAGGCTCGAGGACGCGTGGCTCCTGAATGAGAGAGCCGGATGAGGGTCGCGAAACGGATCGAAACGCTGCCTCCTTACATCTTCGCGGAGCTCGACAAGAAACTCTCCGCCAAGCGCGCGCAGGGCGTCGATGTGATATCGCTCGGTGTCGGCGATCCGGATCTGCCCACGCCGGAGCACGTCGTCGAAGCGATGAGCGAGGCGGTGCGCGACCCGACGACCCACCAGTACCCCTCGTACTTCGGGCACGTCGAGTTCCGACGGGCGGTGGCGGGTTGGTACCGCCGCCGCTTCGACGTCGAGCTCGACCCCGATAACGAGATCATGGCGCTCATCGGCTCGAAGGAAGGCATCGGGCACATCGCGCTGTCGTTCCTGGATCCGGGCGACGAAAGCCTGATCCCGGACCCGGGCTACCCGGTCTACGGGGTTTCGGCTCGTCTCGCGGGCGCGACGCCGGTGTCACTTCCCATGCCGGCGGCGCGAGGGTTCCTGCCTGACTTCTCGGCCGCGGCGGTCGGGGAGCGCACGAAGATGCTGTGGCTCAACTTCCCGTCTAACCCGACGGCGGCCGTTTGCGACCTCTCGACGCTGGAGGAAGCGGTCGGGTTCGCGCGCGAGCATGGGTTGTTGCTCGCGCACGATGCGGCCTACAGCGAGATCACGTTCGACGGCTACGTCGCCCCGTCGGTGCTTCAGGCGAAGGGGGCGAAGGACGTTTCCCTGGAGTTCGGCTCGACTTCGAAGTCCTACAACATGACGGGCTGGCGGATCGGCTGGGCAGCCGGCTCCGCCGATGCCATCCGCGCACTCGCCGTGGTCAAGACGAACCTCGACTCGGGGCAGTTCACGGCCGTTCAGCGAGCGGCGATCACCGCGCTGGAGGGACCTCCGGACGGCCTCGACGAGCTACGAGCGACCTACCAGCGCCGACGAGACCTCGTGATCGAGACCCTGAACGGCGTCGGTTGGTCGCTCAAGCCACCGCTCGGATCCTGCTACGTGTGGGTGCCGACGCCGGACGGCGAAACGTCCGTTGGGTTCGCCGATCGGCTACTCGATCAGGCGGGTGTGTTCGTTGCGCCCGGCAGCGGGTACGGCGCTCGCGGCGAAGGTTACGTCCGCTTCTCGCTCACGGTGCCGGACCTGCGGCTGGCCGAGGCGATGGAGCGGCTCACCAAGACGCTCGCGTGATGTCGCAGAACGGCCGCAAGCCCAAGTCGCGAGGTGTCCACGAGGCGACGATGCTCGAATCGCCGCTGTCGGCGAAATGGCGTCCTCGGGTCCGCGAGAAGGCCGTGCTCGTCGGTGTGGGACGCGGGATGCAGGCTTCGGACCTCGACGAGTTGGCAGCGCTCGCAGACTCGGCCGGAGCGGAGCCCGTGGCTCGTGTCCTCCAGACCCGCGCAGGCCCCGACCCCGCGACGTTCGTGGGGAAGGGGAAGCTGGAGGAGATCCATCAGGCGGTGCACGCGAGCGGCGCCGAGGCCGTGATCCTCGACGACGAGCTCTCGCCCGGACAGCTCCGCAACCTCGAGGACAAGCTGAAGACGAAGGTGATCGACCGCACAGCGCTCATCCTCGACATCTTCGCACTGCACGCCCGCTCGAAGGAGGGCAAAGCGCAGGTCGAACTCGCCCAGCTCAACTACCTACTTCCGCGCCTGCGAGGCTGGGGCGAGGCCATGTCGCGTCTAGGCGCCGGGATCGGAACCAGGGGCCCAGGCGAGACCAAGCTCGAAGTGGACCGCCAGCACATCAAGCGCCGCATCTCGAAGCTCCGCCGCGACATCAAGGATCTAGCGCGCACCCGTGACGTGAAGCGCGCTCGACGACAGGGCTCAGGCATCCCGCAGATCGCGATCGCGGGCTACACGAACGCGGGGAAGTCGACGCTGATGAACGCGCTCACGGAAGCCGGAGTTCTCGTGGCCGACCAGCTGTTCGCAACGCTCGATCCCACTACGCGCCGGATCGTGCTCCCGGGTGGGCGAGCCGCCACGCTCTCCGACACCGTGGGGTTCGTCAGCAAGCTCCCTCACGACCTCGTCGTGGCGTTCCGCTCCACGCTTGAGGAGGTGACACACGCCGACCTGATCCTGCACGTAGCTGATGCCTCGTCGCCGGGTGTCGAGCAGCAGGTCCGGGCGGTCCGCGACGTGCTCGTGGAGATCGGAGCCGGGGCGATCCCCGAGCTTCTCGCCCTGAACAAGATGGACCTCCTGGACCGGAGCGGGCGGACACAAGTGGAGCACAGGTTCCCCGACACGGCGCAGATCTCAGCCCTGACGGGCGAAGGGTGCGATGCGCTCGCCGAGAGTGTGGCCGGCGCCATCCCACGGCCGCCGCTCGAGGTCACCGTCCTCGTCCCCTTCGGTCGAGAGGACCTGACCGCGCGGCTGTATCGGGACGCCGAGATCCTGTCGGAGGAGACGACCGAAGCCGGCACGCTCGTTCGCGCCCGCGTAGGGGAGCGCGAATTCGCCGCGCTGAAGAACCTGGTGGTCTGAGGGCGCTCCTGATCTCAGAGCTTACGGAGAACCGCCACGACCTTGCCGAGGATCCTGCCGTCGTTCATCTCGAAGGGCTCGAGGGCAGGGTTCTCCGCTACGAGCATCACCCGGCCACGCTCGCGGCTGAACCGCTTCACGGTAGCTTCGTCCTCGGCAAGTCCCGGTAGCAGCGCCGCAACGATGTCGCCGTGATCTGCCTCGCTCTGACTCCGGACGACCACGACGTCACCATCCAGTATGCCCGCTCCGATCATCGAGTCGCCGACCACACGCAGCGCGAAGTGATCACCCCCGTCGGCGAAGCCCATCGGTATCGTGAGGTAATCCTCGACGTTCTCGGCTGCGAGCATCGGTCGACCGGCCGCGATCCGGCCTAGGAGCGGCACGAGTACACCCCGGACCTTCGGGGCGTCGGGCTCGGCGACGATCGCCCTAGGCTTCGTGGGGTCCTTCTTGATGAGGCCCCGCCGTTCCAACGTCGCGAGCTGGCTGTGGACGCTCGATGAGGAGGTCAATCCGACCGCCTCGCCGATCTCGCGGACCGTTGGAGGGTAGCCCCGTTCTCTGACCGTTTCCCCGATGAAGTCGAGGATCCGGCGTTGCCGCGGGGTCATCTGCTCGGGTGGCATCCGCTCGGATGCCCTTCGCTCGGAATCCATGTCAGACCCTCCTCGTAGGCTCAGGACGCTAGCACGAGGTCAGGAGGAGTTCAAACATATGTTCGGTTTCGACCTTGACATCGAACGGACGTTCGATAGGCTGTTTCTGTGAGTCGAACGCGTGTTCGCCGTCGACGACTGAGCCTGATGCTTATGGGCGGGCTCGTGGCGGCCGCCTGGACGGGGCCGGTTGGGCATGCACTGGCCGGCGCCGATCCTGCCCCCGTTGCCAGCCACAACTACGTGGTTCGCAGCGGCGACACGCTTTGGTCGATCGCGTCGAGGATCGCTCGGGGCGACGATCCGCGGCCGCTCGTTGAGGTGATCGCGCAGGTGAACCACGTCGAGGCAGGGGCTTTGGTTCCAGGTCGTACGCTCGTCATCCCCACGAGTGCTTGACCTCCGTTGATGGTGCCGGGTACGGTGCAGCCGACCACTAGATGTTGTGGTGAGATAAGTGCGCTGTCCCTGGTGCGACCACGAGGACGACAAGGTCGTCGATTCGCGTCCCGCGGAGAACGGCTCGGCGATCCGCCGGCGCCGTCAATGCCTGTCGTGCGGACGCCGCTACACCACCTTCGAGAGGGTCGAGGCGCTCGGCCTCTGGGTCGTCAAGCGCAACGGAACCCGTGAGCCCTACGAGCGGGAGAAGATCCTGTCGGGTATCCGCAAGGCGATCGTGAATCGCCCCGTCACCGAGGAGCAGGTCGCTCAGCTGATAGAGCGAGTGGAGGACCGGCTGAGGCGCAAGGGACCTGAGATCTCCTCCCAGCAGGTTGGGGTCGAGCTCCTAGCGCAGCTCGCTAAGCTCGACCAGGTGGCCTATATGCGGTTCGCGAGCGTCTACAAGGACTTCCAGGGGATCACCGACTTCGAACGCGAACTGGTGGTCCTCCAGAAGAGAGAGCCCGCGAAACGCCCTGGCCGCTAGGCTACTATATCTAGTGGTGGGAGCCTGCCCTACCCACTAGATATTCCGTTAGGTGACTTGACGCGACCGCCGCCGCGGAGCAGAATCACCGGGCTGTAATTATCCACTGGGCTTCCAGGTTGTTGGTTGAAGGTGTTGGCGATCGGCTGTGGAAGGGGGCATCGACGGTGACGACGAAAGAGGGGGACGTCGAGGTCATCCGGGAGGGTCTGTCCTTCAAGCGGTTCTTCACGAAGGAGGGCGTCCACCCGTTCGATGAGATCGACTGGGAGATACGCGACGCGGTCATCCCGAACTTGAAAGAGGGCGGGAACGCCTTCGAGCAGCTCGGAGTCGAGTTCCCTATGGGCTGGTCCCAGAACGCAACGAACATCGTCGCGCAGAAGTACTTCCGCGGTTCCCTCGGAACGCCCCAGCGGGAGTCCAGCGTCCGCCAGCTCACGAGCCGGGTCGTCGACACCATCCGCGGCTGGGGACTGAAGGACGGCTACTTCGCGAGCGAGAACGACGCTGAGATCTTCGCGGCGGAGCTCTCGCACCTCGTCGTCACGCAGAAGGCCGCGTTCAACTCGCCCGTTTGGTTCAACGTGGGTGTCTCCGACACGCCGCAGCAGTGCTCCGCGTGCTTCATCCTCGCGGTTGACGACACCATGTCATCCATCCTCAACTGGTACGTCGAGGAGGGCACGATCTTCAAGGGTGGATCGGGGTCCGGCATAAACCTGTCGAAGATCCGTTCGTCTCGCGAGGCGCTGGCGGGCGGTGGAACCGCGAGCGGGCCGGTCAGCTTCATGCGAGGAGCGGACGCATCCGCCGGGACCATCAAGTCCGGCGGCAAGACTCGCCGCGCGGCCAAGATGGTCGTTCTGAACGTCGATCACCCAGACGTCCGCGACTTCATCTGGTGCAAGGCACGCGAGGAGCAGAAGGCGCGTGCGCTGCGCGACGCTGGGTTCGACATGGATCTGGACGGCAAGGACGCCTACTCCATCCAGTATCAGAACGCGAACAACTCGGTTCGTGTGACCGACGAGTTCATGCAGGCCTACACGGACGACCGAGACTGGAAGCTGAAGGCCGTGAAGAGCGACGACACGATCGAGACCGTCCGCGCGCGTGAGCTGATGCGAGAGGTAGCTCAAGCGGCCTGGGAGTGTGCCGATCCCGGTATGCAGTACGACACGACCATCAACGAGTGGCACACTTGCCCCGCATCGGGCCGTATCAACGCGTCGAACCCGTGCAGCGAGTACATGCACCTGGACAACTCAGCGTGCAACCTTGCCTCACTCAACCTCATGAAGGTCCTCGACGATGAGGGCAACTTCGACGTCGTGGCGTTCAAGCACGCGGTCGAGGTCGTGTTCACGGCCCAGGAGATCATCGTCGGGAACTCGGACTACCCGACGGAGTCGATCGGCCGCAACGCGAAAGCCTACCGCCAGCTCGGGCTCGGCTACGCGAACCTCGGCGCGCTGCTCATGGCGCGAGGCCTTCCGTACGACGGCGACGGGGGTCGTGCGTGGGCCGGGGCTATCACCGCGCTGATGACGGGGCATGCCTACGGCACCAGCGCTAGGATCGCCGAGGTCGAGGGGCCGTTCGCCGGCTTCGCACCCAACCGCGACGCGATGCTGCGCGTCATGCGCAAGCACCGCGCGGCCGTTGACGGGATCGACGCGGACCTGGTGCCCGAGAACCTGCTCTCGTCGGCCAAGAACGCCTGGGACGAGGCGGTCGCTCTGGGTGAGCTGCACGGGTACCGGAACGCGCAGGCGAGCGTGCTCGCACCGACCGGAACCATCGGCCTGATGATGGACTGCGACACGACCGGGATCGAGCCAGACCTCGCTCTGGTCAAGAACAAGAAGCTCGTAGGCGGCGGGACCATGCGCATCGTGAACCAGACGGTGCACCGCGCGCTCGTCCGGCTCGGCTACACCTCAGACCAGGCAACGGACATGGTCGACTACATCGCCGAGCACAACTCGGTCGTCGGCTCGCCGCACATCCGTGAGGAGCACTATCCCGTATTCGATACCTCGATGGGCGAGCAGGCCATCCACTACATGGGCCACGTGCGGATGATGGCCGCGGTCCAGCCGTTCATCTCGGGCGCCATCTCCAAGACCGTGAACATGCCCGAGGAGGTCACGGTAGAAGAGGTCGAGCAGTTGTTCGTCGAAGGATGGAAACTAGGCCTCAAGGCCGTAGCGATCTACCGCAACAACTGCAAGGTGGCGCAGCCGCTATCTGCCGAGAAGAAGTCCAAGGACAAAGTGCCCGAGCCGGCGCAGCTCGCGCAGCCCTTCCGCAAGCGGCCGCCGCGTGTTCGCCCGTCGCTAACGACCAAGTTCGAAGTGGGCGACGCCGAGGGCTACATCACAGCGAGCTCCTACCCGGACGACGGTCTCGCGGAGATCTTCCTGAAGACATCGAAGCAGGGATCGACGCTTTCGGGGATCATGGATGCCTTCTCGATCGCGGTCTCGATCGCCCTCCAGTACGGCGTCCCGCTCGAGGCCTACGCTGCGAAGTTCATCAACATGAAGTTCGAGCCGTCGGGCATGACGAACGACCCAGATATCCGGTTTGCGACCTCGCTGGTGGACTACGTGTTCCGCCGCCTGGCACTCGACCACCTGTCACTCGAGCAGCGCGAGGCGCTCGGTATCCGCTCGATCGAGGAGCGCAGGGTGTCGGCGGCGGCCGAGGCAGAGGAGAAGATGACGGGCCTTGCCCCGCAGCTGATGCCCACCGTTGAAGAGCCGACGGCCAGGCCCAACGAGCCGGTCGAGAGGCCGAAAGCGCAGGCGGCCGACGCACCGCTCTGCTACTCCTGCGGCTCGAAGATGCAGCCGGCGGGCTCGTGTTACGTCTGCCCGAGCTGCGGCTCCACCAGCGGCTGTTCCTAGGAAGATGACCGAACGGCGGTGAGCGAGCTGCTTTTCAAGCGCCTGGATCCAGACGTCCCGCTCCCTGGGCGCGCACACTCGGGGGACGCAGGGATCGACCTGCGGAGCGCGATCGACGTCGTCGTCGAGCCGGGGGAGCGGGCGATGGTGCCGACAGGACTCGCGGTCGCGATCCCGGACGGCCACGCGGGGCTGGTTCTCCCGCGCTCGGGCTTAGCGTCGAAGCACGGCCTCACGATGGCGAACGCTCCCGGCTTGATCGATGCTGGTTACCGCGGCGAGATCATCTGCGCGGTGGTGAACCTGGACCGCGAACTGGCAGTGAAGATCTCCCGAGGCGACCGGATAGCGCAACTCGTGGTCGTGGTGGTTCCCGACCTCGAACCGGCCTGGGCCGACGAGCTGCCGACGAGCACTCGCGGCGAGGGCGGGTTCGGGTCGACCGGTCACCGTTGATGTCTCGGTTGAAGGCTCGAGTGCCAGGACCTAGACTCGTGGACGACACGCGGACGTGGCTCAGCTGGTAGAGCACCACCTTGCCAAGGTGGGGGTCGCGGGTTCGAATCCCGTCGTCCGCTCCATCCAAAGCGGTCCCTGGCAAGGGACTTCCGGCCGGTCGCGTAGACTACGTGGCGGCCCGGCATGTCCGGGCCAAGTGTTTCGGCGGGGTGGCCGAGTGGTTAGGCAGGGGTCTGCAAAACCCCGTACACCGGTTCAATTCCGGTCCCCGCCTCGGGACCCGTACACTGTCGGAGCTTCGGGCGCTTAGCTCAGGGGGAGAGCGCTTCCCTGACACGGAAGAGGTCAGAGGTTCAAATCCTCTAGCGCCCACCGCAGGGGCTTAGCCAGCGGGTGCCGAAACTCGCGGTATTCGGGTGTTCCGTTCTATGGAACTCGAGCAGGGTCGACGCTTGCTACAGCACCATCCGGGTCAGGCGAGGCGGTTGGCCGCAGGATGGAGGGTAGTTAGGGTGTCCTTAGACTCCGGTTAACCAAGGATTAGCCCGGGATAGGCAAGCTTGGGTATCTCGAAGAGGGGAGGGGCCATGGGTGTACGGAGGAAGCGTCTAGCCAGTGTGATCGGTGCTGTCCTCGCCGTCGGTCTGGCCAATACCGCCTCGAGTCCCGCCGGTGCAACGACCGGTTCCACGGCAAGGGCCACCCTGGCGCCGCCCAGCACGTATGTCGTCGACTTCATAGCGAACGCGGCGAATGGGTTCGACTTGAACGATGCCGGCGACGCGGTCGGCACTTCTTACCCCGACCCCGGCTGCGGTTCCTCGTGCC
>JBGPKY010000084.1:0-10572 GCA_041486205.1 Actinomycetota bacterium
ACGTAGCCCTTGTAGTGCGCCGCGATGACACCGGCCTCGCCGAACTTGTCGTCGAACATCCCGCGACCGACCACGACCGAGAGCTGCCCGGTCTTGACGATCCGCGTGAGGTCGGTCGGCGTTGTGATGCCGGCGAGCTGCCGCGAGGAGGCGGAGGCGCCGGCCGCCGATCCCGCCCCGCTCGCCAGAGTGTCTAGGGCGCCGGCGTGCAGCGCGGAATCGTTCTGCTGTTGGGTCGAGGGGTTGATTCCCCCGAGCGGGATGGTGGCGCCGAAGTTCTGCTGCGGCGCCGGCGATGCGCTGCCGAGAGCTTTCTCCTGGATCGTCCTGATCTTCGCCTGCGACTGGAACGGTCCGATGCCGCTGCCGCGAATCACGAACCAGCCGATGCCGCCGGCGAGCGTGAGGAACGCGACGAGCCCTGCGGCCCACACGAGCTTGCGTCGCGACCGGCTTTGGGTGTCGCGCCCGCGTCGCCCACGTCGCGCTTCGGGCTCTCGCCTGAGCGTCTCGCGCCAGGCGACCTCTTGCAGGTCCTCACGCAGGTCTTCGAGGAAACGGATCTCGGTCTCCATGTCAGTCGGCCTCCCGGACGAGTTGCTTGTGTTGGCGCTCCAGCAGCTGCGTGATCCGGCGGAGCCCGCGGCTCACGCGCGCTCGCGCTGTCGCTTCGGTGCACGACAGCAGCCGCGCAACCTCTCCGTAAGGTCGCCCCTCCATCACGCGAAGCCTCATCGCCTCACGCTGGTCCTCGGACAGCCCGTCGAGCGCCTCGGTCAGCGTTCGCCGAAGAGGTTCGAAGTCGATCAGCTCTTCGATCCGCTCGTAGTCCTGGGCCGAGACGTCACGCTCGGGCATCCCGAGTTTCTGCCTCGCGCGCCGGCTCACGGCGCCCTCGCGGAAGTAACGCCCGAGCTGGTGCCGCGCGATCGCGAACAACCATCCGGCGGCGCCGCCCTCTCCCCGGTCGCGGAACCGCCCGCGAGACGCGAACGCCTCGGCGAACGTTTCGGCCGTCAGCTCCGCGGCCACCTCAGGGTCGAGCGTTCGCCGAGCGAGGAAACGAAGTAGGCCCTCGGCGTGGCGTTCGTAGAAGTTCCCGAAGGCTTCTGGCTGTTCAAGAGAGAGCGTCAGCAGCTCGCCGTCGTCGAGTTCGTCGTACACGCGCTGCCTCCTCCGCGGAGAGCTTCACCCGTACTATGCCGCGAAGGGTCGAACCTGTGACGAGGGCCAGGTCGTCGTGCCTAGCAGGCGAACGAACCGGTCATCGTGCCTTTGGCGAAGCGGTGGCCCACCGTGCCGAAGCGGACCCCGCCGGAGAACTTGCCGCTCCGCAGGTCGCTCGGGAGCTCGATCGTGAGCTTGGAGTCCGGGTCCAGCCCGAAGGTCGTGTCGCCCTGGCGACCGAGTAGTCCGAAGTCGTGGAAGGTCCCCCCGCCTGATAGGACGCCCGTCTGCCCTGGGATCCGGGAGCCCGCCTCGAGCTTCACGTAGTCGCCGGCGCTCTCGTCGCCGACCGCGACCGTGAGGTTGGAAGCGTTCGGGTCGACCGAGCACGAGACGCCATCGAACGCGAAGGCCTTCCCGTCGATCGTAACGGTGAGCGTTCCCGACCCCCCGCCCCCGGCCCCCGAGCACGCCGTTATCAGGAGAACGGCAGCGGCGACCAGCGAAGTTCGTTTGGACACGTGAGGAATCTAGCTCAGCCGCGCCTGCTACCTTTGAGCCTCCGCGAGGAAGGACCTCGGCCGTGCCGGTCATCGTGCAGAAATACGGCGGAACATCGGTCGCCGACGCGGGCCGCATCCAGACGGTCGCCGACCGTGTGGTCCGTTATCGGGAGGAGGGCTACGACGTCCTCGTGGTCGTCTCCGCGATGGGCGATACGACCGACGAGCTGCTCGCGATGGCTCACGAGATCTCCCGGATACCCGAGCCACGCGAGCTCGACATGCTGCTAACCGCCGGCGAGCGGATCTCGATGTCCCTGCTCGCGATCGCGATCAACGCTCGTGGGTGCAAGGCGGCTTCGTACACGGGATCGCAGGCCGGGATCATCACGGACACGCAGCACGGCGCCGCCAAGATCGTCGAGATCCGACCCAAGCGCATCAAGGAATCCCTCGATGCCGGCAACGTCGTCATCGTCGCCGGATTCCAAGGGCTTTCGACGAACTACGACATCACCACGCTCGGACGCGGCGGCTCTGACACGACCGCGGTGGCGATGGCGGCGGCCTTGGAAGCCGAGGTGTGCGAGATCTTCACCGACGTCGACGGCGTCTTCACGGCCGACCCTCGCGTGGTGCCGGCCGCCCGCAAGATCGACCGCATCTCTTACGAGGACATGCTCGAGCTCGCGGCCGCGGGAGCGAAGGTCCTGCATTCGCGGTCGGTGGAGTACGCTCGCAGGAACGGGGTTCCGATCCACGTGCGCTCGTCGTTCAACGACGAGTCGGGCACGTGGGTCGTCAAGGAGGACGAGGTCGGCATGGAACAGGTTCTGATCTCGGGTGTGGCGCTCGATGACGGCGAAGCGAAGATAACCATGGACGAGGTCCCGGACCGCCCCGGGGTGGCGGCGATCATCTTCAAGGCCGTGGCGGCCGAGGGCGTGAACGTCGACATGATCGTGCAGAACGTCTCGCACGACGGCCGCACCGACATGTCGTTCACGGTCCCGCGGACCGACCTCGAGCGTCTAGGAGCCGTGGTCGAACGCGTGGTGAAGGAGATCGGCGCGATCCGCTACTCGGTAGACGACGGTATCTCGAAGGTCTCGCTCGTCGGTGCGGGCATGAAGAGCCACCCAGGCGTCGCGGCGGACATGTTCGATGCTCTCGCGGCCGAGGGCATCAACATCGAGATGATCTCTACGTCGCCGATCCGCGTGTCGTGCGTCGTGCGCGCCGCCGACGGCGAGCGCGCCGCTCGCGCGATCCACGAGCGTTTCGGCCTCGACGGCACGCCCGCCGGTGGCGAGGGTTGATCGTTTGCCCCAACTGCCGGCACGTGAACGACGAGGAGGTTGCCGTCTGCGCGAGCTGTGGCCACTCGCTCGAGCCGGGTCCGGCGCTGATGCTGCCAGCGCGGCGAACGGGCGAGGGCTTGCCGCCGCTCGATATCAAGCCGCCGCCCACGGCCTCGCCGTGGCGCGCGGTCGGGTCGCTCGTAGTCGTCGTGGCGATCGCGGGCGGGTTATTCGCGTGGAAGCTGACGAAGCCGGACCCGTGCCGCGGGCTCGACTTCAAGTCGGATCTCTTCGGCTACTGCGTGAACGTTCCTGAGGGCTGGAGCGCGCAGCCGGCGCAGGTCGGCGGCAGCGTGAACCTCGACCAGTTCTCGCCGCCCGCGCAGTCGACCGTGGTGCTCGTGGAGGCCCACGACCTCACCAACGACATGGGGCTCCAGCAGTTCGCCGACCTCGTCCGGCAGCGGGACACGGCTGCGGGCCAGAAGCCCGGCCCGTCGCGGCGGGTCACGATCGACGGCGCGGACGCGCAGGAGTGGGACCTCACCGTCGCGTCGGAAGGCGCTGGAGTCTCCTACCAAGAGCGCGAGGTCGTCGTCGTAAGGGGTCAGGTCGGATGGCGGGTCCAGCTGAACTCCCCGCAGGATCGGTTCCAAGAGGACGCGGGCGTATTCCAGCGGCTACTCGACTCCTGGCGTTTCGCGTAACGGTTCTCGCGGTTGACCCGGCCGTGCCCGGTACCATGGGACGACCATGCGAGCAGCAGTCGTCGGAGCGACCGGAGCGGTCGGACGCGAGATGGTCCGAACCCTCGAGCAGCGGAACTTCGCGCTCGATGAGCTCGTATTGCTCGCCTCCGAGCGGACCGCCGGCACGCGGATGGCCTTCCGTGGCGAGGAACACACGGTCGGCGTGCTGTCTTTGGAAGCGCTGCGGGGGATGGACGTCGCGCTGTCCTCGTGCGGCGGCTCGGTGGCCAAGACCTGGATCCCGCAGGCGGCCGAAGCGGGAACCGTGTGCATCGACAACTCGAGCGCGTTCCGCATGGAGCCCGACGTCGCGCTCACGATCCCCGAGGTGAACCCGGAGTCGCTCGCGTGGAAGCCGAAGATCATCGCGGTGCCGAACTGCACGATCATCACCGCGCTCATGGCCGTCGCGCCGCTCCACCGCGCGGCCGGACTGCGCGCGCTGATCCTTTCCTCATATCAGTCGGTTTCCGGTGCCGGTCAGAAGGGCATCCGCGAGCTGGCCGAGCAGATCGAGAAGCTGCACGGGATGGAGGAGGACCTCGGCCACCCCGACCTCTCCGCGATGCCGGTCGGCGACGTTATGGGGAAGACCATCGCCTACAACGTGGTCGCGAAGATCGACTCGTTCGATGCGGAAAGTGGCTTCACATTCGAGGAGATCAAGATGCAGCGCGAGGCGAAGAAGATCCTGTCACTGCCGGACCTGCATGTCGCAGCGACGGCCGTGCGCGTGCCGGTGCCGGTCGGCCACGCGGTCTCGATCCACGCGACGTTCTCGCGGCCGATCGGCGTTGCCGAGGCCAGGGAGGTGCTGGCGTCGGCGCCCGGTGTACAGCTCCGCGACGATCCGGCGAACTGCATATACCCGAGCCCGCTCGAGGCCGCCGGCCTGGACTACGCGCTCGTCGGCCGCATCAGGCAAGACCCGGACCGCGACGACGCGCTGTTGCTCTTCTCCTGCGCCGACAACCTGCGGAAGGGCGCGGCGCTGAACGCGGTCCAGATCGCGGAGGCCGTGTTCGGGGTCTAGTCAGTCCTCGGGGTGCCGCGGGACCCACGTCGGGTCGAGGATCTTGATGAACCACTTGCCGTAGTCGGTCCAGCCCTCGCGCATGTAGAACGCGTGCGTGCGGTCGCGCCAGACCGCGGTCTCGAGCGACATCCGGAAGCAGCCGCGGTGCTCGGCAAGCTCCTCCGCCCGGTCGAGCAGCGCCTTGCCGACGCCGTGACTCCGCGTGGTCGCGGTGACGACGAGGTCGTTCACCCACGCCTGCGGCCGGTGGTGGCCGAGGCGCTGCCGGTACTCCATGTCGAGGAATCCGAGCAGCCGGTCGCCTTGCTCGGCTACGAGCGTCACAGTCTCGCGCCTCCCGAGGTGCCCGCCGAAGTGGATCAGGTGAGAGGGGTTCGTCGTCGCCGACGGCGGCACGTCGCGCCCGAGCTCGACGAGCAGCCCGGCCACCTCCGGCCAGTCCTTCACCGTCGCGTCCCGGATCGTGAACTCCATCTGTGGCGTCTTCAGAACTCGCAGACGCAGGGGGTGTGGCCGCATCTCGGGCAGCCGTTCGCGTATCGCGCGGCCGCTTGCTCGAGGTCCACGCCGGCGAGGTTCGCGAGCGAGGCCAGCCAAGCCAGCACGTCCCCGAACTCGTGGAAGACGTCCTCCGGCGTTCCCTTGCGAAGTGCCCTCGCGAGCTCACCGACCTCCTCCGTCAACCACCGGAAGGTCGCGTCGGCCCCGCGCTTCGAATCCCGCTCGAAGTACGTGCGCCGCATCGTGTTCTGCAGCTCCGAGATGTCCATGAGCAGCCGAGTCTACTGCCGTCGCAAGGCGGGATGACCGGCGCCGCGCCCGCCGGTTCGTGGCGGACGTCGGCCCACGGCGTCAGCAGCCGTTCGCAAGCGGGCTCGGAGGGACGTTCACCTTCTCGAGCACACCGTCTGGCTTGAGGTCTCGGAAGATCTTCGTCGCGGTTGCGGATATGTAGACGACGCTCAGCGATCCCTGCATCCCGGTCGATCCCGGCAGCGTCACGTTCTGTACGTTCGGTACCTTGATCTGATACGCGGTGAACGCGAGATCCAGGAGCTCGGAGAGCGGGATGTCGGTCTGGATGTTCCGCAGGCCGGCGCCCAGCCAGGTCAGGAGGGCGGAGGGGTTCTTCGTGTACTCCTTCCGGAACTGCGCGAGGGCGGCGAGGATCACGCTCCCGGCATTCGTCGTCCGGCCGAAGTCTCCCGACAGAAGGCTGTGGCGGTCGCGGGAGAAGGCCAGCACATCGTGGCCGTTCAGGTGCTGGACGCCCGCTTGTAGGTTCGCCCCCGAGTAGTGGTCGACCATCGCGCACGGAACGTCGACCGTGAGGCCTTTGACGTTGTTGATGAGGGTGGTCATCCCCCAGAAGGTGGTCAGGGCGTAATAGCCGATCTTGATGCCGGTGAGGGATTCGATCGTCTGGATGAGCAGCGGCGGCCCTCCGGCGGTCATGGCAGCGTTGATCTTGTTCGAACCGTAGCCGGGGATGTTCACCCAGGAGTCTCGAGGGATGTTGAGGATGGTCGCCTCGTGCAGCGCCGGGTTGATCCCCACGAGGTGTATCGAGTCGGCGAGGGAGTGGACCACGTCGTCCCCGGGCCGGGCGCCGCTTCCGATGACGAGGATGAAGATCGGCTTGTTGCCGGTGAGCGAGGGTGTGTAGCTCGCATGGGCTTTGCCGATCACCAGCAGCGGTTGGGCTACGGCCCGCTTGAGGGTCACCGTGCCGAGCGTGGAACCGGCGATCCAGGCAACCAGGGCCGCGGCTGCGATGACGCGCCTGCGCCTCATGAAGGCACCTCGGACGATGAGGCGGACGGGCCCGGCCGCGGTGTCACCGGGTGATCGGTCCGAGTCACGTTGAACGAAACGATCCGCCACCCTCCGGCCATCACCTCCAGGACATACCGGCCGTCGGAGACGAGGGCGGTCTTGCCGCCGTCCGTTCCCGTTGCGATGGCCGTGAAACGCGCGGTGGCGACCATCGTGGCCGGCTCGTTCTTCGCGTCCAGCAGCACCCGCACCGTGAGGTTCCCGGCCGCGCGCTCGATCATCTCGTAACCGCTTCCGGCCGAAGGACCCACCGTGAGGACGGCCGCGTGCTTCTGCGCAGCGGCGGTAGCTCCTCCCCCGAACAGCGGCCACACGTTGCGGTAGGAGCCAGCCGTCCAGTTGGAGCGATCCAGGAACCCCTCGGTATAGAGCTTGTTGAGTAGATGCTCGGCCGCGACGGCCGCCGGCCGAGCCGGGCTGATGAGCTTGCTCGGGTCCGCGAACGTGGCCGACACGGGTGCGATCTTCACGAGCTTGAAGTTGAACGTCGGGCTTGTCGGGGTGCTGCTTGAGGTGGTCGCGTTGCCGCCGCCTCCTCCGCGCGTGTCGAGGAAGACGCCTGCGCCCAGTGCCAATACGATGGCTGGAACGACCCAAAAGGCAGGGCGGATCCAGCGGGCAGGCTCGGTGGGATCTTCAGACAAACCGGGGCGAGACTACCGGCCGAGTTGCAGAACCGCAATATGCCGGCATGTGAGTAGCATGAGAGCCGCGCATCGGCGGGGTCCGTTTTCCGACCTTTCGGGAGATACTCGCCGGCATGGCGCGAGCTGCGCAGCAGGGGACGCCGATCGAACGCTCGTTGCGCTCTCGCTTTCACCCTGCGGTCGGCGTGCGCCGCCTCGCGGATCGGCTCCGGCGTCTCGGTCCCCGCGGACGTGGATGTGCGGCTTTCCTCGCGTATGCCGTGGGCTCACTAGCTCTCTGGGGACGCCCCATCCTGGAGCGGCTGTCGTCCTCATACACGGGCGTCGGCAAGGAGGACGCGAAGCTATACGCGTGGGTGCTTCGTTGGTGGCCATACGCGATCGCGCACGGGCTGAACCCCTTCGTGAACCGCGTGGTGTGGGTGCCGAATGGCGTGAACATGGCGTGGGTGACGGGACTCCCGGGGCCCTCGCTCGTCACCGCGCCGATCACCCTCACGGCGGGCCCCGTCGCGAGCCTGAATATCCTGCTGCTCCTCGGCCCGCCTCTCGCTGCCTGGGCCGCGTATCTCGCGTGCTCGCGGATCACACGATCGTTCTTCCCGTCGCTCGCGGGCGGGTACCTGTTCGGGTTCTCCACCTACGAGGTAGCTCAGATGCATGGGCACCTCAATCTGGTTCTGATCTTCCCCGTCCCGCTCGCCGTCTACCTCGCCCTTCGGCGGTCCGATGGGGCCCTAGGCCGTGTCGCGTTCGTGCTCCTTCTGGCCCTGACCCTCGTCGTGGAGTTCTCCATCTCGACGGAGGTGTTCGCAACGATGACCGTGATGGCTGCCGTGGCACTGCTTGGAGCCTTCCTGCTCGGCCCTGCTGGGCTTCGGAAGCAGGTGCTCTTGACGACCGGCCTCATCGGGTTGTCCTACGTGATCACGGCGGTCGTCATCTCCCCGTACTTGTACTACGCCCTCATCGGGGTCCCCCACGGTCCGGTGCGAACACCGGGTGGAGGCTCCGTCGATCTCCTGAGCTTCCTCGTGCCGAGGTTCAGCACGTGGATCGGCGGCGGAGCGTTCCGACGATTCGCGCACCCATTCCCGACGACGGTCGTCGAGGATGGCGCCTACATCGGGATCCCGCTCCTCTTCGTGCTGCTTCACTCCGTGATCACAGGGTGGCGCCAGCGCGCTATGTGGCTGCTCCTGGGTTTCGTCGGGCTAGCGGCGGTCCTCTCGCTCGGACCGGTGCTGCACGTTCATGGGGATCCTTCGATCGGACTCCCATGGCGAGCGCTTGCCAGCATGCCGCTCATCCAAGACGCGCTGCCGGGAAGGTTCACGGCGTACATGTGGCTCGGGATCGGCATCATCGTGGCCCGGTGGCTGGCCGTCCGAAGCGCACTGGGGATCAGGTGGCTGTGCGTGACAGCCGGCGCCCTATTGCTCCTGCCGGTGGTTGCTTCGCCGCCGTACCATCCGCCGGTCACGGTGCCGTCTTTCATCACGGACGGCATCTATCGGCGGTACATCGCTCCCGGCGAGACCATCCTCGCGATCGGGGATGAGAACGGCGATGAGATGCTCTGGCAGGCCGAGACGGGCATGTACTTCCGGCTGGGCAGGGGATACGTTGGCCTTCCACCGCAGTTCTTCGCGGGAACCGATCCGCTCAGCCTTCGCTCCCCCCAGTACATCGATCCCACCACGTTCCAGGCGTTCCTTGCCGCTCACCAGGTCGCAGTCGGTGTGGTCCAGGATGCCGCCGCGGCCAGATGGAGCACGCTCTTCGCCACGCTCGGGGTGAAGCCCGTCGATGTCGGTGGCGTGACGCTGTACCGGATCAAGGCGGCGCCGGGTCTGCCCGTGGTGCCCGCATACGGTGTCAGCTCCTCGGGCGATCTCCGGACCGGAGGGAGACTAGTCTCGTTCGATCTTCCGCGCCTGGGCCGAGGTGGCAGGGCGTCTTACGGGGAGTTCGCTGGGAAGCCCCTCGTCCTCAGTTTCTTCGCCTCGTGGTGCCCGGAGTGCGCCAACATGCTGTCGGCCTTGGAGCTCGCCCACAGACGGCTCCACGGTCGCGTTGGGTTCCTCGGCATCGCCCAAAGCGATAAGCCCGTCCAAGCGCTCGGGGTCCTCCGCAGGGCCGGTGTGACGTTCTCGACCGCCTCTGACCCCCTCGGTCGGTTCTTCATCGGGTTCCGGGGCACCACGATGCCGCTCACCGTGTTCGTGAAGGCCGATGGGCACATCGCCTCGATCCGCGGTGGGGCGATGTCTTCGAGCGCGCTCCTGTCGGCCATGCGTCGGTTCTTTGCCCCGCTGCCCGGTCGGTAGTCGCCGTTTCCGCTCGAAGGCGATGTCGCGTGGCATTTGGTGCCGACACCAACCGGATCTGGGGACTTGTCTACCGGGTGGTAGGTAATACATAATCTGCCGGATGGTAGAGAACAAGCCGTCTGCCGCGAAGGCGAAAGCCCAGGTCAGAAGGGCTGTAAAGCCGAGGGCTGCCTCGAAGCTGAAGCCGTTCGCGAGGTCCGAGCCGTCGATCGTCGAGCGACTCGCCGGGAAGCGCGTGCTCGTAACCGGCGTGACGGGTTTCCTCGGGCAGGCCGTGTTCGAGCGGCTGCTGCTCGACTTCCCGGACACGCGGGTCGTCCTGCTCGTCCGGCCGCAGCTCGGATCCTCCGGCCGCCAGCGGGTCGAGTCGCTGATGTCGCGGCCGACGTTCGATGTCCTTCGCGAGCGGCACGGGAACGACGGCATCAAGGCGATCCTGGACGGGCGGATCGACGTGATCGACGGCGACTTCCAGGAGGACCTGCCTCCGCTGCCGTCCGACCTGGACGTCGTGATGCACTGCGCGGCGGCCGTCGCGTTCGATCCACCGATCGACGAGGGATTCAGGACGAACCTCCTCGGGGCGGTTCGCTTCTACGAGGCCGTGATCGCGAGCGGGGCGAAACCGCACCTCGTCCACATATCTACCGCGTATGTCGCCGGCGTGCAGAAGGGCGTCATCCCAGAGGCAACGCTCGACCACCGCGTCGACTGGCGCGCCGAGGCCGAGCTCGCGTTGCAAGCGCGCAAGGACGTCGAGGCGGCCTCGCGTCGCCCCGAGCTGCTCGATGACCTCGTGGCCAAGGCGAAGAAGGCGCACGGCCGCGCCGGCCCGATGAGCGTCGCGGCCGACGCCGAGGAGCGTCGCAAGTCGTGGGTCAGCAGGCGGCTCGTTAACTACGGTCGGGCCCGCGCGCAGACCCTCGGCTGGCCGGACAACTACACCTTCACGAAGGCGATGGGTGAGCGGGCCGTCGAAGAGCTGGCGACCAAACACGAG
>JBGPKY010000085.1:0-10488 GCA_041486205.1 Actinomycetota bacterium
CCGAGAATGCCCGCCCACTAGGAGGGTCAGCGCGGAACGGATGTTCCCGTCGAAGTCACACTCGCCGTCACAGAGCAGCTCACAGAAGCTCGACGCGGTGCTTCAGACCCTCCAGCGCGTTCTCGATCACGCGCTTCGCGCCTTGGGTGCGGATGAAACCCGGGACCAACACGCCAAGCTCGACCGACAGACGGTAGGTGACTTCCGTCTCCCGTTCCTCCACTTCGTTCAGCAGGTATTCGCCGGCGATGTCGCGCACCGTGCCACGAGCCTCTTTCGTTACCCAGGAGACCCCGGCGTCCCCGGGCGCGTACCGATAGGCGAGGGTGTACGTCGCCTTGCCGAGCACCGGGACGTCCACCTCGAACGCGACCTCAGTGGCGAGGCCACCTTCGCCTCGCTGAAGGACCTTCGCCGACTTCACGTCCGCCCACTCCGGGTAGGCCTCGTAGTCGGTGATCACGTCCATGACGTCGGCCGCGGACGCGTCGATCACGATGGAACCCTCGGCATGTTCACTCATCGCGAGCCATCCTAGCGGCCCCGCATCGCGGGTATGGCGACGACGGTCGCCACGATCGTCGACAGCAGTACCAGCGCCGCCGAGCCCCAGAGGAGCATCCGCGCTGAGACCAACGCAGCCTCGCCCGACGCGATCCGGTACGCGTCGAGCGCCGACACCAGATAGAGGATCGCCGCCGACCCGAGGAACAGGAGGACGAGTGACGCGACGGAGCCCAGCCCGCCCTTGCCGGAGCGAGATAGGAACAACACCACGGTGGTTCCCGCCGTCCAGGCGAACAGCACCATGCGGGCTACCCCGTCCAGTCGCCGGCCGAGCATCCAGTGACCGAGCCCGGGCAACAGCGCCGACCACAACAAGGCCGCGGCGGGTTCGACGTCGCGAGTCGCTTCCTCTTCCTCGCGGAAGAGCTTCGCGAAGGAAGTTCCGCACACGGCGCAATCGTTCAGCTCGATCGGGTTCTGGTGGCCGCAGGACGGGCAGGGCCAGCTCGGCTCCTTCCCGGGGCGCTCGAGCGAGATGACGTTGGAAGCGAGCTCCCGCTCGCCACTGGAGGAAGCGACAGGCTCGGGTCCAGGATGGGCGCCCTCCTCAGCCCCGGAAGCGAGCGGCGAGAGACATTGACCGCACCACTCGGCATCGGCCGAAACGAGCGCGCCGCAATCCGGGCACCGAAGATCCTCCGTCACACGGTGCAGCGTACCCCCGCTAGCTACTCGCCTCCCGGAGCCACCCGGCGAGCTTCTGCGCGATCCTCGGCCACGTGTGCGCGCGCTCGACGCGCTCGCGGCCAGCCCTTCCCATCACCCTCGCGCGGGCGGGATCCTCCAACAGCGAGGCCACCGCGTCCGCCACCTGAGCGACGTTCGTCCCATCGACCAGAACCCCGGTCTCACCGTCGACCAGCGACTCGCGAGCGCCGCCGGAGTCCCCGACCACGACGGGGCGCCCGCAGGCTGCGGCCTCGAGGAACACGTTCCCCCAGCCCTCCACCTCGAGGCCGCCGAGCCGCGTCCTACACGGCATCGCGAACACGTCGCCAACCGCATAGAACAGCGGAAGCTCCTCTTCCGAGACCTGTCCAGCGAAGATCACGGAGCCCACGGCCGAAGCGGTCGCCAGCTCGTCGAGCTTCTCGCGGTAGGGTCCGTTTCCGACGATCAAGAGGGCCGCGTCGGGAACGCGAGCCCTGATCTGCGGCATAGCCCGGATCAATACGTCCTGGCCCTTCCGGGCCACGAGGCGGCTCACGCAGACGACGAGGGGACGCCCTCCTAGGCCGAGCCGACTCCGGAGGTCTTCGACGGGCAGGTCCGGCCGGAAGGTTTCCGCGTCGGCCCCCGGATACAGCACCGAGACCGGCACCGGGTCCGGAACCGCCGTCCGAACCACCCGGGCGATGAAGGCGCTGCACATGACCGCCACTCGCGAGGCTCGTGAGGTGGAGTAGCGCATCAACCCGTGCGTCCCTGGTGCAAGCGAAAGCCAGTATTCGAACCCGTGGGCGGCGGTGACATACGGCACTCCTCGTTTCGCGAGCCCCGGCCCAAGCATCGCCAGCGGATAGGTCGCTCCGAAAAGCACGACCTCGGCGCCGCTGGCGCGGATCGCCTCCCGAACGTGCCGGCGCGCCTCCGGCCCCGGCCAGACGAACTCCCGCGGTTCCCGGAAGATCTCGTAGGGCTCGCCGGCGTCGAAGAGATCCGAGCCTTCCTCCCCCGGCGCGAACACAGAGACCCGCTCCGGGGGCAACTCTCGGACCAGGCTGTGGAGGGTTCGCTGGATGCCACCGATGCACGGCGGGTAGTCGTTCGTCACGACGAGGGTCCTCGGTACGTCCACGGTGGCCTATCCTCGCAGATGATGAACGGCGAGAAGATCGAAGCGGAGGTCGCAGCCCTCGAAGAGGGAAGCGCGTTCGTGGACGGCTCGAGGCTGCGCAAGATCGAGGTTACGGGCGCAGACGCTCCCGCGTGGCTGAACGATCTCCTGACGGCTCAGGTGGCGTCGCTCGCGGAAGGTCAGGCGGCCCGCTCCCTGCTGCTCTCCCCTACCGGCCACATCAAGGCCGACTTCCACGTCCTTCGCCGCGCCGATGGCTTCCTGCTGCTACAAGATCCCGAGCAGCCCAACTCGATCGATGCACTCCTCGAGCCCTATCTCCTGTCTTCGGAGGTCCGGCTGCACGACGTGGCGACGGATCTCGGGGTCACCTCGGTCTCGGAGCGCGTCGCGGGGATGATCGTGCGGACGGGAAGCCGCCCGTCGATCTCGGGTCTCGGCATGGACATCGTCTTTCGGGCAACGGATGCCTGGAAGATCGAGGCGATGCTCCTCAAGAAGAACCTCGTCGAGGTGGGCACGGCTGCGGTCGATGCTTGGCGGATCCGTCGCGGTGTGGTTCGGTTCCCCGTCGACGTCGGCGAAGATTCCATCCCGGCCGAGGCGGGGCTCGAGGAGCTGATCGACTTCACGAAGGGGTGCTTCCTCGGGCAGGAGTCTGTGGCGAAGGTCCGTAACCTCGGACATCCCTCGAAGGTGGTGCTTGCGCTGCGCGCCGACGGACAGGTCGGCGGCGGCGACCCCGTCGTGGTCGATGACGTCGAGGTGGGTGTCGTTACCAGCGCGACGTCGGTGGGCGGCGGCCCGGTATTGCTGGCTCGCGTCGCCTGGGGTTCCCGGGAAGCGGCGCTTTCGACTCGGTCCGGCGTCGCACTCGCGCACCGGAGCTGAGGAGCCGTCACGGGCCGCCCAGCCCTCGAGCTCCGGCCCTGACTACTACGGCGCGTCTTGCTTTTCAAGCCTTCAATTGCTCGACACGGTTTGTTATCAATGCGTCTGAGCCCGAACGGCATGCCCGGCCGCCGGGACACGAGGGGTTCTGGGCAACTCGCAGGCAGGAGCCAGGGTGAGCAGAGAGCGGATCGCCGGCATCGACATCAGGAGCCTTCCCGCCAATCCTTCCCCCCCGGACATGTGGCAAGACCGAGCGGCCTGCCACGGCATCGACCCCGACGTCTTCTTCCCGACCTCCGAGGAGGAAGCCGGCCCGGCCCTCGCCTACTGCGGGGGGTGCCTGATCAAGGTGGACTGCCTCGCCTGGGCGCTGAAGAACGGCGAACGCTACGGCGTGTGGGGGGGCTTGACCGAGCAGCAACGTCGCAGGCTCCACCGTTACGTCGCCTGAGCGCGCTGGTCACCGGAGCGGTCGCGCGCCCATACTGACCAGGCTGATGAACGAGACCTCCGTGCGCTCGACCGCGCCCCTCCGCATCAGCTTCGTCGGCGGAGGAACCGACTTCCCTCACTACTTCGAACGCCACGGCGGCGCGGTGCTCTCCGCGACGATCGACCACTACGCCTACGTTTCCATGTCGAGGCGCCAGGACCGAGAGGTTCGGATCCGCTCGCTCGACCTCGGACATCTCGTCCGGTACGGCCTCGACGAAGGACCCGTCTACGACGGCGTGATGGACCTGCCGAAGGCGGCGATCGCCAGGATCAGCGTCGACGGCGGGATCGACGTGGACGTTCGCTCGGACGCGCCGCCGGGTAGCGGGCTCGGAGGATCGTCGGCGCTCGTCACGGCCTCGGTGGGCGCGCTCGCTGCGCTGGCTGGGCGGTCGTTGGGCGCCGAAGAGCTCGCCCGCGTCAGCTACGCGATCGAGCGCGACGACCTGCGCATACCGGGCGGCTGGCAGGATCAGTACGCGGCAGCGTTCGGTGGGTTCAACCTGCTGGAGTTCTCGTCGGCCGGCACGCGCGTGACGCCGGTTCAGACTTCGGTCGACGTGCTGCAGACGCTGCAGCGCAACTTATTGCTCTGCTATACGGGTTCGGTGCGCACGGATCTCGGGCTGATCGACACGCAGATCCGGCTGTATCACGAGGGGCGCGAAGAGACGATCCAAGGGATGAAGCAGCTCCACGAGATGGCCTACGATATGCGAGACGCCGTGGAATCCGGAGACGTCGACACGCTCGGCGAGATGCTCCACACCGCCTACGAGAGCAAGAAGAGGATGAACCCGCACATCGCCGAAGGGACGCACATCGAGCAGCTATTCGCTTCCGCGCGCGAGTCGGGTGCAGTCGGGGGAAAGATCTGCGGCGCGGGCGGTGGCGGCTACCTGCTGCTGTATTGCAGACCGGAGAACCAACCCGCGGTTCGCGCGAAGCTGGAGCAGCTCGGCGGACAGTTCGCCGACTTCGCGTTCCACGCCGGCGGTGTCGAGGCGCACCTGGGCGAGCGCGTGTGGAGACCGACCGTCACGTGAGCCGGCGTTTCGTTCTTCTCGATCGGGACGGCACGATCAACCACGAGGTCGACCACCTATCCGATCCGGATCAGCTGGAGCTGGTGCCCGGTTCGCTCGAGGCGCTCCGCGAGCTGCACGCGCTCGGTCTCGGTCTCGTCGTCGTCACGAACCAAGCCAACATCGGGCGCGGCCTATTGAGTGAGGAAGGGCTCGCCGAGATCCACGCCCACCTCCGCGATCTGCTCGCTGAAGGCGGTGTCGAGCTGGATGCCATCTACCACTGCCCGCACATGCCGCGGGACGGTTGCGACTGTCGGAAACCGAAGCCCGGGATGGCGCTGGCAGCCGCCGCCGACCATGGCTTCGACCTGCGCGAGGCGTTCGTGGTCGGGGACCATGCAGCCGACATGGGTTTCGGACGAGCTG
This sequence comes from Actinomycetota bacterium, assembly GCA_041486205.1. Classification (GTDB taxonomy): domain Bacteria; phylum Actinomycetota; class UBA4738; order UBA4738; family HRBIN12; genus JBGPKY01. The sequence goes on from JBGPKY010000085.1 coordinate 5,209, forward strand.
TCGGCGCGACGACGATCCTCGTCGGGACCGGTCACGGCGAGGAGGAAGCTGCGAAGGGGGCTACCGCGCAGGCCGATCGCGTGGCGGCCGATCTACGCGAGGCGGCCGGTATCATCCGCGGGATCGTGATGGCGGAGGTCGGATGAGCGGAAACCGGGCGCGAGAGTACCTGCTGGAGACCTCATCAGTCGTGGCGCGCGCCGCCGAGGCGTGCTCTGAGGACGCGGTCGCGGCCGCCGAACTGCTGGTCAGCGCCCTATCCGACGGCGGGAAGCTCCTTTTCTGCGGAAACGGCGGCAGCGCCGGTGATGCTCAGCATCTCGCGACCGAGTTCGTCAGCACGCTCACGCTCGACAACCATCGGCCGGCCATCGCCGCGATCGCACTGACGACCGACACCTCGCTCCTCACGGCGGTCGCGAACGACTTCGGCTTCGCGGAAGTGTTCGCGAGGCAGGTCGAGGCGCTGGGACGAGCCGGCGACGTATTGATCGGCATCTCGACGAGCGGCAACTCCGTGAACGTCGTACGGGCCTTCGAACAGGCTGAGGCACAAGGCCTGCGGACGATCGCGCTCACCGGTGAGTCGGGTGGCAAGCTCGCGCCTATGGCGAGCGTCGCCATCCGGGTACCCAGCACTGAGACTTCGCACATCCAGGAATGTCATATCGCGATCGGCCAACTGCTCGCGTTCATGGTCGAGGCGCACCTCTACCCGAAGCCCTGAGCGCGCCCCCAACCTCGCGTCGAGGACTCGCTCGTCCTCTTGACCTTCGAACAGGTGTTCGGTATCGTGGGCGATCCCACGCGGCCCCGTGGGAGGCGCACACGGTGCTCGCGGAAGTCGTGCAGACCACGCTCGAGGAGGGCGTGCCCCTCTCCGAGGTCCTCTTCTGCGTCGTCGACCTCGAGACCACCGGCGGCTCCCCTTCGGACTCGCGTATCACGGAGATAGGAGCGGTGAAGTACCGCGGCGGCGAGCGGCTCGGGGCCTTCCAGACGCTCGTGAACCCGCAGCAGCCGATCCCTCGGTTCATCACGCACCTGACCGGGATCGACGACCTCGCTGTCGCGGACGCGCCGCCGATCGGATCGGCGCTGCCGCAGTTCGTGGAGTTCATGGGACCCGGCGCCGTGTTCGTCGCCCACAACGCTCGGTTCGACTGGGGCTTCCTCAACTCGAACCTGCTCCGCCTCGACTACGAGCCGATCCCTGGGCCGCCCCTCTGCACGGCGCGCCTCGCGCGCCGGGTCGTCTGGCCCGATGTGCCGAACGTTCGCCTGCAGACGCTCGCCCAGTACTTCCGAACGGCGGTGCAGCCCAACCACCGCGCGCTAGCAGATGCCGAAGCATGCGCCGAAGTCCTCCACGGCCTTCTCGACCTGGGCGGGCGTCTCGGCATCCTGACCCTCGGGGACCTCCGGTACGCGATCCGCGCACGCGGCCGTCCGAACTTCGGGAAGATCCGCCTCGCCGACCACCTCCCTCGCGCGGCAGGTGTCTACGTGTTCCGGAACCGCGACGGGCGCGTGCTCTACGTCGGCAAATCGAAAGACCTCCGCAGCCGCGTGAAGAGCTACTTCTACGGCGACTCACGAAAGAAGATCGAAGACCTCCTCGCCGAGACCGCTGCGGTGGAGGGGCTTCCGACCGGCTCGGAACTGGAGGCGCTCGTCCTGGAAGCCCGCCTCATCCGCCAGCACGAACCGAAGTACAACCGCCGCGGCAAGACCTGGCGCCGCTACGCGTACCTCAAGATCGATCTCGCCGACGCGTTCCCCCGGATCAAGGTCGTCCGCGAGCCGAAAGGCGAAGGTGCGTTCCTCGGTCCGTTCGCAAGCTCGCAGGCTGCGCATCTCGCGAAAGAGGCCCTCGAGGAAGCAGTTCCGATCCGCCGGTGCACGAAGTCGATGCGGCCGTCGACGCGCTTCGCGCCGTGCGCCCTCGCCGACATGGGTCGGTGCCCTGCGCCGTGCGACGGCCGCATCGACCCCGAGCACTACGGAGAGCTCGTCCGGATGCTCATCTCCTCCCTTTCCGCTCCGGGCGGGCTCCTCGAAGCGCTCGAGGGCCGGATGAACGGCCTCGCGGCGCAAGAGCGGTTCGAAGAAGCCGCGCTCGCGCGTGACCGCCTGCGCCCGCTCGCGGAGGCGCTCGCGCGGGCTCGCGCCGACGGTTGGCTGCTCGGCTCGGGGCGACTGGTGTTGCTCGACGCACAGGGCAACCGGCTGAGGCTGTCCAGCGGCGCTCTGGTTCGGGGCGACGGAGCCGAGCCCATCGCCGACCCCTGTCCCCGCGAGCGCGCCGATGAACTCTCCGCGGTCAGGGCCTGGGTAGCCCGCAACCCCGTTCGCATCGAGGATGCCGAGCGCGCGCCCTCCGAGCGGGTCGCCGGCGGCGCCGAGCTCCACCATCTCCTGGCTCGACTCCGAGCCTGGGATCGCGGGAACCCGGGTCGTCCCTGAAACCGCCAACTTGTCGGCCGCCAGGCCGCGCATTATGGTCTGGCATCCGCACGGATGAGGGGGACCCATGGCAGAATTCATGGACGTGCACCGCGGGATGGAGGGCATCACGCCCGAGCTCCTGTCGCAAGCGCACAACGCCGACCTCGCGATCCAGGGCGAGGAGAGCGTCGACTTCAAGCACGCGTGGGCCGATCCCGCGACCGGGCTCGTGTTCTGCCTGTCGGAGGCACCGAACGCCGAAGCCGTGAAGCGCATCCACGAGCGGGCCGGACATCCTACCGATGAGGTCTACGAGGTCCCGGTTCAGGCCTGAACCTGCCGGCCGGTGGCTCCGGATAGACTGGGAGCCACCATGGAACGAGCGGTCATCCTCGAGGGCGCGCGCACGCCCATCGGAAAGTTCCTGGGTGCGTTCTCCGAGGTCACGACCGTCGAGTTGGGTACGCTCGCCGCAGTCGAGGCCATGCGGCGCGCGAACGTGGAGCCCGAGCAGGTCGACCAGACCATCTTCGGTCACGCTCGCCAGGCGGGGAACGGCCCGAACACCGGCCGCCAGGTCAGCGTCCGCGCCGGCGTGCCGAAGGAGGTCTCCGCCTACAACGTGAACATCGCGTGCGGTAGCGGCATGAAGGCCGTTCAACTCGCCGCGCAGCAGATCCAGCTCGGAGACTCCGACGTCGTGCTCGCGGGCGGCATGGAGAACATGACCCGCGTTCCGTTCATCCTCGACCGCATGCGAACGGGCTACCGGATGGGAGACGCCATCGTCTACGACGGCATGTACCGGGACGGCCTCCTCGATCCACTTTGCGGCCTCATCATGGGCGAGACCGCGGAGAACCTCGTCGACATGTACGACATCTCCCGCGCCGAGCAAGACGAGTTCGCGCTGGAATCGCAACAGAAGGCCGAACTCGCCAAGGCCCGCCGCGCGGTCGAGATCTTCGCCGTCGAGGCCCCCGGCCCGAAGAAGGGGCAGACGGTCACGGTGACCGAAGACGAGCACGCGCGGCCCGAAACCACGCTCGAGACCCTGGCGAAGCTCCCGCCGGTCTTCCGCAAGGAAGGCAGCGTCACGGCGGGCAATGCGTCCGGGATCACCGACGGTGCCGCGGCGATGCTGCTGATGAGCGAGTCCCGCGCGAAAGCCGAGGGCCGCGAGTCTCTCGCTCGCATCATCGGGATGTCGTGGGCTGGCGTCGACCCGGCGATCATGGGCATCGGTCCGGTCCCCGCGACGAAGAAGGTCCTCGAGAAGACCGGTCTCTCGCTCGCCGACATGGACGTCATCGAGATCAACGAGGCCTTCGCCGCGCAGGTCATCGCCTGCGAACGAGAGCTGAAGTTCGACCGCGACAAGTTGAACGTGAAGGGCGGCGGTATCTCGCTCGGGCACCCGATCGGGATGAGCGGCGCACGGCTGATCCTCACGATGGCGTACGAGATGCGTGAGCAGGGCTATTCGCTCGGGCTCGCGACCCTTTGTATCTCAGGCGGGCAGGGCCTCGCCGTGATCCTGGAGCGTGCCTAGTGGTCCATGCCGTGGTCCTGATCCAGTGCGAGATCGATGAGATACCGGAGGCCGCTCAGGCCATCGCCGCCGTCGAAGGCGTGAGCGAGGTCTACTCGGTGGCCGGCGAGTTCGACCTCGTCGCGATCGTGCGCGTCTCGGATCATGACGACCTCGCGAAGGTCATCCCCGGCGGCATCGCCAAGGTCGAAGGCGTCGTGCAGACGGAGACGCTGATCGCCTTCCAGGTCTACTCGAAGCACGACCTCGAGCGTCTCTTCTCGATAGGCTTCGACGAGAGCTAGACGGGAAGCTCGATGGCGATCGGGAGCGCGGTCCGGCCCCACTCCTCGAGGTCGTCCTTATAGCGGGGTGTGTACTTCTCGACCAGCAACCGCCGGGCCAGCTTGTCTTCGTCGGGGTCTTCGACGATATGAGCCCGCGCGATCATCTCGCGATCGCCGACGCGAAGTCCCACGGTGGGGTTCACCTGGATGTTGCGGACCCAGTCGGATCTGTCCGTACCCCCCGACAGCATGTACGCAACTCCGCGATCGAGGGCGAACCAGATCTCGATCGTGTGGGGCTTGCCGCTCCTTCGTCCCGCGGTGGTGACGTAGCAGAAGTCGAGCTCGGCAAGTTCGGCGTCGTCCATCCCCCTAACGAGTCGCCCAGACGACGAGGCTGACGATCACGACGATCGCTGCGAGGAGGTACAGGAGGTCGCCGCGCTTGATCCTTCCCGGCTGCATCGCGTTGAACCCCAAAGCTCAGGCCTCCTCCGACTCGGGCAGCCGGTAGTACTCCCGGAATCTCTCCTCCGATAGCCAGTAGACATGCTGGCGGACGGTGGACGCATACGTCCAGGCTTCGGTCTCATCCTGGCAAGAGCGCTCAGAGACGGGCGTGCCCTCGGGGTTGACGATCAGGACGCGCCAGCCGCCGTCGCCGAAGACCTCGACCCGGTAGCGATTCCCAGCGGCCGAAGCCGACTCAGGCTTTGCCGTGTCGGCGCTCCAGGCGCTCGAGGGACCCGCGCAGCGTGTCGATCACCGAACCAGGGTCCAGCACGAACGCCGGATCCAGGTCGGCGAGCTTCTCGAGCGCATTCTCAAGCGTGTTGCCGGCGCTCTCCGCATCGCGCAAAGCGTCCACGACGACGACCGCGTAGTCGGCCTGGAACGGCTTCCCGTCCCACGGACAGCGGCCCCCGTTCCCGATGACCTGCTCGACCAGGAACTCGCGCCCGCACCGCCGGCACGTCCCCTTGATCTTCACGCCCGTTCCTTCGCCGTCACGAG
>JBGPKY010000086.1:0-10432 GCA_041486205.1 Actinomycetota bacterium
CACCTCCACCTCCACCTCCACCTCCACCTCCACCTGCCGGGCTGGTTGGGGCCTATGCCTTCAACGAGGGCTCCGGTGGCTCCGCCGGCGATTCCTCGGGGTTCGGCAACAACGGGACGCTCACGGGTGCGGGTTGGTCGCCTTCCGGTCGCTTCGGTGCGGCCGTGTCCATGGACGGCGTCGGCGACTGGGTCAGCGTCCCGGATGCGAGCTCGCTCGACCTGACGCTCGGGATGACGCTCGAGGGCTGGGTCAAGCCAAGCGCGCTCGGCACCCTCTGGCGGACCGTGATCTTCAAGGAGCAGGCCTCGAATCTCGCCTACGGGCTCTATGCAAACGACGAGACCCAGCCTGCTCCCGACGGCCAGGTCTTCGTTTCCGGCAGCGCGCGCCAGGTAGACGGCGCGACCGGCCTCCCACTCAACACGTGGTCGCACCTGGCCGCGACCTACGACTCCGTCACCCTCCGTCTCTACGTCAACGGAAGCGAGGTCGGAAGCCTCCTCGCGCCCGGCCTGATCGCGCCCTCGACCGGCGCGCTCAGGATGGGCGGCAACTCGATCTGGTCCGAGTGGTTCGCGGGCCTGATCGACGAGGTCCGGATCTACAACCGCTCTCTGAGCGCGAGCGAGATCCAATCGGACATGAACACTCCGATCGGTAATCCTCCGCCTCCGCCTCCGCCTCCGCCTCCGCCACCGCCACCGCCACCGCCTCCTCCGCCGCCACCACCTCCACCTCCACCTCCACCTCCACCTCCACCTCCACCGCCACCGCCACCGCCACCGCCTCCACCGCCTCCACCGCCACCGCCTCCACCGCCACCGCCACCGCCGCCAGCGAACTGGTTCATGTCACCAACGGGCTCGGACTCGAATCCGTGCACGCAGGCGCTGCCCTGCCGCTCGTTCAATAGGACGTACCGCGTCGCTTCGCCTGGCCAGACCGTCGAGGTCGCCGCCGGCTCTTATGCGGCCGAGACGATCGATCCGGACGCTTCGAAGACCTCCAACGTAGACGTTCTATTCCGGCCTGCCGCCGGCGCCTCGGTGACTGTGACCGGGCAGTTGCTGATCCTCGGCTCGCATCTCGAGGTGCGGGATATGGCAGTCAGAGAGATGGAGTTCCGACGAGAGACCGACGACGTCACGATGCGAAACATCATCAACAACGGCGTGTGGATGCAGGGCCCATCGAACATCTCGATCATCGGTGGCGAGATCACCTGTGGGTACTGCGGGTATCACTCCCACATAGAGAACGGCGGCTCGGACTCGGCGCCGCCTAGGAACATCCTTTTCGACGGCGTCTACTTCCACGATTGGCACTCAATCTCCGGGGAGCACGTCGAGTGCCTGCAAATCCTCGGAGGGGATGCAGTGACGATTCGGAATTCGACGTTCGAGAACTGCGGCACCGGGAACGGCGGCCTCGGCGCGACCGCGGACCTGCACATCTCCTTCTACGGGACAGGGCCGGTGACGCGAAACATCCTGATCGAGAACAACTTCTTCTATCGCTCGGGAAACACATACGCGATCCAGGCCGGCGACTACCGCAACTTGGACTTCCGTTACAACTCGATCGTCGGCCCGATTCTCATCGGCGGCGGCTGGGGGGATGGCACCCCGGTAGAGCTGGTCGGGAACGTCATGGGCTTCGGTGACTGCCAGGCGCCACCTGGGGGCCCAGGTCCTGTTGCGCCTCTGGTCTACCGCTACAACGTTCTCCAGGGCGGAACTTGCAGCTCGACCGATTACAACGCCCCCAGCGGCTTCATAGACCCGAACTCAGATCTTCACCTCCTGCTCGGTGCCGCGGCGATCAACCGCGGCGACCCAACCAGCTACCCCACCCGCGACATCGACGGTCAGATGCGTCCTCTGGGCGGAGCCCCTGACGCGGGCGCGGACGAGCGCGGCTGAGCGAGAGACGCCAACGGGACCCTGCTACCTTGGCGGCATCGCCTCGCCGCAGACTATTCCGGTGCGACTGGCCGCCCTCTCGCTCGTTCTTCTCTCAATCGCAGTAGTTCCGACAGAAGGCGCTTTGCCGGCCACGGCCGCACCCCGTCGCCAGCTCTTCGTTACCCCATCGGGCTCGGACGCCGGCCACTGTACTCGCAGCGCACCGTGCGCGAGCTTCGGCCGCGCTTACGCCGTGGCCAGGCCCGGAACGACCGTCAACATCGCGGGGGGTCGGTACGCGAACCAAGAGATCCCGACCCGCCTCGGTCGGCGAGGGCCAAACGTGATCTTTCGCCCGGCGAGCCGGGCGCGCGTCACGGTGGCGGGCCAGTTCTTCGTGCGGGGCTCGTACCTCGAGCTACGCAAGATGACCTTGCTTGACCTGGAGCTTCCGCGTGAGGCTCACCACGTACTGTTCAGGAGCATCAAGAACCATGGGTTCTGGATGCAGGGGCCGGCGAACATCGCCTTCATCGGCGGAGAGGTGACGTGCGGCGTCTGTCCCTACCACTCGCAGCTTCAAGCGGGGGCGGGCGACAACCGCCCACCGCGGAACATCCTCTTCGACGGCGTCTATTTCCATGACTGGCAGGCAGCGGGCTCCGAGCACACCGAGTGTCTGCAGATCGGCGCCGGAGACGGAATTACGATCCGAAACTCGGTGTTCAAGAACTGCGCGACCGCCAACGGAGGTCGCGGCGCAACTGCCAACCTGCACATCTCCTGGTTCGGCAGCGGACCCGTGACCCGCAACATCTTGGTCGAGAACAACTTCTTCTACCGCTCGGGGAACACCTACGCGATCCAGTCCGGCGACTACGCGAACCTCGATTTCCGTTACAACTCGATCGTCGGCCCGATCCTCATCGGTGGCGGCTGGGGGGACGGCACGCCGGTCGAGCTTGTCGGCAACATCATGGGCTTCGGCTACTGCCAGGCACCGCGGACCGGCGGCGGCCCCGTGGCTCCCTTTGTCTACAGCTATAACGTCCTCCAGGGCGGCAAGTGCCACGCCACGGATCAGAACGCGCCGGGCGGCTTCGTCGATCGCAACAACAACCTGCGCCTGAGGCCCGGCGCCGCCGCGATCAACAGCGGGAATCCCAAGAGTTATCCAAGGCGCGACATCGACGGCCAGAAGCGACCTAAGGGCGGTCGGCCCGACGTTGGGGCCGACGAGGCGCGCTGAGCTATCGACGGACGGCGATCAGGCTCTTCGTGAGCCCGAGCAACCGCTCGCGCTTGATTTCCGCATCCGGAAAGAGACGGTGCAGATCGCGGGCGGAGAGGAGCGTGATTTCCTCCCATTGACCCTTCGGCTGCCAACCAAGCGTGAAGTGGCGATTCAGGGCGCGCCGCACACGTCTGGGCAGAAATTGGAAAAGTGGAAACTGGTAGTGCGGCTCGATCAGAAAATACCTGCTCGGCGTCTGGACGAAGTATCGCAGCGCGACGCGACTGATCTCCGCTGCAAATCGATGTTGAAGGTCAGGCGGGACGTGCTCGATGACCGAGTTCGAGAATGCGACGTCGAACTCGGCGTCCGCGAAAGGAAGCTGAGTCCCATCGCCTTGGACGACGGTAACGTTGGCCGAAGACAGCCACTCACTGGGTTGCGGGCTCAGGTCGACTGCGACGATTGGATTCGTCTTGTTGAACCTCTCGAGTGCAGCGCCCCAGCCAGCCCCCACATCGACTATGCGATCGGTCGGGCGGACGGCACAGGCGGCGAGGAAGAGGCTGTAGCGCCGTTCTCGCCAGCGCTGAGCGGTGGGGCTTTCAGCTGACCACGAGCGGAGTGTGCGGAAGATCCCAAGCAACGGCGAAGTCTTAGCACCCGACCGGTCTCGGCGCGAAGGTTGTGTGCTTGGAATCAGGAGGGCGCGACGAACCAGCCAAAATGGTCATTGAGGCGTCGGAAGAACGGCAGTCGGAAGAGGATTCTCTTCACTGCAACGCGGCGGGCTCGCATTCTCCAGTACGCGGCCCAGAACTCGCTCTTAGCCGACGAGTTCGCACCGTAGTGGGCTCCGCCCGTATGGTGAACCTTCAAGTCTGCCAGCACAGCGGGCGCGTAGCCAAGTGTGCGGATGTCGTTGATGTAGGCTGGCTCCTCCTGCCAGAACACGAGCTTGCGATTTTGGCGGAAGCCGCCCACGCTGAGGTAGAGGTTTCGTGCCGTCATCGCGCACGCCCCCCCCGCGGGTCCTTCAAGAAGCCGCACACCATTTACCTCGGTTGGGGTGTATTCATGGGGCCTGACCCGATATCGATAATGACTGGCCTCGTCGTACGGGTCGTCTGCGAGGTCTGCGGCGAGGAATCCGATGCCTGGCAGCCGCCGATAGGCATCGAGCAGAAGCGCATCCCAGTTCGGCGGGGCGCCGACAACGTCATCGTCGAGCTCGACGAGATAGTCCGAAGAGGTCAGCTCGAACGCGCGTGCATATGCGTTCTGGCCGATGTTGGCCTCACTGTGAATGACCGTCATCCGCGGGTCTTCGAGGGCGTCCAGATAGTCGCGGGTCCCGTCACTCGACCCGTTGTTCCAGATCACGATCTCGCGTGTCGCCTGGGTCGAGCTCATGAGAACGTTCTCGACGCACTTCTGCAGCAGGTGCACCCGATTGTGGGTCAGCACAACGACCGCAATGGAGTCGCGGGTTGATGCGTCCGAAGCAGCGGCAGGAGCCTGCGTCATGCCTCCATCCTAGAAAAACCGGGTCATCGGTCTCACGCCCCGATCTGACAGCATTTTGGCGACTCCGCCTAGCCGATCGGCTAGAGCCTCGGGCCCGCTCTCCGTCCATTGGCCCCCATCCCGGTCGCCAACGCACATCGACGTCGAACCCCATTGCGCCAGAAGCTGACGGCGCAGTAACGTCGTACCCGCACCACAAACCCTATGCGTATTACGTTTCAAAAAGCGAAGTCCGCCTTGCACAGGCGCATCGACGCAACGTGGCAGATTTTCTTGTCGCCCGAGCTTCCGTTCCTGACGAAGTTGCAGTTCCTAAGCCACGGTTTCGGGCAGCACTCGCGAAGAGTCGATTCGTACAAGCTGGGATTTAAGGAGGGCGAGATCTTCCTGTCGCCTGCGAACTACGAGACAGACCGTGCTGTCGTTTGGGACATTTTCATACGCCGCTGCTACAAAACTGAGTTCGGCAATTCAACGGTCATCGACATCGGAGCCCATAAGGGATACTTCGGTGCCTACGCGCTCATGCACGGCGCGGACAGGGTCTTCTCGTACGAACCCGAACGAGAAAATTTCGGGCTTCTTAACGAGACAGCACGGTCATTCATGCGTCTAAGCTCGAAATGGGAGACGCGTCGGGCAGCCGTTGCTGCAAGTACAGGCGAGGTAGAGCTTCGGGTGGATCCGGAGTCCTGGGCGCACTCGCTTTCCTCACTTTCTTCGTCCGCGCTCACCGAGCGAATGGTCACTCAGGTCGTCCAGTGCACGGCAATGACGGACGTCCTTGATTCTACGACTCAGAGTTCGGTGGGCAGACGTCTCATCGTCAAGATCGACGCCGAGGGTGCGGAATGCGAGATCGTGCTGAAGACGCCCGTCGAGGATTGGCAAATCGTCGACGAAGTACTTGTCGAGGTCCATGATTTTGCTTCGTGCTCGTCAGCGGAGATCGCCGACCATCTCGGGCGAGCGGGACTCGCCTTCGTAAGCGATCGCTTTGCGGTCCTTCACATGCGCCGTCCTTCGGATAGTTGATCTGACACCGAAAGCCAAGGTCGTCTGGCTCACATTGCCGCGCGCGGCTGCCATCGCGCTGCCATCTAGCCAGACGGCTAGCTCAGTTCTGGCAATCCGGTCGTGGTTGCCAAGAGGCCGTCGGAATAAGCTGTCTCCGATGCATATCACTGTACGGAAACCGCTGCCTCACGAGCGTTCGGGAGCTTCGAGTTGTGAGGCTCGTTGAGCCCGACGCCTTCGAGTCGCGCCGAACTCATGCTCGTATGCTCATCTGGCGGGCATCTTCTACAGCTCGTCGCGCTCCGCGAGTCCTGGGAGCAGTTCACCCGCGCCTGGGTAACCTTCGACAAGAGCGATGCGCGATCGCTACTTGCGAGCGAGCGTGTCTACTTCGCCCACGGGCCGACAAATCGGAGCGTTAAGAATCTGCTTCGGAACCTGATTGCCGCTTGGCGCTTGGTCGGCGAAGTGCGGCCGAAGGTGATTCTCACGACCGGCGCAGGTGTGGCCGTTCCGTTCGCGTGGGTAGCGAAGCTTCGCGGCGCAACCGTTGTCTACGTCGAGAGCCTGGCGCGGATCGAAGGACCGTCGCTCAGCTATCGGCTGATCGCACCAATCGCGGACCGTCGCTATGTACAGTGGCCCGAGCTCGCGCAAAGGCTGCCACGGTCGAGATTCGTCGGCAACGTCTTCTCGAGGGGCGCATGATCTTCGTCACGGTGGGCACGAACGAAGCCCGCTTCGACCGGCTCCTCCGCGCGGTTGCCGAGCTCTCGATCGACGAGGAGGTCGTGGTGCAGCACGGGCACTCATCGGCGATTCATTCTCCGCGCGCCGAGGTGTTCGACTTCCTCACATTTGAGAGCATGGTCGAGACAATTCGCGGCGCCCGGATCGTCGTGACACACGCCGGCGTCGGCTCGGTCATGGTCGCGCTCGCGAATGCGAAACGTCCAGTCGTCGTCCCTCGCCGGAAGTCCTTCGGCGAAGCGGTCGACGACCATCAGCTTCAACTCGGCCGTCGTTTCGCCGAAGCAGGGCTGGTGACGCTCGCTGAGACGCCGGACGACCTAGAAATGGCTCTCGGACTGGCACAAGAGGCGGCTACGGCACTGCCAACGACCAGCTCGCTCGCTGTGGACCTCCGAACCTTCCTTGAGAACGTGATCGCACCCCCTCTGGCGCGTGCGAGCGCATGACGACCGGCGAGCACGACTCCTTCGACTCGATCGGATCCCGCATCCGAAGCGGCATAGCCTGGAAGGCGGGGTCGCAAGTCACTCTCCAGATCTCGCGGATGGTCGTTGCCCTCATCCTGGCGCGGCTACTCGCCCCGCACGACTGGGGCGTCGCGGCGATGGTGCTCGTCTTCTCGGGCTTTGTGGTTGTCTTCACAGACAGCGCTCTCGGGACAGCGCTGATTCAGCGGCGCGACCTGCGCGATGGAGACCGCTCGACCGTCTTCTGGACGAACGCGGGGCTCGGCCTGCTCCTTGCGCTGGGGGGCATCGCGCTCGCCGGCCCGCTGGCCGCCTTCTACGGAGAACCGGACGTTCGTCCCCTCTTCGTAGCGCTTTCTTTGGGATTTATGGTGAGCGCGCTCGGCACAACCCAGATGGCGCTCCTCGTACGCGATATGGAGTTCCGCCGACTCGAGCTCCGCCAGATTGCCGCCACCCTCGTCGGCGCCGCCGTCGGAATATCGGTCGCGCTGGCCGGTTTCGGAGCATGGGCGATCGTCGGTCAACAGCTTGCAGAAACAGGTATCTCGACCGCGCTTCTGTGGTATGTGACGCCGTGGCGTCCGTCGCTGACATTCTCGGTCGAGAGCTTGCGCCGCCTCGGCGGCTTCGCCGGAAACGTCTTTGGCCAAAACCTGCTGTACCAAATGGGCCGTAGCTTTCCCAATCTCATCATCGGGCGCTTTCTCGGCGCGGCATCACTCGGAACGTACACACTCGCCACCAACGTCATCCTTATGCCGTTCTCGCGCATTGCGGGGCCGCTCCAGCAGGTCTTCTTCCCCGCGTTCTCGCGCATGAACGACGATCGCGAACGGTTGGCTGACGTCTGGATTCGAGCCACCCGTCTCGTCGCCTTGATCTCGATGCCGGCGCTCGTCGGCCTCGTGGTCGTTGCCCCGGATTTCGTCCAGGTCGTGCTAGGGCCCCGTTGGAGTGAGGCCACACGGGTGATCCAGATTCTCGCTTGCGTCGGGCTCATCCAAGCACTCCATACCCTCAACGGTGAAGTCTTGCTTGCGATCAACCGTGCGGGGACACTCTTTTGGTTCACGATGCTCTGGTTCACCGGCAGCATCGGCGCCGTGATCCTGGGATTGCGGTGGGGCGTCGTCGGCGTGGCCGCGTTCTATGCTGCTACGGCGGTTGTCATCGAGCCGCTGAGCGCGTACGTCACTACTCGCGCGCTTGGAATTCCACTCTGGCGCTTCGTCCGCTCGCTTGACGGTGTCGCACAGGCGACGACGGTGATGGCCGCGGTTGTTCTGGGCGCGCGCGCCGCGATGGTCACTGTGGGCGTGCCGGTCGCCGGCCGGCTCGTGCTCCTCGTCTTGCTCGGCGGCATCGTCTACCTCGTCTGCTGTCTATGGCGCGCGCCGGAAGTCACCGTGGAGATTCGGCGCGTGATCGCCCGGCGGAGACGCAGGGCGAAACTTCCCGCCGAGACACTTGAAGCGGGGTTCTAGCCGATCGGCTAGGCCGTCGGCCTAAAAACGCTGGCCCAACGGGCATAGGCGGCGCAATGATCTCCTTCTACTATGGCTCTTGTGCCCGCTGAGGCCGCCAAATCATGCGCGATCGTGCATGCTCGATTCATGAACGACGACAACTCACGCCCAGAGACTGACTGAGATGGATTTCCGGCTCTATACCCGGGTCCTTTGGCGCTTCAAGCTGATCGTGCTGATGGGTCTCGTGCTCGGATTGTCGCTCGCGTTGCTGTCGTCGGTCCGCGTAAGCACGAAGGGGTTCACGTACCGTCAGTCGGAGCTGTGGTCGAGCACGACTCGCCTGGGCGTCACGCAGAGCGGCTTCCCGTGGGGGCGCCTCTACGCGCAGGTACCTTCGGCGGGCAATCAGGTAGCGACGCCCGCACAGGAGGCAGCGAGGCTCGGAATCCCCGTTGCCGACCCGGCGCGTTTCAATACTCTGGCGGTCCTCTACGCGGAGCTCGCGTCGAGCGACGCCGTACGCCGACTCACACGCCGTAGCGGTGCGGCGCCTGGGCAGCTCATCGCCACGCCGCTCGTAGCCGGGGGTGACATCAAGATCCAACTCCCGCTTATCGATCTGACGGCGATCTCGACTTCGCCGGCAGCGGCGGTCGCACTCGCGCAACGCGGCGCGAACGCGCTTACGACATACCTGAGCGAGCAGGAACGTGCGAGCAACGTCCCAGCGGCTGACCGCGTCGTCATCGAGCAGGTCGTGCGTCCGAATCAGGCAAGGATCTTTCGACCGCGCTCGAAGACGATGCCCATCGTCATCCTCCTCGCCGTGATGTTCGCAACCATCGGCCTCGCATTCCTCCTCGAGAACATGAGGCCGCGAGTGCGGGGGTTGGACGAGACGACAGAAGCCGCACCTCAGGACGCGGAACAGCTACGCACCGCGTAGGCCCGTGAGTCTTACCGCCCAGCAAACGCGGCACGGGTCGAGCATGCCCGCGGCGCTCCTCTTGGCGTCACTGGGCTTGCTTGCCGTCAGTGTGGTCAGCGGCGGCGGCGCCACCCGCATCGCCGTTGCTGTGGTCGTGCTCGCGACGCTCGTAACGCTCGTGCGCAGTGCAAATGTCGGCTGGCCGCCTCTCATCGCTGCGCTGATCTTGGTCATCCTGTTCGTACCGATCAGGCGGTACTCGCTCCCGGGCAGCCTGCCTTTTCAGCTTGAGCCGTACCGCGTCCTCGTTGCGCTCCTAATCGTCGGGTGGCTCGCGGCTCTGCTGGTGGATCGTCGGATCCGCTTCCGCCGAACGGGCTTCGAGGGCCCGTTGGGCCTCATCGTCGGATCTGTGTTCGCGTCGATCGTGGCCAACCCGGGGCGCGTCGGAGACGTTTCCTCTGTCGTCGACAAGAAGCTCATGTTCTTCCTCAGCTTCGTTCTCGTTTTCTACCTCACAGTGAGCGTGATCCGACGGCTCGACAACATCGACTATCTGATGAAGACGCTCGTCTTCGGAGGAGCGGTCGTCGCCTTCTTCGCGATCATCGAAGCGCGAACCGGCTTCAACGTGTTCGACCATCTCCATCGGGTTGTCCCTATCTTGCGGCTGACTGCCGACACGGGCGGATTCGTTCGCTACGGCTCGGCCAAGCTCCGCGTGTTCGGGTCCGCCCAGCATCCGATCGCCTTGAGCGCGGTTCTCGTCATGCTTGCTCCGCTTGCTCTCTACCTCGCCCGGCGATATCGCCAACGCCGTTGGCAGGTTTGCGCGCTGGCCTTGGTCGCAGGGAGCACATCAACCGTGTCGCGAACAGGAGTCACAATGTTCGTCGTCCTCGGGATCGTCTTCCTGTGGCTCCGTCCCCGAGAAATACGCCGCATGTGGCCGGCGCTGCTGCTGGCCCCGCTCGCCATCCACTTCGCACTCCCAGGCACGCTTGGGGCGATCAAGCAGTCATTTCTGCCCGCGGGTGGTCTCATCGCGGAACAGCAGTCGCACCCGGGTCAGAGCGGGAGTGGGCGACTCGCCGACCTGGGCCCCGGGCTGCAGGAGTGGAAGCGCC
>JBGPKY010000087.1:0-10413 GCA_041486205.1 Actinomycetota bacterium
CACCCGGAGCGATTCGTCGTGGTCGACTCGAACGACACGCCGGAGAAGGTTCACGAGCAGGTCAGGCAGTCGATCGATCGTGCGCTGAGGGAACGGGACGAGGAGATCGGTGTCGGCAAGTAGCCGGGTGCTCGACGCCGTCCCGGGCCAGGAGCAGGCGATGGCCTTCCTCAAGCAAGCCGTCGCGCGACCCCATCACGCGTACGTCCTCGCCGGACCCGAGGGCTGCGGCAAGCAGATCGCGGCGCGCGCTTTCGCGGCCGCGCTCCTGTGTGAGAAGGGGGGGTGCGGCGAGTGTCGGGCGTGTCGGCTCGCGCTGCAGGACAAGCATCCGAACGAGTTCATGGTCGAGCCGGAGGGCCGCGATATCCATGTCGAGACCGTTCGCGCGGAAGTGTGGCACCCTGCCTTCCGTACCGCGCCCGAGCCGGGGCGGAAGATCTTCATCATCCGCGAGGCCGACAGGTTGAACCCGGCCGCGGCAGACGTGCTGCTCAAGGTGTTGGAGGAACCGCCGGCCGACGCTGTGCTCTTGTTGCTTTCTGCTCGGCCTCACGAGCTTCCCGATACCGTTCTCTCACGCTGTCACGTCGTGACCTTCCGTCCGCTGGCTGAAGGGTTCGTCGCCGACACGCTCGCCGGTGAGGGCGTCGAGCCGACGCTCGCGCTGCTCACAGCGCGGCTTGCGGGCGGCAACCTCGGCCGGGCGCGGCGACTTGCGACCGGGGCTGGCGGACTGGCGTTCCGCGACGTCGGCGTACGAGCGCTCGAACGCGCGGCGAGCGGACCGTCCGGCGCGCTCGCCGCCGCCGATGCCGTTCTGGAAGCCGCCGCCGGATATCGGAAGGGTCTGAAGGACGCTCTCGACGTCGAGCTGGCCCCGTTCCTCGACGAACACGGCCGGCCCGAGGACGCGTACCGGGGCGCGATCCGCCGGCTCGAGGAACGGCACAAGCGACGGGTCAAACGCTCCGAGCGCGACTACGTCGACTGGGTGCTGCTGTCGGTGTCGGCTCTGTTGCGGGACGGCGTCGCCGCGGCGGTCGGCGGAGGGCCCGATCTCCTGATCAACCTGGATATCCCGCCGGCGGCCGTTTCGGTCGTTCCTTCGATGCGTTCGCTCGCGGCCGTGGAAGAGGCCCGTGCTGCGCTCGCCGAGGACCTCAACCTGAATCCCCGCCTTGTGCTCGAACGCGCGTTCCTGCAGATCGGGATAGCTGCTTAGCCCGATCCGGAACTGCGGGAATCGTGGTGCTGGCATCACTGTCGCGGCGCCTTGCAGGTGAGAGGCTTCCAGGTGGGAGAACGGAACATGACGGTCCGAGTGCTCATCGTCGATGACCAGGAGCCGTTCCGGATGGCCGCCCGCATGGTCGTGGAAGCCACCGACGGTTTCGAGGTGGTCGGCGAAGCCGAGACCGGCGAGGACTCCGTCCGCATGGCGACCGAGCTGTCAGCCGACCTCGTCCTGATGGACGTCAACCTCCCGGGGATGAACGGGCTCGACGCGACGAGGCGGATCCTTGCGGAACACGGAGACAGCGTGGTGATCCTCTTGCTCTCGACCTACGAGGAGGAGGAATACGCGCCGCGCGCCGCCGAGTGCGGTGCCGCCGCGTACATCCCCAAGGCGCTTTTCGGACCGGACCGGCTCGAGTCGGCCTGGGTCGCCGCGAAAGCCGGCTAGACCGGCACCGTTCCGATCACGGTGGTTCCCGCACCCGGAGACGATCGGAGCCTCAATGTGCCGCCGATGGAGTCGATTCGGTCGGCCATGCCTTGCAGACCGGTGCCGTAGCCGGTCGAGGCTGGGTCGAACCCGGTGCCGTCATCTGAGATCTCGAAGACGAGGTCCTCGTTCGAAGAGCGCAGCTCGATCGTCGCCTGCGATGCACCCGCGTACTTGGCGATGTTGTTGAGCGCTTCCAGCGAGCAGAAGTAGATGGTGGCCTCGACCTCGGGCGGGTAGCGACCGACGCCGTCAGCCTCCACGGTCGTCGGCACGATCGACTTGCGGGCCTGCGCCGCAAGGGCTTCAGCAAGACCTCTGTCCGCGAGGAGCGGCGGGTAGATCCCGCGGGCGAGAGCGCGGAGGTTTTCCAGAGCGTCGCTAGTGTCCGCCTGAAGCTGCGCGAGCATCTGTTTCGCCTTCTCAGGCTCACGCTCGGCCAGTCCTTCCGCCAAGCGGAGCTTCACGGACAGCGCGACGAGTTGCTGCTGCGCTCCGTCGTGCAGGTTGCGCTCGATCTTTCGACGCTCCTCGTCCTGGGCTGCGACCAGGCGTTGGCGCGATGCGCGCAGGTCCTGGATCAGCTTCACGTTGCGGAGCACGAGACCAGCCTGGGAGGCGAGATCTTCGACCAGCTTGCGCTTGGCCGGGTTCATCGGGTCTGCGGGTGGCATCTCGACCGAAAGAGCGCCGAGGAGCTCGCCTAGGTGCGATACGTGGACGGCCTCACTCGGGAGCTCGGCCGGGGTTGCCGAATCAACCGGCCAGGTCGTCGTCGGACGAAGGTCGGCGCCGATCCGCAGCCACACGGTCGCGCGGGCGGCTCCCGTTCCCTCGGCCAACACGCGCGCCATCCGCGGGAGCACGTCTTCAGAGGCGTAGGTTTCGCTCATCCGACCGGAGAACTCGGCCAGCACCTCGTACGGCGTCGCGCGCTTCCCGTAGACGAGCCGGTCGGCGAGGCGGCGCGCCCGATCTCGCGCGGGCTGGAACAGTACCGCGAGAGCCGCCGCGGCCACGAATGACAGCGTCGTCGAGCCGGAGGATCCGAGCAGCGCCCCGATGCCGCCGACGATGGCCGCATACACGGCCGAGATGAATACCGCCAGCACACCGAACACCACCGTCTTGCGGATCACGACGTCCAGGTCGTACAGGTGGTACTTCAAGATCGCGATGGCGCACGCTGAGGGGATGCCGAGGAGCACGGTTCCGAATAAGACGTCCGCCACCGCCTGCGCCACCCCTGAGTTCTCGCCGGCCACGAAGGACACCGTTAGCATCACGATGAACAGCACTACGGTGGCGACGCCGAGATAGGCGAGCCATCGGATCTGCTGACGCTCGTCGCCGCGGGCCTCGCGGTATCGCAGGATAAGAGCCACGATCGACAAGACGATGCACGCGAGGACCGTCACGCCGGCCACCGCCAAGATCATGCCGACCGGGCCCTTCGCTGCATCGATCCCGTACGGGTTCGGGATGTTCTGTCCGTTCGTGAGGGACAGATCGTCGGGCAGGATCGCGAAACCCACAATGGTCGTTGTGGTCGCACCGACGTAGGCGCGCCACACCCACCTCCACCGGGCCTTACCCGTCGGGTACAGGAGAGGGATCGCCACGAGGAGAAGGAGCGAGAGGAAGAACGCCAACGTTCCGAGCCACACCGCGAATGCCGCGAGCGGAAGCGGCTGGCCAACGCTCTTCAATGCGTAGTTCCCGTAGGCGTCCGCGATGACGAAGACGGCGATGGTCCCGATCACGGCGAGCAGTGCCCACCCGACCGCGTTGCCGGTCCTTGCGGCGATCGTCGCCCCGACGGGCGCGATAGCGATCACCGTTGCAAGCGTGAGGAAGGCCAAATCGGGCTGGTGGCTGATATCCGATGCGAGCGAGAGGATGACCCAGACGGCGGTCACCGTGACCGATGCCAGTGCCAGGGACCAAGCCAGCCGGCCCCTCGTGCGGACGTTCATGCCGTTTCGATCGCGAGCGCCCGGACCCGCCCGGTGATCGTGGTGCCACCGCCCGGGGAGGACGCCACCGCGAGCGTTCCGCCGAGCGCCTCGAGGCGGTCGGTCATACCCTGCAGCCCGGTTCCCTGGCTGATCGCTTGCGTGTCGAATCCGACGCCATCGTCCGCGACGACGAAGGTCAGCAGGCCGTCGGCCGCCTCGATCCGAACGGTCGTGTTCGAGGCGTTCGCGTACTTCGTTACGTTCTGGATCGCTTCTAGCACGCAGAAGTAGACGGCGGCCTCGACCTCCTGGGGGTAGCGGCCGGTCCCGTTCGTCGAGATCTCGATAGGGATGGCGATCTTGCGTGCCTGCGCCGCAAGGGCATCCGGGAGGCCCCTATCTGCGAGCAGCGGCGGGTAGATCCCTCGAGCCAGGTCGCGCAGGTTCTGAAGGGCGTCGTTCGTGTCCTGCAGGAGCTGTTCGACCATCGCGCGTGCGTGCACGTCCTCGGTCCCGAGCATCCCCGCGAGCAGGCGATGCTTCACCGACAGCGCCACCAGCTGCTGCTGCGCCCCGTCGTGGATGTTGCGTTCGAGTTTCCTGCGTTCCTCGTCCTGCGCTTCCACCAACCGGCGACGCGAGTCGCGCAGCTCCTCGATCAGGCGCACGTTGCGAAGGACAAGACCCGCTTGCGCGGCGAGATCGCGGATCAACTGCTCCTTCGCGCGATCCATCGGGTCAGAGGCCGGCATGCGAACCGAGAGCGCCCCAAGGAGTTCGCCCTGGTGACGAACTTCGACCGCGTGGTCACCCTCGGGGAAGGTGGGGAGCGCGTCGGCGGTCATAGGGATGGTCGCTGGGAGCTCGCCGGCGGTGGTCGCTGCCGGACGCAGGCGGTCGCCGACCCGCAGCCACACGACTGCCCGCTCCGCGCCGATGCCGTTCGCGAGGATCCTCGCCATCCTCGGCAGTACGTCGTCCGTGCCGTAGGTCTCCGACACGCGCTCTGAGAACTCTGCGAGGACTTCGTAGGGCGTCGCGCGCTTGCCGTACACCAGTCGGTCCGCGATCCGCCGCGCGAACCTGGCGATCGGTCTGAACGCCAGCCCGAGGATCAGCGCGATGGCGAACAAGGGGCCCGGCGCCGCGCGCCCCGCGGCGACGAGACCGAAGGCCCCCACCACCGCGGCGTAGACGGACACCCCGACGAGGACGAGCACCGCGGCGACGACGGTCTTGCGGATGACGACGTCGACGTCGTACAGACGGTGTTGCAGCATCGCGATCCCGGTCGCGAGCGGGATGGCCAACACCCCCGTTCCGATCACATTGGCGCGGGCATCGGGATGACCTACGGCATCGAGCATCACGCCGACGATGATCGACAGCGCGAGTACGACGGCGCCGAATACGAACCACGTCAGTTGATCCCTGACCGCTCCGCGAGCTCTGCGGAAGCGAAGGACGAGGCCGACCGCTGCGATCGGGACCGCCACGATCAGCATCACCGAGCCGAGGCCCGTTCCCCCCAAGACGGCCGCAAGGGGCGCTGCCGACGAGTGCGCGAACGGGTTGGCGGGGGCGTTCTTCAAGCCGCTCAGCGCGTCGGAGGCGAACGGCGCTCCGAGCGCGACCATGGTCATGCCTGCCCCGGCCGGCCAGGCGACCATCCGCCAACGAGTCGATGGGAGATGCCCGTCCGGGAAGAGTAGTGGCACGAAGACGGCGATCATCCCGAGCGCGGGGGCCCACCAACCGCCCGCCAAGGCGTAGACACGGACCGACAGGCCGGTCGAAGGACTTCCGGTCGCGATGGACCGGAGGGCGAACTCCTGAGCGAAGCCACCGATGGCGAACATCAGCCCAACGGCGAGGAGTAGCCAACCGATCGGATTGCCCGGACGGCGCGCCGCGATGAGCGCTCCGACGAATGGGAAGACCAGGTAGGTGAAGTAGGCGACCATCGTGGCGGCGAGTGAGGTTCGAGCAGGGTTCGTGAGCAAGAACGCGACGCTCGTTGCCGTCAGCCCAGTGACGAGGGTCGCCGAGCCCCATGCGAGCCGAGAAGCTCCTACCCTGGTCATGGCCATGAGGTGGATGGTCGCACCTCCGGGTTCGGCTTCCAAGGGGGGTGGCCTGCGGTTCCGTACGAGGAACCCCCCCGCCGGTTCGGGTGCCCGCACCCCCGGCGCCTTGTGGTGGCGGCAGGCTCCCGCCTCGAACGCTGGCCGTCTACCGTCGGGGTCGACAGCCGAAGGAGGAACGCGATGAAGAAGATCCTGGTGGGAACGGACAGTTCGGCCGCCGCCGACCTGGCCGTCAAGGCCGCCGCCGACATGGCTCGCTTGAACGACGCCGAGTTGCTCGTACTGCTGGTCAGGGCGCCGACGCACGCGTTCGATGCCGCCGACCCCAAGAAGGCGGTCGACCCCGACGGCTACTTGGCTTCGATGACCGTGCGCTTCCCCGAGATGCGGGTCCGCGCGTGGAGCGAAGCTGGCGACCCGGCCGAGCGCCTTTGCGAAGTGGCCGCGGACGAGTGCGTCGACGCGATCGTCGTCGGCAACAAAGGGGTGAAAGGTCCTCGGTGGCGCGTCCGCGAAGCCGTTCCGACGATGGTGGTTCGGCACGCGCCGTGTTCGGTGTTCATCATCGACACGCGGGAAGCGCAGTAGTGCTAGCTGCCTTCGCGCAAGAACGCGAGGACGGCCATGACCCGGCGGTGGACCTCGGGCTCCTCGCTGAGGCCGAGCTTGTGGAACAGGGAGTTGATGTGCTTCTCGACGGCCCGTTCCGTGAGGAAGAGCGATCTCGCGATCGCGGCGTTGTTCTGACCCTGAGCCATGTGCTCGAGGACTTCCCGCTCGCGCTCGGTGAGCTGCGCGAGCGGCGAGTGCGCCATCCGGTCCTTCGCCGAGACGAGCGCCTCGACCACCTTGGGATCGAGCACCGAGCCGCCTTTGGCGACCTCGTGGAGCGCGCGAACCAACTCGGTGACGTCGGCGACCCGCTCCTTCAGCAGGTACCCGAGCCCGGCCGCCCCGTCCTTCAACAGTTCGTAGGCGTACTCCTCCTCGGCGAACTGAGAGAGCACGACCACGCCGATCTCGGGGTGCTCGGCGCGGATCTTGCGAGCGGCGTCGATGCCCTCGGTGGTGTTCGTCGGAGGCATCCGTATGTCGGTCAGGACCGCCTGAGGCCGAAGCTCGTCCACGGCCAGGAGCAGCTCGTCGAAGTCTGTAGCCGTGCCGACGAGCTCCACATCGTCTGTGGAGTTGAGCAGGGCTGCCGTCCCCTCGCGCACGAGATAGTTATCCTCGGCGAACACAACGCGCACCATGCGCGGATGGTACACGGGAGGGGGAACCGGATGAGGGGCGCGGCTTGAGCATCCGCGTGGTGCTCGGCGAGGACAACGTGCTGGTCCGGGAGGGTGTTCGCGCGCTCCTTGATTCCTATGACGACATCCAGGTCGTCGGTGTGGCGGCGGACGCGCCTTCGCTGCTCGCGACCGCGGCCGAGCACGTTCCCGATGTCGTCGTGACCGACATCAAGATGCCGCCCAACTTCCAGCTCGAAGGGATCGACTGCGCTCACGAGATCCGCTCCAGGTACCCGGGCACCGGCGTCGTGGTCTTGTCTGCTCACGACGACGAGGAGTACGCACTCGCGTTGCTCGGCAAGGGGAGGAGCGGCCTCGCTTACCTGCTGAAGGACCGCATCGCGCAAGGCGACGAGCTGGTCCGAGCGATCCGCGAGGTTGCGGCGGGCGGCAGCGCCGTCGACCCTTCGATCGCCGAGCGACTGTCCGGCCGAACCGACACGGAGGAAGCCGATCGCCGGATCCTCGACCTGATGGCGCGCGGTCTGGGCTACGAGCAGATCGCGGCTGAGCTCGGAACGACCCAGGAGAACGTCGATCGCATGGTGACGGAGCTGTTCCTGCGGATGGCCGGCGGCGGCAACGCGGCGCTGGACGAGCTGAAGAAGCTCCACGCCGCCGTCGTCCAGAAGGAATCTTCCGCCCAGGTGCTGCGCTCGTTCGTTCCCTCACAGGTCGCCGACCGGCTCGGCAGCGACGGTGCGATGACGCAGCAGGAGCTGGAGGTCACGGTCCTTTTCTCCGACATCCGCGGGTTCTCGACCATCGCGGAGC
The DNA here is from genome assembly GCA_041486205.1 of Actinomycetota bacterium. Classification (GTDB taxonomy): domain Bacteria; phylum Actinomycetota; class UBA4738; order UBA4738; family HRBIN12; genus JBGPKY01. The sequence continues at coordinate 7,844 of JBGPKY010000087.1, forward strand.
AGTTGTCGGCGCGCGAGATCGCCGACGTCGTCGGCAAACACCTCTCCGCGATGGCCGAGGTTGTGACCGAGCACGGCGGCACGATCGACAAGTTCCAGGGCGACGCGGTGATGGCGATCTTCGGTGCGCCCGAGCCATTGCTCGATCACGCGGAGCGCGCGCTGCGATGCGCGATCCAGATGCAGCGCCGCCAGGCTGAGCTGAACGCGGAGGGCTGGGGAACGGCGGCCGTCGACGGGCTCGGCGTCGGCATCGGACTGAACACGGGGCTCGTCGTCGCCGGCGCGATCGGCGGCGGCGGACGCCTGGAGTACACGGTGATCGGCGACGCCGTGAACGTCGCGCAGCGTCTCCAATCCGAAGCAGAGGGAGGGGAGATCGTCGCCGCTGCGAGCACTATCGCGGCCGCGCCGGAAGTGGAGGCGGAACCGATCGGCCCCCGCCGCATCAAGGGCCGTGAAGAATCGGTCGACGTCTATAGGATCGTCTTCTAGGGGGGAGACCTGTTGGCGAAGCACACGCTCCTCGGCCGGATCGAACGCGTGCTGCTGGGTGCCGTGTTCGGTCTCATCGCGTTCGTGATCGAGCGACGGGTCCTCAAGAAGATCAAAGAAGGCGCGCTCTCGCAGAAGACGAAGAAGGGGTTGACCGCTACAGGAGACGGGTCGGACCTAGCGGTTTCGCCGCACCAGGTCGACGAGTAGCCCGGCCACCAGCAAACCGCCGAGCGCACCCAAGGTGAGCGAGACCCAGTTGGCCACGTTGGCCGAGCTGGCCGTGATAGCCGATCCGAGCAGCGCCGCACCGGCCGTGATGCCGAGCGATAGCCTCCGCCCCGCTCGTCGGACCGTGTCCTCGAGGCGCTCCGCGCGGAAGTTCACTTGGAGCTTCGGGCCGGGCCTCGCGCCGGCTAGACGCTCGAAGGCTTCGATCAGACGGGTCGCGCGAACCTTCAGCTTCTGCGCTTCGTAGAAGATCTTCTTGGGGTCAGCCTTCGAGCGGATGTCGCCCATGAGCCCGCGCATGAGGAAGGAGCCGGCCACCTCGAACGGGTCCAGCTCGGGGTCCAGTTCCGCGGTCGCGAGCTGCATCTGCGCCATCGCTTTGCCGGTAAGCGCGAGCGAGGCCGGCAGCGGGATGTCGTGACGGATCGAGATCTCGGTGATCTCCTGCAGGATCGGCCCGAGCTGGATCTCGCGGAGCGACAGGTTGCGGTTCTTCGCCATCAGCTCACCGAGCTCCTCGCGGAACTTGTCGATGTCGAGATCGCTGCGGTCGGCCCCGCCGGCAAGCATGAGCGTGACGTCGGTGAGGAACGTGACGTCCTCCTGCCAGAAGGCCATCAGCAGGAGCATCAGGTTCTCGCGCATGTCGGCCCCGAGCTCGCCGATCATGCCGAAGTCGAGCAGATAGATCTTGTCGTTCCACCACATCAGGTTCCCGGGGTGCGGGTCTGCGTGGAAGAACCCTTCCTTCAGGATCTGCGCGTAGTAGGACTCGAGCATCTGCCGCGCGGCCTCTTTGCGTTCCTTGCCGTCCGGCGCCTGGCGCACCGGAACGCCTTGGATCTCTTGCATGACGAGCAGCCGTGCACTCGTCAACTCTCCGTAGACGGAAGGGACGTCCAGGCGCGCGTAGGGCCTGAGCACCCTGTTCATGCGCTCGATGTTCGCCGCCTCCATGCGGAAGTCGAGCTCACGCTGGAGGGACTCGGAGAGATGCTCGAAGACCGCCGGCATGTCGATCACCTGGCGGAACGCCGGCCGGCTCTCGGTCTTCTTCGCGAACAGCTCGAGCAGGCCGAGGTCCTGCATGATGTCCTCGCGCGCCGTCGGCCGCTGAACCTTGATCACGACGCGGTCGCCGGTCGCAAGTGTGGCGCGGTGCACCTGCGCTATGGTCCCGGCCGCCATCGGGTTCGGGTCGATCGTTTCGAACACGTCCTCCCAGGGAACGCCGAGCTCCTGCTCCATCACGACGACCACTTCGGCCTCGGTCAGCGGCGGAACGTTGTCCTGCAACGTCGCCAGCTCCTCGATGAACTGGGCAGGGAGCAGATCGGGGCGTGTGGAGAGGATCTGTCCCAGCTTGGCGAACGTCGGCCCGAGCTCCTCCAGCGCTTCGCGAAGGCGCCGGGCCTGCCGTTGCTGGTTGGCGCCGTCGCTAGGATCCGACTTGGTGAAGAGTTCCTTCAGGCCGTGCTTGGCCATGACGCGACCGATCCGCGTCGCGCGGCCCATCAGGTGCGGCTCGACCTCCTCGGGCTCATCGGTCAGCCTTCCTCCGTGTGCACCAGGCATCGACGGCGGCTTCGTTGTCGCCCCGCTGCCGTCGAGCGCGGTCGTGTTCACGATGATGACGTTGCATCGCGCGTTGTGAGAGATGCGGTTCGGCACGTTTCCGAGGAGGAACTCCTTCCGCCCGGTCATGCCGGCGTTGCCCACGACGAGCGTGTCGACCTCGTACTCCTCGGCCGCACGGAGGATGGCTCGGGCGGGGTCGTCGTCGGTCACCACCCGGGCGCGACCGCGTGGGCCCGCCAGCTCTTGCGCGAACTGCGCGAGCTCCGC
>JBGPKY010000088.1:0-10206 GCA_041486205.1 Actinomycetota bacterium
CCTGTTCCTCCTCGGGTCGGTCTTCGTGCCGCTCGCTGGGGTGTTCGTAGCCGACTACTTCGTTCGCCGTCGCGGGCGATACGCCGAGGAGGAGTTGTTCGACGGGAGCGGCGTCAGGTGGTGGGCGCTCGCTCCTTGGTCGGCTGGCTTCCTCCTTTACCAGTGGAGCGTCGCGCCTGGGACGCTACCGGCGGGATGGACGGACGCGATGCGAACGCTGTTCCACGGCTGGCTGGATCTGCCGTTCCCGCTGCTGCACTCCGCGCTCGGCGCGAGCTTGCCGAGCTTCGCTGCGGCGTTCGCCCTCGCGCTGGCTACTCCGGCCGCTCGAGGATCGCTCGGTGGGGAGGCGGCGGAGCGGCCACCAGAAGTATGACGGCCGGCTCCTCCGAGGCGTTCGTCACGACCAGATCCGAGCCGGCGGGGATCAGCACCGAGCCCCACTGCGGGAGACGCTTGCGGCCACGGTCGACTTGCACCGCGACCTCTCCGGCCACGCAGACGCAGATGCCGTCCGAGTCGGAGTCGGAGATGGGTCCCAGACCCTGGTTCGTCTCCAGGCAGACGATCTCGGACCACATCCGGCCGGTCTCGTAGAGGCTCTCGTGGTGCGGGCCGCCCGGGTCGAAGTGAACGAGGTCGCGGAGATCCTTCGCCTTCACGGGCGGGAGCCTACACAGGCCCTGGGTGTGCTGCCCCACGAGCGCGCTCGGTAGACTACGGCTCCGTTCGGAAGCGAAGGAGTCCGCCGTGGCCCAGTTCACCTACTCGACCGCCGCCCCCTCATCCGCGAGGGCCGAGGTGCTCGTGCTCCCCGTCTTCGAGGGACCGGAAGCCGGGCCGGGCGTGAAGGACGTGAAGAGCCTCGACCTGCTCGGCCTCTTCCGTGACGCGAAGCTCAAGGGCAAGCTCGGCGACACCTTGCTCGTGCCCAACACGGGGGCCGCGGGGTTCGCGGCGGATTCCGTGCTGCTCGTGGGTCTCGGGGAGCGCGCGAAGGTGATCCCCGACACCCTGCGACGGGCTACCGGGCGCGTGGCGGGACAGCTCTCCAAGCGCGCGAGCGTAGCGACGAATCTGCCGCAGGCGGCCGGCCGTCACCCGGAAGACGCGGTTCAGGCGACGGTCGAGGGCTTATCGCTCGGCTCATATCGCTTCGACCGTTACAAGTCGGGCAAGGCCGGCGACGCACCCGAGAAGCCTGCTTTGAAGACGGTGACCGTCCTCGGCTCCGCTCGTTGGAACACGCGCGCGGCGAAGGAGGCCGTCGCGCGGGCCGAGGTGGTTTCCGACGCGGTGGCCTGGGCTCGTGACCTAGTCAACACGCCCGCCATCGACTGCTCGCCCGACCACCTCGCGAAGCAGGCGCAGAAGATGGCGAAGGAGAACGGTCTGGAGTGCAAGGTTTGGAACGAAGCCGAACTGAAGAAGGGCGGCTTCGGCGGGATCATCGGCGTCGGTCAAGGCAGCGTGAACCCGCCGCGGCTGATCGAGCTGAAGTACAAGGGCGCCGGCAACGCGCAACCGTTCGCGATAACCGGCAAGGGCATCGCGTTCGACTCGGGCGGGCTTTCGATCAAGGACGCCGGCAACATGGAGTGGATGAAATCCGACATGGCCGGCGCCGCGACGATGCTCGCCGTGATGAAGGTCCTCGCGCAGCTGAAGCCGAAGATCAACGTGATCGCAGCGATCCCCACCGCCGAGAACATGCCGAGCGGATCGGCGATCCGCCCCGGTGACGTCCTGGTCCACCGCGGAGGCAAGACCTCAGAGGTGCTGAACACCGACGCCGAAGGCCGCTTGGTTCTGGCCGACGCCCTCGCGTATCTGGCCGAGGCCAAGCCTAGGCTCATCATCGACGTCGCCACGCTGACCGGCGCGTGCATGGTCGCGCTCGGAGAGGACATCTTCGGCGTCATGGGCAACGACAGAGGTGTCATCCGAGACGTGATCGCTGCGGGCGAGGCCACGGGCGAGCCCGGGTGGGAGCTGCCTCTCTACGCTCCCTACCGTAAGTTGATCGACTCGAGCACCGCCGACATCCAGAACATCGGCAAGCGCTGGGGCGGCGCGATCACCGCGGCTTTGTTCCTCGCGGAGTTCGTCGGAGACGTCCCGTGGGCGCATCTGGACGTTGCAGGGCCGGCTTTCGTGGAGAAAGCGGGCGACTACTGGCCGAAGGGCGCGACGGGCAACCCGGTTCGTGCCGTCGTTCGCTTCCTGCTGGACCAGGCGAAGAAGCCGAAGCGTTAGTGGGTGAGGAGAAGTCCCAGAAAGGCCCGGTCCTTGCGGTCTTCGCGCATCCGGACGACGCCGAGATCTCGGCGGGAGGCACACTCGCGAAATGGTGCGCCGCAGGGCGTTCGGTTCATCTGCTGGTCCTCACGAACGGCGACCGTGGCTCCGACGACGCATCTCACGACCGGGGTGAGCTCGCGGCGCTACGTGCTGGGGAGACGGCGGCGGCCGCGCGGGTGCTCGGGCTCGCCGGCGCGCGCGTCCTCGGAACGCATGACGGCGATCTCGAGAACACGGCCGACGCTCGGGCCGAGGTCGTCCGCTCGATCCGCTCGCTGAAGCCCACCACGGTGCTCTCGTGCGATCCCACCGCGTGGTTCTTCGATAACCGCTACTACAACCATTCGGATCATCGGAACGCCGGAGCCGTCGCTCTCGACTCCGTGTTCCCGGGCGCCGGGAACCCGCATTTCTTCGCGGGTCAGCTCGAAGAAGGGCTCGAGCCGTGGGAGGTGAAGGACGTCTGGCTCGGGTGGACGAACGAGCCGAACCACCACGAGGACGTCACCGGCTTCATGGACGCGAAGGTCGCCGCGCTCGCTGCTCACGTCAGCCAGGTGCAGGGCGAGGGCATCCGTTTCTTCGAGGAGTGGCTCCCGAAGGAGGCCGAAGAGGCCGGGCGGAAGATCGGCGTGCAGCACGCCGAGTCCTTCCGGGTGCTCGACCTCGAGTAGCCCTCCGTTCAGGGCTTGGTTCCGACCGCGAGCCAGACGTCGCGGTAGTCGTTTAGGGGATCGGGGAACCTCTCCGCGAACACGCCGCGTACCTTCTTCCTGAAGTCCTCCCACTGCCCCTCGCCGAGCATGCCACGGACGAAACGCCCGGTCGCCCAGATCTCCAAGCCGCTCACGTACTCGTCGAGCGAGTATCGGAAGTGGTACTCGCGCGGCTCGGTGCGAACGTGACGGAGGCCGGCGTCCAGGAGCGCCTCTTCGAGCTTGGCCCGATCTGTGAAGCGCTCGTGCCAGGGCGCGGCCGCCGCCCACACCGGCTGCAGCATCTCGCGGGGCACGACGGTTTCGACCATCTCGCCCCACGTCCTCTGGAGCTCGTCCTTCTTGTCCGACCACGAGGACACAGCGAGCCGTCCCGCCGGACGCAGCACGCGGATCATGTCGTAGAGGGCCGTCTGGTACTTCGTGAAGTGCGAGATAACGAAGTTCGCCGTCACCACGTCGAAAGTGCCGTCGCGGAACGGAAGGTCGATCGCCGAGGCAGCCGCGAAACGGAGCTTCGGCCGGGCGCGGCGGCCGGTTGCCAACATCCCGAGCGATGGGTCGATACCGATGGTTAGTCCCGAGTCATCGACGGCGGCCTCCCCCGCTTCGGCGGCGACGCCGGTGCCCGTGCCGACGTCGAGCACCCGCCCCCCCGGAGGCGGTGCGGCCAGCGCTATGAGATCGCGTGCCGGTTCGGAGAGTCGCGGTGCGTGTACGCGCTCGTAGGTCTCCGCCACCTCGTCGTAGGAACGCCAGTCGTCCATGCAGTCCCAAAGACTACCGGCAGCGCGTGATAACGGCGGCTCCCCGTCCGCAGCCGCCCGGTAGGCTGTCGCATCGTATGGGTGCGGAGATCGGATGAAGGGGCCAGCAGGCGTGACGGCGCTGGTGCTCGCACAGGCCATTGCGGGGGGCTCCGCGCTCCTGTTCCTCACCCCTCTTTGGAACGAGGTGAAGCGGGGGTTCTTCAAGGTGACGGGGGTCATGCTGCTTGTCCTCGCCGTCGCCACCTGGCGGTCGGTCGCGGTCGGGCTCGTGGACGGCAGCGACGCCGGCCGGTGGTCGTTTCGACTGTCGGGAGCGCTGGCCGCGGTGACCTTCGCCTGGCTGGCCTTGCTCTTCACGCGCCGGCTGAAGCCCGCTCGCGCGGTCGGGTTCGTTTCGTTGCCGATCGCCGTCGGGATGCTTGGGGCGATGGCCGGGGCCGCGGGCGGTTCGACGGCGGTTGCCTTCGTCCAGCTGCTCGCCGGGTCCGCTTTCCTCGGGGCCGTCCTGGATGGGCTCCTCCTCGGCCACTGGTACCTGACCGACCGGACGCTCACGCGGACGCCGATCAACCGCTCGGCTTCCTTCCTGCTGGGCTCGGTCTTCTTGGAGGCCGGGGCCGTGCTGGCAGGCGGGTTCGGGCCCACGGCAGACACGTCGCAGATAAACCCGCTGCTGACGTCTGCCGGACTCGCTCCATGGATCGCGCTGGGGATGGTCGCATCGACCGCGCTGATCGCTTTCATGATCCGCGCCACGCTGAAGGGGGCGCGGTCCTCGGCGGTTCAGGCCGCTACGGGGTTCTTCTATCTCGCCGTCATCACCGCGTTGACGGCGGAGTTCGCCGCCAAGGTGCGGTTCCTCCCGTAGACATGGTCGTCGCCGTCATCGTCCTGGGCGCGGCGGCGGAGGCTGGAGCTTGGGCACTGTTGACTCGGGCCCGGAAGAGCGTGTGGGTCGTGATGAGCTCGACGCTCGCGGCGATGGGTGTCGCCGCGCTGGTCGCTCGCGCGCCGGCGCTATCGGCTCGGGTGGAGCCCCTGACGGCGCTCGCGGCGGGGCTCGGCGCTGGGGCCGTGCTCTACGTCGCGACGCGGGTGTTCGTCGCGTGGGTGTCCCGACCCTGGCCGGAGTTCCGTAGCCACTCGCTGGAGACCTACGCGCGGCAAGGCAGTCTGCCGCTCGCCGTTGCCTTGTTGCTCGCGGTGGTGGTGAATAGCGCTGCGGAGGAATTGTTCTGGCGCGGGTTGGTGCAGACGCGCTTGTCTCACGACGCGGGGATGACGGGCGGTGGGGTGCTCGCGTGGCTCGCCTTCGTGGGCGCCAATCTGCCGAGCGCGAACCTCGCGATCGTGGCCGGCGCAGTCGTCGGAGGCGCGGCGTGGACGGCGCTCGCCTGGTGGACCCGCGGCGTCCTCGCGAGCTTCGCGTGCCACGGGCTGTGGACTTCGCTGATGCTCGCGTTCCCCGTCGTGCGATCAACCGGGGACGACCGATGATCGAACGCTGGCCCGAGGAGGTCGCCCGGGTCTTCGAGGAAGGTTCGTTCTGCCACGTCGCCGTCTCGACGCGCTTCGGCCCGCACCTCACGCCGATGGTTTTCGCGCCGTCCGGCGACCGGGTGTGGCTGACGACGGCTCGCGGCTCGGTGAAAGCGCGGGCGTGGCGGCGGGCGCTGAGGGTCTCCGGGATGGTTCGAGGCGAGCGGCTCGCAGTCGCGTTCGCCGGTCTCGTTCGCCTGCACGACGCGCTCGATCCCGTGACATGGCGAGGAACCCTGGAGCGGGCCCCGGCTCTGGCCGCGGCCGCGGTCAGGTTCACGAAGAAGAACGCTCGGTTCTACGCCGGCTACGCGGTGGACGCGAAGCACGTGCCGCTGGCCTGGACGCCGCCCGGTCGCGTGTTCGCGGAGGTATCGCTCGATCGTGCCGCGCTCGTTGACGACCACGGCGTCGTTGAAACATGGGGAGCATGGAAGGAAAGCGTCACCTCCCTGGAGCGGTTCCGCGCGAGCCGGAAGCAGAGCGATCCGCTCCGCGCGCTCCCGTCAGACGTCCGAGAACCTTTGGGCGTTGCGGGCCTCGGCGCGGTGGCTGTGGAAGGTGCGGGGGAGATCACGACACTGCCGGCCCGGTGGGCGGCCGGACCGGCGGGGTTGTTCGCCGCGCTGCCGGCCCCCGTGCTCGGGCTCGCCGGCCTCGAGGAGCCCGCAGGCAGGGTCGCGCTCACGGTCGAACGGGCATCCTGGTGGCGGGCGAGCCGGATGGTCGGCGCTATGGCTCAAGGCGGGTCCGAGGTGTTCGCCATCGAGCTTCTCGCGTCGGGTGCCCGATCCGCCGCGGCGGTCGCGCGCGAGACCGGCGCGGACGCCCAGGGATCGGCCTTGGTTCGGATCCTTCCCTCGCGACTCGTATGGTGGCGCGGCTGGGCCAGCGGTGCGGTGGCGCTGTGACGCGGACGGTCGTCAGGGCGTCGGTTGAGGTCGACGCGACGCCGGCGGAGGTTTGGTCCTGCGTCGCCGACCCGCGGAACCTGCCTCGCTGGTCGCACTTCGTGTCGAAGGTGGAAGGCCTGCCGAAGGAGGGCCTCGCGGTCGGCGCGCGATACGAGGTCGTCATGAAGCTGACGGCGGTGCGCGCGCGGATCACGGCCCAGGTTCGCGAGTGGGAGCCGCCGAACCGCTCGGTGGTGGAGCTGGTCGGCCTCCTGGATGCGAGGGTGACTACGACCGTCGCGGCCCTGACCGGCGATCGCAGCCGGCTCGAGCACGTCGTTGATTACCGGTTCCGCGGAGGGCATCTCGGCGATCTGGCCGCGCGGAGCCTTCGCTTGTTCGGCGGCGCGCAGTTCGCCCTCCGCCACGGGGCGCTCGCGCAGAAGCGCCAGGTCGAAGGCGGTTAGCTCAAGGCTTCTTGGGAACCTTGCCCTCGTGCTTCCCCGGTCTTCCCACCTGCTTGCCGGGTCGCCCCACCAAGTAGCCGACGGCGCCTCCGAGGATGGCACAGGTGAGCATCAGCCAGATCGGCCTCACGTCCTTGGAGAAGAACACGAAGTGGATCTTCACCCGCTGCGCGTTCTCGACGACGAACGCCACGAGGATAACGAGGAGCGCGAGCAACGAAGCCACCTGGACCGCGCGTCTCCGCGTGGCCTTGCGCGCAAGGTCGAGATCGTCTGAGAGGTGCGGGCCACCATGGGAGGACGGCTGGCCCGGGTCGGGTTCTCGTCTCATGGTCACCTCGCACCAACAGGGCCGGCCCTGACACGGACGGGTGGATTGTCGCATCATTCGCCCCGTGGAACGACGAGTCATGCGAACGGCGGCTCTCGCCGGTGCGGCGCTTGCCGCGGGCATCTGGTCCTCGGGGGGGCGGGGGCAGGCGGCCGACGCCGAACTGTTCGAGAGCGTGAATCGGGACCACGGGGCGTCTGCGGACCGGTTCTTCGCTGGGATCACCGAGCTGGGTTCGATCTGGGCGTCGGTAGGAGCCGCCGCTGCCCTCGCTACCATCGGGCATCGCCGAGCCGCCGCTCGCGGACTCGCGGCCGCCGCCGCGGCGTGGCTCGCCGGCCAGGGGCTGAAGAAGGTATTCCTTCGCCCACGCCCGTACACCGTTGATCCGGAGGGTGTTCGCTTGATGATCGGGCCGCCCAAGGCGACGTCGTGGCCGAGCAGCCATCCGGCCGTGCTGTTCGCCTTCGTCACGGTGGCCGGGAGCGAGCTCCGCCTGCCGCGAGCCGCGCGCGCGACGCTCGTCGGTCTCACCGCGGCGGTCGGCGTGTCGCGGACCTACGTCGGCGTGCACTACCCTTCGGACGTGGCGGGTGGGCTCCTCCTCGGCCGCGCCATCGGCAACGCGTTCGCCCGCAACAACGGCCGGTAAGGCGGGCCGGTGAACCTCGGGACTCTCCGGGTTCGACGGGTTCGCGGGATCGTCGCCGGCTGAACGGCGTCAGTGCTGGTGCTGGTGAGCGCCGGCCGCAGCGGCGGTGGGACCCGCGAGCAGCGTGAGCGGTTTGCCGACCTTGGTCTTCGCCTGGCGGGCGATCTCTCGGGCCGCATCGCGAAGCGCTTGTGCCGCAGGCGAATCTGGGTCGGTAACGACGATCGGCCGGCCGGTGTCGCCGCCTTCGCGAACCGCGGTTACCAGCGGCACCTGCCCGAGCAGCGGCACGCCTAAGGTCTCGGCAGCCTCTCGCCCCCCGCCCTCTCCGAAGACGTCGGTTCGCTCTCCACAGTGCGGGCAGATGAAATGGGACATGTTCTCGATGACGCCGATCGGGCGGAGGTTCGTCCGTTCGGCCATCTTGCCGGCGCGTTCGGCGACCTTGCGCGCGGCTTCCTGCGGCGTGGTGACGACCAGCATCGACGCGCCGGGTAGGAACGACGCGAGCGAGATGCTCACGTCCCCGGTCCCCGGGGGCAGGTCGGCGAGGAGGAAGTCGAGGTCGCCCCAATACACGTCGCCAAGGAATTGCTCGATCGCTTTGTGCAGCATCGGTCCGCGCCAGATGACCGGCGTTTCCTCAGGAACGAAGAACCCCATCGAGATGACCTTCACGCCGTGGGCTTCGAGCGGCAGGATCATGTCGTTGAACCCGACCGGCTGGCCGGAGACACCCATCATCCGTGGGACGCTGAACCCCCAGACGTCGGCGTCCAGCACGCCGACCCTGTAGCCGTCGGCGGCCAACGCGCACGCGAGGTTCACCGTCACGCTGGACTTGCCGACGCCTCCCTTGCCCGATGCCACGGCGATCACCGTCGTGTCGCTCCCTACGAAGAACGTCCGCTGCTGTTGGGGGGCGGCCACGGCGGCGCCGGGACCGCGGAGCTTGGCCACCAACTCTGCCCGCTGCTGCTCGCTCATCGGCGACAGCTGCACGTCGACGCGCTCGACGCCCTGGAGTGGCGCGAGGGCGTTCGTGACGTCGTTCGTGATGCGGTCCTTCAGCGGACAGCCCTCGATCGTGATGAGGACGTGGACGCGGACCAGGCCGTCTTCGACCTGGATCCCCTGCAGCATCCCGATGTCTTCGATCGGGCGGCCGATCTCGGGATCGAGCACGTTCCTGAGGGCTTCGCGGACCTGCGCTTCGGTGACCAAGGGGGCTCCTTCGCGATTATGCTGATTCGTACCGTGCGAACCGTGGGAATCCTTGCTCCCATGGTACGACGGCTCGCGGTAGGAGACGCTCGTGGCTGAGCCCAAGCCCCTGGAGATCCACAAGGTTCTGGCCGACGACACTCGGTTCCGTCTGTATCGGTACCTCGGGTTGTCCGACCGCCCGGTCTCGGTTCGAGAGTTGTCCACACGCCTCTCGCTGCACCCGAACACGCTCCGCCCCCATCTACGCAGGCTCGAGGAGGTCGGTCTGGTTTCGCGAGAGGTTCGCAAGGGCTCGAACGTCGGTCGCCCCCAGACGCTCTACTCGGTCGTCGAGAGCCGAACGGCGGGTGGGAAGGATTACCGCTTGCTGGCCGAGATCCTGGCTGGTCTGATGACTGGCAAACGCTCGCAGGAGCGGGCGCAGCAGCTCGCGCGCGAGTGGGGTCGGTACCTCGCCGTCAAGAGCGGCCCCAAGCCGGGGGTCAAAGTCCCGGCTCGGAGGAATCTGGCCGTGCTGCAGGAAGCTATGGCCGAGGCGGGATTCGATCCCAGGTTCCGGCGCAAGAGCAAGCACGTGGTCGAGGTATCGCTGCGCGACTGCCCGTTCAGGGACTTCCTGGAGGACCACAGGGACCTCGTTTGCGCCGTCCACCGGGGGTTGCTCGAGGGCATGCTCGAGGCTCTGAAACCGCCGCTGCGGCTCGCCGAATTCTCGCCGCTCGCCGAACGGGGGGTGTGTCGGCTGACGGCCCGGGGCTCCGGGGCCTGAGCTGCGGGGCCTGAGCTGCGGGGGGTGGCCGAGGCTCAGGGGCGACCGGTCTCGCGCCGATACCCCTGGGGACGCCGGAGCCACCGCAGCCGGCGCCTCGAGGGGTCTCTGGAGGACATTGGGTGATCACAGCTGAGGAAGTGGAGGGAGCGAACACGCCCGAGCGCGTGCCGGGGGTCGTCGGAGAGTTCCAGTCGTGGCTCGCGTTGCTCGTCGAGCGCGGGGGCTCGGACCTGCATCTCAAGGTCGGCGCGCCTCCCAAGATCCGCGAATCCGGGCGTCTCTCGCCGCTCGACCGCTCGCCGCTCACACCGCGGGAGTGCGACGAAGTCGCGATGGCGATCATCCCTCCCGACCGCAGGGCGCGGTTCGACGGGGCGGGCGAGATGGATTTCGCCTACTCGCTACCGCAAGTTGGAAGGTTCCGGGTGAACGTCTTCCGCCAGCGAGGCTCGACCAGCATCGTGCTCCGCAAGCTCCGCTTCGGCGGCCCCACCTTCGCCGAGATGGGCCTGCCCGACGCCGTACGCCAGCTCTCGGA
>JBGPKY010000089.1:0-10014 GCA_041486205.1 Actinomycetota bacterium
GGCCTGTTCACATGGTTGAACCACATGATCATGCCGTGGGTGGTGCTCGCTCTGCTCGAGGCAGCGTGGTACGCGCGGATGATGCGAGCGAGCCTCCTCGAGACGTTGGGAGAGGACTACATCCGAACCGCGCGAGCGAAGGGCCTCTCCGAGGCGAAGGTGATCTTCAAGCACGGCGTCCGGTCAAGCCTGATGCCGGTCGTCACGATGTTCGGGATGGACCTCGGCCTCCTGTTCAGCGGCGCGATCATAACCGAGACCGTGTTCAACCTGCAGGGGATCGGCCAGTGGGTCGTGGTGTCCGTCTTCAACGGTGACCTGCCGGTGATCCTTGCCGTCACCCTGGTGGCGTCCTTCGCCATCACCCTGGCCAACATCGTCGTGGACGTCTGCTACGCGTACCTCGACCCTCGGATCAGGATGGGGTAGGACTCAGCGCGGCAACCAGGGGAACACATCGACCTTCCGACGGGTTGCGGAACTCGAGAGCTGAGGGAGGACGCATGCGGATCGGGATCCTTGGAACCGGCGTCGTGGGGCGAGCGCTGGCGGAAGGTTTCGCCGGCACGGACCACGACGTGATGATCGGAACACGAGACGTCGACGCTCTGATGGCGAGGACGGAGCCCGACGCGATGGGCAACGCGCCGTTCGCCGCTTGGCACGCCGAGCACGGCGGGGTGAGGGTCGGTACGTTCGCGGAGGTCGGCGCGCACGGCGAGGTGCTGGTCAACGCGACGCTCGGGGCCGCGTCGATAGACGCGTTGAAGGCCGCGGGTGCGGGCGATGTCGACGGCCGCATCGTGATCGACACGTCCAATCCACTCGACTTCTCCGCGGGATTCCCGCCGTCGCTCTTCGTCGGCAACACCGACTCGCTTGCCGAGAGGATCCAGCGAGAGTTCCCCACCGTCCATGTGGTCAAGGCATGGAACACCATGACCGCGGGCCTGATGACGAACCCGGCCACGCTCGCCGGCGGGGATCACACGATCCCGATCTGTGGGAACGATGCCGGCGCCAAGGGCAAGGTCACGGCGCTCCTGCAGAGCTTCGGCTGGAAGGACGTACTGGATCTGGGCGACATCACGAACGCTCGCGCGATGGAAGCCTATGTGACGCTTTGGGTCCGCATGTTCACCGCGCTGGGTACGCCGATGATCAACGTGAAGGTGGTCCGCTAACCGATGTCCGACGTGAACGACTGGAACAGCTCCATCATCGAGGAGTTCCGCGCCAACGGCGGCAAGGTGGGAGGCGGGTTCGAAGGCCGGACCGTGCTGCTGCTGCACCACACGGGGGCCAGGACCGGCCGGCTTCGCACCAACCCGCTCGTCTACCTCTCAGACGGCGACCGGTTCGCCGTGTTCGGCTCGAAGGGCGGAGCCCCCACGAACCCGGACTGGTTCCACAACCTCATCGCACACCCCGAGGTGACGATCGAAGTCGGAACCGAGACGATCCCGGTTCGAGCCAGGGTCGCCACCGGCGCGGAGCGCGACGATCTGTGGGCGCGCCAAGTGCGGGCCGTCCCAGCGTTCGCCGAGTACGAGGAGAAGACGGAGCGGACGATCCCCGTGATCGTCCTCGAGCGGACCGGCTGACCTTCCTAGCCTTGGTCGATCGAGCTCATGTCCGCGTATCTCGGCCCTGAGGTCGCGCCCTTCGGGAACGCGGCTTCGATCCTCGCCAGCTGGTCCTCGCTCAACACGATGTCGGCAGCCGCGACGTTCTCCTCGAGGTAGGCGACCCGCTTCGTGCCGGGGATCGGAATGATGTCATCTCCTTGGGCTAGAACCCACGCCAGCGCGAGCTGCGCGGGCGTGATGTCCCATCCGACCGCCATGTCCTGCAGGGTCGCGACCAGCTCGAGGTTCCGGTCGAAGTGTTCGCCCTGGAACCGCGGGTGGAAGCGCCGGAAGTCCTCCTGTTCGAGATCCTCGATCGATCCGAACCGGCCCGAGAGGAAGCCGCGCCCAAGAGGGCTATATGCGACGAACCCGATACCGAGCTCGCGGACCGTCGACAGGATCTCGTCCTCAGGATCGCGGGACCACAGCGAGTACTCGGTCTGAAGCGCGGCGATGGGATGAACCGCGTGGGCGCGGCGGATCGTGCGCGGGCTCGCCTCGGACAGACCGAGCGAGCGAACCTTGCCGGCCTCGACCAGCTCGGCCATGGCTCCGACCGTTTCCTCGATCGGCACGGTCTGATCGACCCGGTGTTGGTAGTAGAGATCGATGTGGTCGACGCCGAGGCGCTCCAGCGAGGCGTCGCACGCAGAACGCACGTACTCGGCATCGCCCCGGACACCGAGTCGCTCGCCGCTCAGCCCGCGCACGACCCCGAACTTCGTCGCCAGCACCACGGCATCGCGCCGGTCAGCTATCGCGCGCCCCACGAGTCGCTCGTTGGTGAATGGACCGTACATGTCGGCGGTGTCGATGAAAGTGATGCCCAGATCGAGCGCCCGATGGATCGTGTCGATCGCGGCTCGCTCATCGCTTCTGCCGTAGAACTCAGACATGCCCATGCACCCGAGACCCATCGCCGAGACCTCGAGCTCCTGACCCGACCGACGTCGCTCCACCACGGCCTCCCTCGCTGTCCGTGGTCCCCAGTATGGTCGCGGTTCCGCGGACGGAGGCACGTCCCAGCGTGGGGGCGGCCCGTAGAATCGGCGGATGCGATGGTTGCCGTTCGTTGCCGGGATCGTGCTGGTGGGCGTGGGCGGCGTCTGCATCTTCCAAGGTGTCGGTGTGCTGAACGGCAGCTTCATGACCGGACAGAGCGTGTGGGGGTGGATAGGCGCGGTCTGCGTCCTCGTCGGCTTGCCCGTCCTCGTCCGCGGTTGGCGCAAGACTCGGCGTTGATCGGTCGGCACGTCCGGCTTCCGGAGGAGATGTTGGCGGGAAGGAGGCGGGTCATGGCAGGGGCGATCCACATCTGGGAGATCCGAAACCCCGACGGCGGAGGGTCGGGCTTGGAAGTGGCTCGGGCGCGGATGGAGCCGCACGACGACGTCCTCGGCCACTCGTTGTCGGAGCGCGTCGACGTCGAGGTCTACGACGGGGACGGGACCCTGGTCGCAAAGGCTGGCGACCTTTCGAGTGAGGTGTCCTCGCCGATGTCGCGGCTTCGGGTTCGCGGCAACACCATCGAGCGCGAGAACGTGTGGCCGGACGAGTCCGATCTCGAGAAGCCCGTGATCCTGCCAGGTGGAGAGGTGGGGATCCTGAAGTCCTGGTGGCACGCCGATGACCACTCGGCTTGGCGCTGGACCGTCGAGTTCTCCAACCACCAATAGGAGATCCCCTGGTAAGGCCAAGAGCGCGTTCGCTTCGTACTACAGGTGATGGCCCGCGAGTAGATGGAGGCAAAGTGAAGAGGCATCAGGGAACGGTCATGCTCGTAGTTGCGCTCGCGCTCGTGATAGCGGCCTGCTCGAGCAAGAACAGCCCCTCGGGGGGAAACTCGAGCACCGGCACCGTACCGACCGCGACGGCGACGTCGGGCGGCGGCGGAGGCGGCGGGGGCGCCTCGAGCGCTTCGATCACCGCTCAGGGTTTCGCGTTCAGTCCGGACTCCGTGAGCGTGAGCGCCGGGAAGGTCACGCTAACCGTTACGAACAAGGACAGCGTCGAGCACACGTTCACCCTCGACGACGGTAGCTCGAGCACCAACCTGCAGCCTGGGAAGACCGTTACGATCACGCTCGATCTGTCGAAGACGGTCGGCTGGCACTGCAACATCCACCCTTCGATGACGGGAACCTTGACCGTTGGCTAGTGGGTAGGCTGACCTGCGGCGAACGGCGATGACGACCAAGATCCAACGCGACGAACAGATCAACGACGTTGACGGCGGCTGGTTCCGCGCGCGTTGGCATTACTCGTTCGATACGTACTTCGATCCCGAGTACCTGCAGTTCGGAACCCTGCGGGTGTTCAACGACGACCGACTGATCCCAGGCGCGATCTGGCCGATGCACCCGCACAAGGACATCGAGGGCCTGACCTACGTGGTCGAGGGGTCGTTCCGTCATCAGGACGACGTCGGCGGAGCGCCGGGTCCGCTGCCGGCGGGCTCCGTCCAGCGGATGACCCTCGGCTCGGGCGCCTGGCACAGCGAGCAGAACGCGAGCGAGACCGAGGGCATGCGCTTCATCCAGATGTGGATCATGCCGAACCAGCAGGGACTCGCTCCCGGCGTCGAACAGAAGGTCTTCACGAAGGACGACCGCACCGACACGCTGCTCAAGGTGATCAGCGGCGACGGTGGCGACGCCGTGCTGGTTCACCAGGACGCGCACGTGTTCGTGTCACATCTGACGTCCGGTTCCTCGGTCGTGCACGCTCTCGGCGAAGGTCGCGGCGCCTACCTTTACGTGATCGACGGCGACGTCACGGTGAACGGTCCACGGATGCGAACGGGTGCGGCCGCACAGATCCGCGACGAACCCCAGATCAGGATCGAGGCAGCCACCGAGAGCGAACTGATCCTGGTCGACGTCGACCTCTAGGGGCCGGTGAACGGCTCGAGCAGATGGCTGAAGTCCCAGATGTTCTGGACGATCCCCGAGCAATCGTTCGCGGCGCGGCCTCCCGGGCAACCGCCGTTGTCGCGTTGGATCGCCCAGATCGACAGCTCGCTCATGCCGTTCAGTCGCGCGAAGTCCAGGAGCTGCTGCGCGTCGCCGAGATCGGTTACCTCCGTCTTGCGCGGGTAGTCATCGACCCCGTTCATCATCGTCGCGCCCTGCATCGCCCACAACTCCGCATCGGACTTGGTCGGGAATAGTGTGGCGAGCTGGGAGTGAAGTCCGACCGACGCGCTGACCGCCGCGCCGCCCATCTCGGTGGTCGTGCGGTCGTAATAGTCGAAGACCATCGGGTTGACGACGTCGATACGGACGCCGTTGGCGACGGCGTTCTGCAGGACCGCCAGGCCGCTCGACTCGAGACCGCTCGCGCTCGTCGGCAGCGTGTACTGGATCTGGAGGGTGCGGCTGTTCGCGCTCGCCCAGTCCTGAAGCAGCTTGATCGCCTTGTTCCTGCGGTCGATGCCCGCGGTCCTGGTCAGCGACCGACCCTCGATGTCCATGTCCAGACGTGTGACGTCGTAGGTCGTGACGAGGGACTCGTATGCCGCCACGATGGAGTTCACGTCCTTGCACGAGTCGCCGATCTCGGTGCCGCCCTGGTCGGCGCTCCACCCGCCGAAAGAGGGGATCACGTCGCCGCCGAGCGCGCGGAGCGAGGCGATGTCGGTGAGGTAGCGGCCCGAGGCGACCGTCTGGGTCTTGACCCCGTTCCAGGCAAGGGTGCAGGAGCTCTTGCTCGTGGTCTCGAGGAACGCGAGCGTGAAGTACCTCACGCCGGAGTCCTGCGCCACGGTCGTGATCGAGTCGGTCGTCCAAGTCTCGAAGTACGGGGCGTACACGTGCGCCGGAAGTGCGGTGCCGGCGAGCGCGGGGCTCGAGCCGGTGACGGCAGGCACGGCGAGCGCGCCGACCGCTGCGAGAGTGACGAGAGATGCACGGACACGACGTAGGCGCATGGCGTTACCCTTCTATGGGTGCTCAGCCGAGCACTGCCGGACGGCGTACCGTCTGCAGGCGAAGCTTGACAGACGCGCGACGCTCGGTACAAGACGGCGAAGGTCTGTACGTGAAGGACGTTGGACTGAACCGCGTTCAGGGTTCGGCCACGGTCTCCGTCGTCCACAGGCTAACGAAGGATGACTGCGAGCCCCCCGTCGTCAGCGTCTGCCCGCTCGGCGTGCCCGACGTCGCGGTCCAGGGGTTCTCCGTGGTCCCGGGGTTCCACAGGTAGATCGGGAAGTCGCTCGAGGCGACATGGACGCGGAGGCGATGGCCGGGCAGCATCCGGTATCCGGTATGCCCGAGATCCACGCGAGCCGGCTGTTCCCCGACGGGTTGCCTCACGAGGGTCTGTCCACGTACGAGCATGCGGGCAGATCCGTCGGGGGATACGTCGACGAGCTTGGCGAACACCCCGGTCGAGGGCGCGTTGCAGTCGAGTCCGAGCGTCAGCGAGACGGGCCCGGCGAGGTCGAGCGGCTCGTCGAGTTGGTCGGAGGTGAACGTCAGGACGTCGTCGCGGCTCTCGACCTCCCGCTCGTCGGGGTATTCACCCAGGAATGCGAAAGGATCGTGCACGGTCGATGGCACGAGGTTCGCCGGATCGTGCGTCCATCTCACCGTCGCGGGAACGGTCTCGGGAGATGCGGACAGCGCCCCGCCGTCGGCATCCGCCGTCGCCCGTGAGGGATCCGCGAGGTGGAACCGGATCTCCCTGGCTTCGGGAGGAGGCCAGGTCTCGGCGGTTTGCCATCCGACGTGGCCCAGGTGCCAGCGCACCCGCGGGATCGTCGGCCCCGTCTTCCCCCGCAAGTGGACGTCGAAGAAGTCGACGCCCGGACCGACGTAGCGGGGCAGCATCCGTTCGAGGGCCTCGTTGTTGCTGTCGTGGTCCTTCTCCGGGGGAACCGGGACGTCCTCGAGCTGGTAGTTCTCGTGGTCGGTCGAGTTCATCATCAGGTACTGAAGGCCGGCGGTGTCCGCTCGCCCCGCGAGCGTCGCGTAGTCGCGCATCTGGTCCGGCGCGATGTTGTCGAACCAGCCCCCGGCGTGGAACACCGGGATGCGGACGGTGTCGAAGGGGTGGCCGGCCGCGAACAGGTCGAACGCCGGTCGCCCTAGTGAATCGGCCATGAGCTGGTCTATCGCTCTGGCCCGCTTCCCGATGGTGCGGAAGGCGTCGTCGAAGACCTCGGCGAGAGGTCTATGGGACCAGTCGACCTCGAACTCGTAGATGTCGTTGTCGAGCCAGTAGTGGGCGAAGTAGTCCGCGCTGTAAAGCGCGGCGATCCCTTCGTCCCATCGCTTCCCCAGACGGACCGTCATGAGGTTGGCCGAGGTCACCCTGGGTACGATCGCGCGAAGGGCAGGGTGGCCGCTCGCGACCGCCGCCCATTGCGTGAACCCGTAGTAGGAGTCGCCCCACATCCCGACGACGCCGTCGGACCACGGCTGAGCGATGATCCACTCGATCGTGTCGTATCCGTCGGCTATCTCGCGCACGTAGGGGACGGTGTCTCCTTCGGACCGGAATTTCCCCGCCACGTCCTGGACCACGAAGACGTAGCCGCGGTCGGTGAAGTGCGGCGCGATGAACGGCATGAAGGTGTAGCGCCCGCACTTGTCGTACGGGAGGCGGACGAGGACGGCGGGGTGCCGGCCGGGGTGCTCGGGCAGATAGACGTCGGTCGCCAGCCGCACACCGTCGCGGGCCCTCACCATCGTCTCCTCGGCCCGCGTGTCGACGGGCGCGGGCCCGAGGCGCGTGAACTCCGCCGTCACGTCATCTCCGCCATGCCGCGAGCATAGCGGGCGCTCTCGCCCGCTAGAGGCCGGCCGGGTAGTCTTCCAGGTCATGGCGGTGGTCACGCTTCGCGCGCCGCTCCGGGACCGAACGGGGGGGACGGCGCGGCACGATCTCCCCGGCGACACCGTGGGCGAGGTTCTGCGCGAGCTCGAGCGACGCTACCCGCCGGTTACGGGATGGATCCTGGACGAACAGGGACGGATCCGCCCGCACGTGAACGTCTTCGTGAACGGCGAACGCCTGAGGGAGGACGCGCCGCTCGAGCCTGACGACGTGATCTACGTCCTGCCGTCGATCTCTGGAGGGTATGTATGACCGAGCTGCTCGTGGGAACCAAGAAAGGCCTGTTCGTGCTGCGGGGCGAGGCCACGGCGGGAGCGCCGTTCGAGATCGCGCACCGGGCGTTCCCGGGCGACGTCGTGGAGTTCGCGATCCGCGATCCGCGGAGTGGGCGCTACTTCGCCTCGGTGACGTCGGGGTTCTACGGGCCCCGCCTGATGTTCGCGGACGATCCCGCCGGTGAGTGGCGGCAGGCCTCAGGCCCCGCGTTCCCAGAGGGATCCGAGACGTCCGTCGAGCGCATCTGGGTGGTGAAGGCAGGCGAGTCCGACGGCCTGCTGTACGCGGGTGTCGACCCGGCGGCGCTGTTCGCGAGCACGGACGGCGGCGAAACGTGGTCTTTGAACGAGCCCCTCTGGAAGGAGCGCCTGGCCGGCGAGTGGAAGCCGGGCTTGGGCGGGCTCGCCCTGCATTCGATCTGCCCTTGGCCCGGCGATCCGCAGCGCCTCGCGGTCGGCGTGAGCGCGGCGGGCGTGTGGATCACCGAGGACGCCGGCCAGACTTGGCGCGCTGGGTTCGCCGGTCTCGTCCCCGAGTACCTCCCCGAGGAGGCGCGCGAAGGCACCAACGTCCTCTGCGTCCACAACATGAACCGCGCGCCGCTTCGCCCCGAGCGACTGTTCATGCAGTTCCACGGCAACGTGTACCGGAGCGACGACGAGGGAGGGAGCTGGCAAGAGATACGTCCCGGCCTGCCGAGCGGTTTCGGGTTCCCGTTGGTGATCGACCCTTCGGATCCGGACAGCGCGTTCGTGATCCCGTTGGTCGGCGCCGAGGATCGAGTCACGCCCGAGGGGAAGGTTCGGGTGTTCGCTACGCGCGACGCGGGGTCTTCGTGGACCGGCTTGGGCGAAGGGTTGCCGGACCGCGAGGCGTACCTCACCGTGCTGCGCCAGGCATTCGACCGCGAGGGCTCGGGCGAGAGCATGGGGCTGTACTTCGGTGCCACGAGCGGCGACGTGTTCGGCTCCGCCGACGCCGGGCGTTCATGGTTCACCGTCCACGAACGCCTCGCCCCGGTGACGAGCGTTCGCGCGTCCTAGCGAAAACGAGCGCACGGCGCTGGGGTCTCGCCACCCGCGCTCATCCCGACGAGAGACTTTCGTCCCCGTCCCTTCCCCTTGCCCGGGGCCCTCCTCATGTGCCAGCATGTCCGGTCTCCGGCCTGGTCGGGCCTCGCAGAGAGGACGGAACCATGAACGGATCCCCCCGCCGGCTCGCCTGGGGAGTTTCGCTTGTCTTCCTTGCGAGCCTGTTCGTCGTCCTCTCCCCCGGGACCGCGCTCGCCTCCACGGCCGGGGAGAGCGGCCCCACGCTCACTTACACGGCGGCAGCCGGCGAGACCAACAACGTGACGGTCTCGCGGGTCTCGATCAAAAGGGTGTTCTTCCTCGACCTTTCCGATACCGGCGCGACGATCACTCCAGGGGCCGGTTGCTCCACCCTCAGCTTGAACCACGTGCGCTGCTCCAGCCTCGGCATCACATCGCTCTCCTTGGGCCTGGGAGATGGAAACGACGCCGCGACCGTGCTCGCGCCCATCCCCGCGACGATCAGTGGAGGCGCCGGGAACGACACGCTCACCGGTGGCCCCGGTGCCGACACCCTGATCGGCGACGGTGGCACCGACGTTGGCGACGACACGCTCATAGGTGGCGACGGAAACGACAGCCTCACGGGTTGGTACGGCAACGACACGTTGAACGGAGGAGCAGGTGACGACCTCCTTTACGGAAACTTGGGCAACGATTCGCTCACGGGCGGCGACGGAAACGACTACCTGAGCGACCTAAACGGCACCGATACGGTGAGTGGCGGCAACGGCGACGACTTCATCGATGCCTATTCCTCGTCGTCGGGCGACTCCCTGGACTCGATCTTCGGCGGCGCCGGCAACGACACGATGGCTTACAGGGGCCGGACCACCCCCGTCAACGTCTCACTCGACGGAGTCGCCAACGACGGCGCGGTCGGAGAGAACGACAACATCTCAACCGACGTCGAGAACCTCGTCGGCGGCTCAGGCGACGACGTGCTGAGCGGGAGCACGAGCGCGAACGTGTTCACCGGCGGCGGGGGCACCGACACCGTGACCTACGCGAGCAGCGCCTCCCCGCTCACGCTCTCGATCGACGGCCTCGCGAACGACGGCGCTGCCGGAGAGAACGACAACATCTCAACCGACGTCGAGAACCTCGTCGGCGGCTCAGGCGACGACACCCTGACGGGTAGCGGAGGTGACAACGTGCTCGACGGCGGTCCCGGA
>JBGPKY010000090.1:0-9994 GCA_041486205.1 Actinomycetota bacterium
CATCAACGGGAGGCAGCACGGTGCCGTGAAGGAGACGACCCCGGCCACGAAGGCGAGCGCGAAGGGGCCGATCGCGCTCACGGGCTCGCTCCATCTATGACGTCGTTCAACGCGCGCTGAAGGATCGGCGCTTCCAAGTACCCGACGAAGCGGTACCTGAGTCCCCCTCCTGGGTCGATGACGTACGTGGTCGGCATGCCGAAGATCTCGTAGTCGTCCGCCAGCGTGCCGCCGGGGTCGACGGCACTCGGATACGTCAACTGGAACTCGTCGACGAACGCACGGGCGGCTGCGTCGTTGTCCCGCTCGTCCACACCGAGGAACCGCACCCCCCGGTCGCGGTAGGCTTGCCAGGTCCGCTCTAGGCCCGGCGCCTCGAGCCGGCAAGGGCCACACCACGAGCCCCAGAAGTTCAAGACGACGACCGCGCCGCGGAACGAGTGCAGCGATATCGCTCCGCTTCCGTCGAGGGCGGGCAGGGTGAAGTCCGGGGCAGGACGGTCCTGCACCTCAGCCTCGGCCTTGTAGTTGGCGATGGAGATGCCGCCCACGCCGCTGGTCCCGCGCGAGGCGAACTCGTTGACCGCGAACGCCACGACGATGACGACGACGCCGAGCAACATCATGTTCAGAGCGAACCGCCTGCCCTGAGCGTAGTTCACGGCGCCCCCGCTTCTGGGGCGTTGGCGGTTCCCCGGTACGCGTCGATGAACGCGGAGGCGATCGTCCGAGCTTGCTGTGGCGAGGCCGACTCTGGGCAGGACCACAGCTTGTTCCAGGCGACGAGCGCGAGTGAAATACCGCCGGGCAGCGATGGATACGGAGCCATGATGACCTTCGACTCGGAGTTCGCGAGCGAGGCCAGCGCCTGCACATCGTCCTGCGACAGGGCCGTCGGCCCGTCGGCCCGGTAGTAGATCAGCACGTAGGCGTGCTCGAGGTTGTGGACCGCGTTTGTCTCCGGCACGGGCGATGTGTAGACGTGAGGATCTGAGGGAAGCGGGGCCGGGTCGTGCGGACCAGCGGTCGCAGGCTCGTGCGCGTAGGCAAAGGTCTGCCCCGATGAAAGGTGTGTTCTCGCGGGATCCGACTCCGGAGTTTGGACGTCGCCGCAACCCGCTGCCCTCGCGGCCTCCACGGCAACCTCAGGTATCGGCTTCGCACCCGACGCTCGGATCAGCTGGCCGAATACGAGGGCCACGACTCCCAAGCCCGCGACAGCCACGACGGCTCGTCCGAGGGTTCGTCGAACGCGGCCTCGCTTCCTGAGCCTCTCTCGAACCTGCCGAGCTGCTGTTCGGCGCTCTCGCTTGCCGCTCCGCCCCGGCTGACTCATCTGACGATCGCCCGTTTGAGTGTGTCGAGCCTTTCGGCGCTTCTTCGACGAAGACTTGCTCATCCGTCACCTTTCTCCAAGACGAGACGACGGTCGATGATCGAGCACGATGTGACCCGCGTGGAGGAAGGGCGTTCGAGACCACTGCCCGGGTGACTCCGCCGTTGGATCACAAGAGGCTCAGTCCCACAAGGACGAGCGCAGCCCCGCCGAACTGCTCGAGTAGGTGGTGAGGATCGAACGGAAGAAGCACGATCCCCGTGCGCGCCCCGATGTTGCCCATCAGGAAGAGCACGATGCCGCCGATGATCAGCGGCAAGGTCACCCATCGATTCCCGCGGAGCCGAGATCTGCGAACCGGCGACTGCACGAGCGGGATCGACCTGTGAGCTGGTGTTCTCGTCGCCGCCCGCCGTCGCGCCGAGCGCTTACTCTTCGGCATCAGGCATCGCCATCCCGGTCGCCGAGGGCGAGCTTGCGACAGAGCTTCCGCGCGGACAGTCCATCCGAAGCAGGAGGGCTGTCGTCGATCCCGCTCAAGATTCGTCAGACGCCTGGATCGGCTGTGCGTCCAGCGAGGCCGGTTGGTTCTGACGCGGAGTGTCCATCACGCTGTGATCGGGGGAGCCGGATGCGTGCTTCCCGGCCATCATCCGCAAGCAGACGAACATCGTCCCCGCACATAGGAGTAGAGGAACAAACGTCAACACGATTCGCATCTGAGATGCCTCCTCTAGGTCGTCAACTCGGCCGCGCGACGTTGCGCGACTGCGATCGACGTATCAGATGGAACGAGGAGGACGTTCGAGGATCCGTGCGACACCGAGCGCGGGAAGTCCCCCGCCGAGGGACCCGAGTCGCTTCGCGAAGATCGATACCGCCACAAGGAGAGCCGCGACGAGCACGGCGCAGGTCGTGAGTGCCCCGGGTGCCCCCGGTGTTGAGCAGTCCGGGCACATGCCCATCGCCATCCCGACCCCGAGCGGGATGATCAGCAACAGGATCAGGAGGACGAGTCCGACGATCGCCGCCTTCTTCGCCACGCGGCCTACGCTACCACCCAGATCGTTTCCAGGCGGCCACCGCTGGAGAGGGCGTCCCCGGCGCGAATCCCAACACTGTCGCGGAGCTTGAACGCAGGCCCGTAGTTCCTGGCGTACTCGCCATAGCGGTCGTTGCGACCGGGATCCTGCTCGTCGGCTACCTGTTCAACGCGGTGCCCTGAAGGAAGCTGCTCTCGGGATCTGCCTAGCCGGAGCCCCCGAGAACAACCGCGTCCTCAACCGCATCGCGGTCCAGACGAGCGTGAGCATCACCGGCACTTCGATGAGAGGTCCGACGACGGTGGCGAGCGCGACCGTGGGCGAGAACGCCGTGATGGCGATCGCGATGGCGATCTCGAAGTCGCGTCCGGTCGAGTTGAAAGCGACCGCCACGGCATCGGGGTACGAGAACCGGAGCCGGGCCCCCACGAAGAGCGCCACGAAGAACATGAGAGCGAAGAACAACGTCATGGGGACGGCCATCTGAAGGACGATGAACGGCCGATCCAGGATGAGGTCGCCCTTCAACGAGAACATGACGATCAGGGTGAAGAGCAACCCCAGGATCGAAACGGCGCTCAGCAGCGGTTTCAGCCGATCCATCCCCTCCTCGCCGCGCCTGCGAGTGACGCGGCGACGGGTGAGCACGCCGGCCACCAGCGGCACGCCGAGATAAAGGACGACGCTCTCAGCCACCACCCATACATCGAAGCTGACGTCTCCGATCAGGAGGCGGGCGTAGACGGGGATGAGGATCATCTGGATCACGGAATTCACCGCGACGAGGACGAGGGCCATCGGCGTGTTGCCTCTCGCGAGGTACGTGAAGATGATCACCATCGCGATGCACGGCGCGAGGCCGTAGAGCACGAGCCCCGTCCGCAGCTGAGGGTCGCTCACGAACAGGTGCGCCAGCCCGAACATCACGAAGGGCGCCACGAAGTAGTTGAACACGACGACGACCCCGAGCTGCCGGGGCGAGCGAAAGGCGCGACCGACCTCGTCGAACCGCACGTTTGTCATCGCCGGATACATCATCGCGAAGAGCCCGAGAGGCACCCCCAGCGAGATCAGGTTCGGGACGCTCAGCTCGAAGTTCCCACGCGCCATCGCCTTGATGGCGTCGATCGGAGGCGTCAGCTCGAAATCGGAGATGTGCAGGAGCTTCCCGATGCCGATGCCCACCGCCATGCTGAACAGGACGAAGAACGGCAGTAGGCGGAAGTTCTCGAGCTTCGCCAGAAGGCTTGCGCTGCGAGAGGCCCGGTCGGGTTCGCTCGCTGCGCCGCCCTCTGTCTTCATGACGGTCCGGTTCCTTCCGGGACCAGCTCCTTGAGCAATCCTCGGACGAGACGGTCGATCTCGTCGCGGATCGGGCGGATCTCCCCGATCGGCCTTCCGGCCGGGTCCGGAAGCTCCCAGTCCAAGTAGCGCTTCCCCGGGAACACGGGACAGGCGTCGCCGCAGCCCATCGTGATCACGACGTCGGCCTCGCGCACGGCCTCTTCGGTGAGGCTCTTGGGGCGCTCCGCCGCCAGATCGATCCCGACCTCGAGCATCGCTTCCACGACGGCGGGGTTCAAAGCGTCGGCCGGCGCGCTGCCCGCCGAGCGTACGTGCACGCGAGCATCGGCGTAATGATCCAGCAACGCCGCCGCCATCTGGCTGCGCCCGGCGTTGTGGACGCAGACGAACAGGACTTCGGGGATCCTTCCGGAGGTCACGGTTTCGTCGCGCGGACTATCGCGGAGGACATGCCTCCGACCACCTCGTGCGTGGAAGTCACCGAGACGTCTACGAACCCCGCGCGTGCCAGTTCGCGTTCGTACTCCTCGAATGACAGAGCCCCGGCGATGCAGCCCGCGTAGCTCCCCCGCTCCGCGCGCTCCTGCGGCGAGAGCTCGTTGGGCGCAACGACATCGGTGATCCCGATCCTTCCGCCGTGCTTCAGCACCCGCGCCATCTCGTCGAACACGCGAGGCTTGTCGGTAGACAGGTTGACCACGCAGTTCGAGATGATGACGTCCACGGTCGCGTCCGGCAGGGGAACTTCCTCGATGTAGCCCTTGAGGAACTCGACGTTCGTCGCGCCGGCCTCCGCCGCGTTGCGCTGGGCGAGCTCGAGCATCTCGTCGGTCATGTCCAGGCCGTAGGCCCTGCCGGCCGATCCGACACGCTTCGCGGAGAGCAGCACGTCGATGCCGCCGCCTGAACCGAGGTCCAGGACCGTCTCGCCCTCGCGTAGCTCGGCGACCGCGATCGGGTTGCCACAGCCGAGGCTCGCGAGCACCGCGGCCTCCGGCAGCTCATCGCGCAGGAGTGTGTCGTACAGCTCCGCACCGAACCCGCCTTCGTCGTCGCAACAGGCTCCCGGCCCACATCCGCAGCCGGCGTCGGTCACTTCGAGCGCCCGCCTGGCGTAGTGCTCGCGGACCTCCTCACGTAGATCGCTCATCTCGACGCTCCTTCCATCCGGAATACCGTTCCCATCCGCTCGAACGCCTCTCGGTTCAGCGAGTAGAAGGCCCATACCCCGCGCTGTTCGCGCTCGAGGAGCCCCGCGGCCACGAGCTTCTTCAGGTGGAAGCTCACCGTCGGCTGCGAGAGTCCTACTTCCTCGGTGACGTCGCACACGCACACCGGCGCGGCCGCGTTCGCGAGCTGGTTCACGATCCGAACTCGGCTCGGGTCGGCGAGCGCCTTGAACGCCGCCGCCGTCGTGTCGGCCTCCGCGGGAGACATGTCTGAACGGGCGAGCGGGCTGCAGCACTCCGCCGGCCGTTCGATCAGGGTCAACGCCTTCACGTGCGCCACCTCCGGGGTGATGCTCTCACCATACATCGATAGATGTCAATGTCTGCTGGTCACCGGCATCGTCTTGGAGTGGGAGAATCGGAGTGTGCCCGATGAGGACTTCGTTCGCGTCTACTCGACCGGGTCTCTGACAGACGGTTACCTGGCGAAGGGCCGCCTGGAGGCCGAGGGGATCCCGGTCCTATTGAAGGGCGAGGGAGAGGGACCGTACCGGATGGGCCCCGCGTACCTGTGGGTTCCGTCAAGCCTGGAGGTGCAGGCGCGCATGATCCTCGACGAGGTGAATACGGGGAGGTTGGCGGCCGAGCTGGAAGCCGAGACATTCGAGCCGAGCGACGACCCCGATCGCAACTAGGCCAGCATCGCGGACAAGCCCCGCCTCGCGCCGACGCGCGTCAACATGTTGACGGCGAAGTGCGAAGGTCCGACCCGTCAACACGTTGACAGGGCCGCCGAGAGAGGTCCCGGAGGCGGCTAGGCCCTGAGCTGGAGGCCGGTCAGCGCTTCGAGTACTGCGGGGCCTTGCGGGCCTTCTTCAGACCGTACTTGCGGCGTTCCTTCTCGCGCGAGTCGCGGGTGAGGTAACCCTCTTTCTTGAGGACGCCGCGGAGCTCGGGGTCGATCTCGATCAGCGCGCGGGCGATGCCGTGGCGAAGGGCGCCGGCTTGCCCGGCGACGCCGCCGCCCTCGATGCGTGCGCTGACGTCGAAATCCTTGTCGCGGCCGACGAGCCGAAGGGGTGAGGCAACGACCATGCGATGGGCGCGCGTCGGGAAGTACTCCTCGATCGGTTTCCCGTTCACCTCGAAGTTCCCCGAACCGGGAACCACGCGAACACGGGCTACGGCTTCCTTCCGGCGTCCCGTCGCGATGTCGACCACCTACTCCTCCTTCTTCGCGCGCCTCGCGCGCGGCTTGGCTTCGGCCTTGGGCTCGGTCGCCTTCGCCGTCGTGCGCTTGGCGGTCGTTCTCTTGGCGGTGGTTCGCTTGACCGCGACCGCCGGCTTGGCGGTCGCCCGCTCGCGAGCGGGGGCTTTCGGCTCTGGCGCCCTTTCGGCCATCGGCTTGTCGGTCGTCGGCTTGGTCTTAGGCTTGGGCTTTGGGAGACCCTCCCACTTCGGGATCTCGCCGAGCTGCAACGGCTGTGGCATCTGCGCCTGGTGAGGATGCTCGGCGCCCTCATAGACCTGGAGCTTGGACAGCATCTGGCGGCCGATGGTGTTCTTCGGGAGCATGCCTCGTATGGCCTTCTCGACCACGAATACCGGGCGCTCGGCCATCAGCTTGCCGTACTTGGTCTCGGTGAGGCCGCCGGGGTAGCCCGAGTGGCGGTAGGCGACCTTAGTCTCCGCCTTGCCGCCGGTGATCTCGACCTTGCCGGCGTTAACCACGATCACGTGGTCGCCGGTGTCCATGTGGGGAGCGAACATCGGCTTGTGCTTGCCGCGCAGGATCGCGGCAACTTCCGAGGCCAGACGACCCAAAACGGCCCCGCTGGCGTCGATCACGTACCAGCGTCGCTCGATGTCGCCGGGCTTCGGAGAGTAGGTCTTCATGCGTAGAAAGGTCGGCCGGATCGGCCGACGCCCAATGCTACCTGCGAGAACGCTGAACCGTCAAAGCTCGATTGGGAGAACAGGTAGCGACCGAGAAGCACCGCAACCCGTGGACATCCGCGGTACGCCGGTAAACGCTCGGGCGCCCCCGGTGCTCTGTACTTGCATGACCCAGGCATTCAGTGTCCGGAGGGTGGCGGGAGACCGAGACTACGAGCGGTTGTTCCGCGAGTCAGCACCTGGTCTGTGGCGGGCGCTCTACGGCTTCGCTGGAGGCAGACGGCAGGTGGCCGAGGACGCGCTCGCCGAGGCCTTCGCCCGCACGATCGAACGCGGCCGCGGCGTTCGCGATCCGCTGCCGTACATCTACCGGACGGCGTTCCGCCTCGCGTCCGCCGAGCTGCAACGCGACCGGCGCCGCGGGCCCATGCCGTTCGACGTCGCCACGACCGAGGTCCCCGACCTGCTCGACCTGCTCCGCGCGCTCGCGACGCTTCCCGCGAAACAGCGCGCGGCAGTGATCCTGCATGACGAAGAGGGCTATCCGGCTAGCGAGGTCGCGCGGCTGATCGGGGTCTCGCCGGCGACCGTTCGAGTTCACCTTCACCGCGGGCGGAGGCGCCTGCGCGAGCTGTTGGAGATCCAGGAGGACGATTGAGATGACCGAACGCTGGCAGCGCGAGCTGACGAAGCTCCGCGGTGCGCCCCCGATGTCGGACGATCTTTGGCGCCGCGTGCAGACGGGCCCCCGCCCGCAAGGCGCGAGTATCCCCAGGTGGACCCGCGCGGTCACGATCACGGTCGCGCTCGCCGTCTCGATCGCGATTCTGGCGGCGGCGTGGATCGCGATCGGACCTCTGCATCGCGCGACCATCTTGCCGGCCGGATCCAACGTCCTCGACGTTCCGCCGATCGGCGAGGTCGCCCCGGCGAACCTCGACGACGGCCGCCCGGTGTTCGTCGTCCATCACGAGGACGGTACCGTGAGCGTGATCGATGCGTTCTCGACACATGTGCCGTGGGGACTCGCCAAGCTCGTCGTGTGGTGCCCATCGAGCCGGACGTTCGACGACCTGTTCCACGGTGGGAGATGGAACGAGGATGGTGACTACCTCTACGGGCCACCGCCATCTGGCCTCGCGACCTTCGAGACGACGATCCTCGGCGATGGGCGGGTGGAAGTGGGCGCCGAGATCCCGTCCGCGCCTCGCGGAGCGGCGGGCCCGCAATTCCAGCCGCGGGGCCCGTTCTGCGACTCGACCTCCGCGATGGTGCTGCCGAAACTGCCAACCGAGGTGTTCACGTCGCCCTCGGCGGTGGTCGGCGCACAGCCGACGGGATGGGTCGCGGTGAAGGGGCAGCTCGTGGAAACCGGAGCGAGCGAGGTCGAACTGTGCTCGGTCTTCACCACTGGCCCGGGGTGTCCCGACGGCGCGCCGGTCGAAGGCATCGACGTCTCCGGCCTGTTCAGGGACCAGCCGCAACTAGTGATCCCTGGAACGTTCATCGCCCGAGTCAAGAACGGTGCGCTGGTGGATCTCACGCGAGTGCCGGAACGGTAGCTTCATGGCACCGAGCTGCTCGGCGAATCGGGCCCACCTCCGACTGGTGGGAGAGTCAGCCGCCCGGTTTCTAGATCGTGGAGGGGGTGCAAGGTTGCGTTTCGGGGGGCTCTGCTGCCTGAGGACCTCAGAGTCGGGTCTCTCGTTCTCGGCGTCCCAGGCCGCACCCGGCAAGCGGCTTGAGCTCGTGGATGGTCCGGGTGACCTGGTCCTCAGCGGCTCCGCCTGGCGGCTACGTCTTCGACGTGAAGATCAAGCGACCCGCCTCCTCCTATGTCACCTGGCAGTCGGGCGTGAGCACGCTGAGCGCGAGCGTCGTCCCGGACGCGGGAGTGGGCACCTACTCGTTCCGGGCGCGGCTCCGCAACGCGAACGGCCGCTCCGGCTGGTCCCCGAAGGTGACGATCCAGGTGAGCTGAGGAGCGGCCGTCCGACCGGCCGGCCGGCCGTGGACTTCGGCGACTTGATCGTCTGTCGGCGGTTCTTTCGACTCCCCCGGACCGCCATGATCCGAGGAATGTCTCTCGGACGTAAACGGTTCCGGGCACGCTGTGCGTACATGTTCGGGTATGGATGAGAGCCGGAAGGCGACCGCGGCGAACGTCAAGACTCCTAAGGCCGGCGTCGCACCTAGTGGATTCGAGGAGTTCTTCCTCGAGCACCGCGTCGACCTGTTTCGGGCACTGTTACTGCTGGTTCGCAACCGCCACGAGGCGGAGGAGATCATGCAGGAAGCGTTCGTGCGTGTTTGGGAGCGATGGCCGCGGGTGGCGGCTCATCCCAACCCGTCCGGCTACCTTTACCGGACCGCGATGAACGAGTTCCGCAGTCGCCGTCGACGAGCAGCAGTAGCGCTCCGCAGAGCCGTCGGCACACTTCCGTTCGAAGACGGTCTCGCAGCGATCGAAGAACGAGATGCGGTTGTCCGCGCGCTGGCCCCGCTCACCCCCAAGCGACGGGCCGCCGTCGTGCTCGTGGACGTCCTCGGTTTGTCGTCGGAAGAGGCCGCCAAGGCGCTTCGTGTGCGGCCCTCCACCGTGCGCGTGCTGGCGGCGCGCGGCAGAGAGTCTTTGCGAAGGGAGATGAACGGCGATGGATGATGCGAGCTTGCGCGTCCGGCTCCGCGCAGCGGGCCAACTGCTGGCGCCCCCGGACCGGGACCTCGATCTTGAGTGGCTCCGCCATCGGCGGGATCGCAGGCGACGTCGCGAGCGACTGACGGCCGCTTCGGTCGGGCTCATCTTGACAGTGACCCTCGTCGTTGGCGCGCTCGCGGGCCTCCACTTAGCGTCACGGTCCGCTGGCGTGGACGCGGCCAGCGGCGGCAGGGATGGGTCGGTGAGCGAGCCGGCCCTGCTCGCCGGGCAGTACCTCTACCTGAATCGAACGGAGGTGGCGCAGGGCGGGCAGATCGTGACGGAGACGTGGTGGACGAGCGATGACTCGGGACGGCTGGCCTTCGATTGCACCATTCCCGACTGCTCGAGCGTCTACGGCGCCCCGCCCACCGGGACGTTCCACGCCGGGACGTTTCCGACAGACGACGACGTGTCCGGCCTGTCGGCCGATCCTTCGGTGCTCCTCCAGCAGATGGAGCAGCGGACGGCTCCCGGTGGCCGCTCGCCGGAACCACCGTTCTCCCCGGGACCCGAGCTCACGCCCGGAGTCACCGCGGGGAGTCTC
>JBGPKY010000091.1:0-9967 GCA_041486205.1 Actinomycetota bacterium
AGCAACCGCACGCGTCACACATCAGACAGATGGAGAAGCCTGAACCCGAGGGTTCGGCCCGCCGGTGAGCTACGTCCCGGCGGGCGCGAGACGGTACACGGGTCCCGAAAGCGACAGCGCGTACAACTCGCCGGTCGCGTCCTCACCGAAGGAAGCGATGTTCTCGACGACCGGACCGAGCTCCACGACCTGCGGCTTGCCGCTGGCGCTGACCCGTAGCGCGTCGAGGCGCCCGAGGCAGAAGTCCGCGAACACGTATGCGCCGGCGAGCGCGGGGATGTCCTTTCCCCCGTACACGTAGCCGCCGGTCACCACGCACCCGCCGTCCGAGTGCGAGTACTCATAGACGGGCGGGACCGTCTCGGGCGATGAGCCGGCGCTGCTCTCGAACGGGTGCGAGCCCTCGAAGAGGTTCCAGCCGAAGTTAAGCCCGCCTGTCGAACCCGCGGGCTCGAAGTCGACCTCCTCCCACGCGTCCTGGCCGACGTCGCCGATCCAAAGATCGCCGGTCAGCCGGTCGAACGAGAACCGAAACGGATTCCGCAGGCCGTATGCCCAGATCTCCGGGCGGGCGCCCGCCACACCGACGAACGGGTTGTCGGGTGGGATCCCGTACGGCTGTCCCTTAGACGGCCGCGGGGAGATGCGCAGGATCTTGCCTAGCAGCGTAGAGAGCGATTGTCCGTTCCCGTTGGGATCGCCGGCGCTGCCACCATCGCCGAGCGCTACATAGAGGTACCCGTCAGGGCCGAACGCGAGCCCGCCGCCGTTGTGGTTGGAGAACGGCTGCTGGACGAACAGCACGTCCCGCTGCGTCGTGGGATCGATCTTGCCGCCCGACACCGCGAACTCGGCGACGTGCGTGTTGCCGTCCGTGTCGGTGTAGTCCACGTAGAGGAACGAACCGTCGGGCGAGAACGCGAGGCCGAGCAGTCCCTGCTCGCCGCCGAGCGAGACCTGAGCGGAGAGATCGAGGACGACGGCCGGATCGGCGCCCTCGCGGAGCGCGACGACGCGCCCAACCTTCTCGGCCACGTAGAGAGCGGGGTCACCGGGCCTCACCGCGAGCGCGAGAGGCTGGTCGAGCACGGCCACCTGGTCCAACCGGACCTCGGCCGGCCCGAGCGCCGGCGGCGAGGACGTCGGCGTCGAGGTCGGCGGCGCTTGCTCGGTGGCCTTCGTGCACGCCGACGCGAGGATCGCGCCCACCAGGAGCAGCGGGACGAGGCGACTCCGAGCGCGGCTCACCCGTTGAGGCTACCGACCCTCTTGCGCTTCCGCTCGACGACGATCGTCCCGACGCTCACGAGCAGCAACCCGAGCGCCGAGAACGCCAGGACTGGCCACGCGCCCGCGCCACCTGCGGGGTGGCTCACCGAGGCGTTCGCGGCGCGGAGGTCGTGAGCGAAGACTTCGACGACGGGGCCCTTCGCCGTGTTCGTGCCGATCGCGCCGCCGTTGCCATCGCCGACGACCACCGTTCCGACCATCCCAACGTGGTAGGTGCACACGTACGGGTACACGCCCGCCTCGGTGAATCGGTACGTCACACCCTTGGAAGGCTTCAGCGTGTCGTAGCCACCCCAC
Organism: Actinomycetota bacterium; assembly: GCA_041486205.1. Classification (GTDB taxonomy): domain Bacteria; phylum Actinomycetota; class UBA4738; order UBA4738; family HRBIN12; genus JBGPKY01. Next base: position 1,588 of record JBGPKY010000091.1, read on the forward strand.
GATCCGTTCGCACCCAGCACCGTGTGCGGGACGGGGTCCGCGTTCGTGAACGTCACCGTCTGGCCGGGATCGATCCGGACGATCGTCGGCGTGAAGCAGAACGATTCGATCTTGACCGTCGTGCCCGCAGCGTCCGTGACCGCTCGCCCGCACCCACCACCCCCGCTCGCCCGGGCAACGCCCGGCACGAGCACCAACGCCGCCACGAGCCCTAGCCCTCCCGCGAGCCTCGACCACCGTCGGACGCCCTGCCATTCCATGGCTGCCATGGCCGCCTCCCCCTCCACCGGTTTCCTGCAACGACCGCGTGGATCCCGAGGAGGTTCCCGCGACCCGCCCAAAAAGCGAGCCTCAGCTCGCGGCGGAAGAGCTCCGGCGCGCGACCTCCTCGCGCACGATGGGCGCGACTTCGGTTCCGAGCAGCTCGATCGAACGCATGATCTTCGCGTGCGGCATCGAGCCCACGCCGAACTGCACGAGGAAGCGGTCGTGGTGGAAGATCTCGTGCTGGAACAGGATCTTCTCGATCACCTGCTGCGGACTGCCGACGAAGTTCGCGCCGCGGAGCGTCGCCGCGTTGTCGTAGTCGGCGCGTGTCATCGCACTCCAGCCGCGTTCGCGGCCGATGCGGTTCATCGTCGCCGCAACAGAGGGGAAGGACTCGTCGAGCGCCTGCTGCGAGGTCTCGGCGATGTAGCCGTGCGAGTTGATGCTGAGCGCCGGCGCCGGGTCGTGACCCGAGCGCAGCGCGGCCTGGCGGTGGAGCTTCGCGAACGGCGCGAAGCGCTCGGGCATGCCGCCGATGATGGCGAGCGCCATCGGCAGCCCGAGCGTCCCGGCGCGGATCGCGGACTCGGGGTTGCCGCCGACGGCGATCCACACGGGGATCGGATCCTGCACCGGCCTCGGGTACACGCCGAGGTCTTCGATGGGCGCCCTGTGCTTCCCCGACCAAGTGACCCGTTCGGACTCACGCAGCTTCAAGAGGAGCAACAGCTTCTCGGCGAACAGCTCGTCGTAATCCTCGAGGTCGTAGCCGAACAGCGGGAACGACTCGATGAAGGAACCGCGGCCGGCCATGATCTCGGCCCGGCCGCCCGAGAGCAGGTCGAGCGTCGAGAACGCCTCGAACACGCGAACGGGGTCGTCGGAGCTGATGACCGAGACCGCGCTCGTCAGGCGGATCCTCTTCGTTCGCTCGGCGGCGGCGGCAAGCACCACCGCGGGAGCGGAGACGGCGAAGTCGGGACGGTGATGCTCGCCGACACCGAACACGTCGAGCCCGACCTGATCGGCGAGCTCGACCTCCTCGATGAGGTTGCGGAGTCGTTGCGCCTGACCGATCTCCTCGCCGGTCCTCGGATCCGGCGAGAGTTCCGCGAACGTGTACAGACCGATCTCCATCGTCACCGCCCGACCCGAGGGTCGTGTTCCTCGAGGAGGCGACGGAGGACGGGGAGGACGAGGCGATCCTTGTCGCGTCCGGCCGCTTCCTTCGAACGGATCACATCGGCGAGCGATGCCACGTCGGTTCCCACGCCGAGGACCGTGAGATGCATCGCGTCGCGGGCGAGGTCCTCGTAGCCGGACGTCCCGGAAGGCACGAAGGAGAGGTCCAACCTGCCGGCGCTGGTCACGAGGTTCCAAACACCGGCCTCGGCGAGAGACTTCCCATCGTGGTCGAACGCCAACCCCTCGGGTTCGCTCTCGGTCCACACGCGCGCGCCGAGCGCTCGGAGGGCGTCGGACAGGCGCTGCAGGTTCTCCTCTGAGACCTGGGGAACGACGTCGAGGTCGACCGTGACGTAGGGCGAGCCGTAGATCAACGCCGCGAATCCACCGACCAGCACGTAGCGCACCCCGTGTTCGGCGAGAACCGACAGGAGGCGCTGGGGATCGAGCTCAGGCTCGGGCACGCCACGCCCCCGAAGCCGCCAAGGCCGAACGCCCCTCTCGCGCGAACCGGAGCGTCGTCTGGTTCTGTCGAACGCGCGCATCGACGTCGAGCGCGAGGTTCGTCCGCGCGACCGACCAGTCCGAATCGTCGGCCGGGGCGAGCCGAACGTTCAGGTCCAGACCGCACGCTCGCAGGAGTTGCTCGACCCGCGCGAGGCTCGGCTCCGTCCGCCCACCCTCGAGTCGGGCGATCGCCGACTGCGTCGTGCCAACACGGTGAGCGAGCTCGGCCTGCGTGAGCTCGGCCCGGCGCCTTGCCTCCCGGATCAGCCGTCCACCCTTCATCTCCAGTGAATCATAGCAGTAATGCTATGGCGTCGAGAGGAGCGCCTCCTACCCATGGACTTAGTCCAGGACTTAGTCTAACCTCCACCCATGACCGCCGTGAACGTGCACGAGGCCAAGACGCACTTCTCGAAGCTCCTCGAACGAGTGTCGCTGGGCGAGGAGATCGTGATCGCTCGCGCGGGACGCCCGGTGGCCAAGCTCGTTCCCATCGCCCCCGAGATCGCCGAGCGGCATCCGGGCAGCGCCCGCGGTGACGTCTGGGTCGGCGATGACTTCGACGCGCCGCTGCCCGATGAGGTGCAGGCGGACTTCGAGTGAGGTTGCTCCTCGATACGCACGCGTTCCTTTGGTGGATCGCCGAGGACCCACGGCTCTCGCCGCGAGCGGCCGCGCTGATCGCGGACGGTGCGAACGAGGTCTACGTGAGTGCGGCCAGCGTATGGGAGGTCATGGTGAAGTCCGCGCTCGGCCGGGTTGAGATCCCGAAGCCCGCCGACCGCTTCTTCACGGCTCAGCTCGACGCAAACGCGTTCGTTCCGTTGGCCATCCAGATGCGGCACGCGCTCGGGCTGTCGGCGCTCCCAGAGATCCACCGCGATCCGTTCGACCGGATCCTCGTAGCCCAGGCTGTCGCCGAGGACCTCACGCTCGTGTCCGGCGACCGAGCCCTCGGAGGCTATCCCGTCGCCATCGAGTGGTAGATGCCCTAGGGTTCCTCCGTGATCGAGCGGTGAACGCCGAACAGCTCGCGGCGCGGACCGGGACCGGCATCGCGAGGATCCAGGAGCTGATCGCGGCGGGTGTTCTCAAGGCCGTGGCCGATAGCTCGTTCCCCGAGGCGGACATCAACCGGGTGCGGATCGCGGAGTCGCTCATCGCAGAGGGGTACGCGCTCTCCGACCTCGCGCGGGTGATCGGGGAAGGTCATCTGTCCTTCCGCACGGTCGAGAACCTACTGGCTTCGCCCATGGCGCTCGACGGGCGGAGCCTCGAGGAGCGCGTGGTCGAGGCCGACGAGACGCTCGACCAGATCGACCGGCTGTACGAGATATGGGGACTCGCTCGCCCCGAGCCCGGCCAGACCGCGCGCGAAGACGAACTTCGCCTCCTCGAGGTGCTCGCCGGGTTCCGAGCCGCCGGCATCGACGCCGAGCGGCTCGTCGACGCGACGCGCTACATCGGAGAGCTGACGCGCCGCATCGCCGAAGGTCAGATCCAGTTCTTCAGGACGAGTGTGATCGAGCCCCTCATCGCCTCCGGCCTCCCCATGGGAGACGTGATCGAGCGAGGGATCCCCGTCGGGGGCAAGCTCCAGCCGAACGCCCGTGCGCTCGTTGCGTGGCTGCACACGCGGCACTTCGAGAACGCGATCGTGCAGAACCTCGTGTCGCTGATGGAGCACGCGATGGAGGAGTCCGGCGTGCAACCCGCCGAGCCGGCAGCGCCGCCGGCGATCGCGTTCGTCGACCTGACGGGCTACACGAGCTTGACCGAGCGAACCGGCGACCTCGACGCCGCGCGTTTGGCGACGGCGTTCGGAGACCTCGTTCACCATGCGGCGGCGGCTCAACGCGGCCGCGTCGTGAAGCTGATCGGCGACGGCGCGATGCTGCACTTCGCGGGTCCGGCGGACGCGGTGCGTGCGGGAGCCCAGATCGTCCAGCGGGCCGAAACCACGGGGATCCCGCCCGCGCGCGTCGGCATCCACTGCGGAGACGTGATCCCGCGCGATGGCGACTTCTTCGGCCGAACCGTGAACGTAGCCTCTCGCATCCAAGGGCATGCCCATCCGCGCGAGGTTCTCGTGAGCCGAGAGGTCGAGCGGGCTTGCCTTGGAGAGGGTTTCGACTTCGAGCATCTCGGTCTGGTCGACCTCAAGGGCCTGACGACGGAGACCGAACTCTTCCGTCTCGCCCAAGATCCCGAGCAACGGGGCTGAGGAACTCAACAGCCCCGTGCGGGTGGATCTACCCGTGCGGTTGGTCCCGCACCCCCCGGGACGCACGACCCCCGGGACCGAGCCGCACAGCTGGTTAGGTCTGAGGCGAGGGAGGCGATGACTATGAAGGTGCTAGTGGCCTACGCGAGCAAGCATGGTTCGACCGCAGAGATCGCGCAGCGGATCGCCGAGCGTTTGCGCGCGCGAGGCGCCGACGCCGAGGCGCGTCCGCTCGCGGAAGCGAACGACCTGGGTGAACCCGAGGCGGTGGTACTGGGCAGCGCCGTCTACATAGGTTCGTGGATGAAGGAAGCCTCGGCGTTCGTCGAGCGCCACTGCGAGGAGCTCTCACACAAGCCGGTTTGGCTGTTCAGCAGCGGACCGACGGGCACCGAACCGTCGGACGTCGGCGTTTCGCAGAAGCAGCTCGCGGCGCTGCAGGCGATCGGCCCTCGCGACCACCGCCTGTTCCACGGCGTTCTCGACGCGAGCAAGCTCGGATCCATCGAGCGGAAGATGGCGAAAGCCGTCAAGGCGCCGATGGGCGACTTCCGCGACTGGAGCGCTATCGAGGACTACGCGGATGAGATCGCCGCCGCCTTGAACTAACCTCGGCATCACGCTCCGAGACGAGCTCGTATCTCCTCGTTGTGTTCCCATTCGTGTTCGAGAACGCGCCGGAGCATCTTGCGAGCGGTCCAGAGCGACTGCCCGTGCTGGACCTGCCGCCGTCGTTCCTCGACGCTCATCGAGGTGAGTCGCTCGGCCGTCGGCTCGATCGCCGCGGTCATCGCGTCGATGCCGCGCATCGCACCCTTGCGCATGAGCGACGCCACCTCGTCGAGGTCGGGAACCGGACCGAGCACGCTCCTCATGTACGCCCGCGAGGACTCGATGACGTGAGGAAGGATGTCCTCGATGGGACGACCGATGGGTTTCGGCTTCGCCTTCACCTTCGCGGGCGTCAGACCCTTCACCATCGAGACGGAGTCCATCCGGATCCAGCCGAACCACTTCGCGCATCTCGCGATCTCGGTGGCCGTAGGAACTTTCGGATCCGGCCCGAACATGATCGAGGAGTCGCCGTTACCGATGAAGGGCCCCTCCATCACGTGCTCGACCACGCGCGTTCGGAACTCCTCCTCCGGTTCGACCGCCTCGCCGTGGCGCGCGAGGAACCGAAGGTAGCTGCGGATCGCGTCGGGCGTGGCGTCCAGGGCCTCCTGGGTGGTCGGCCCGTTCGCGATGCACCCGAGCAGGTCGGGCACGTGGACCATCGTCTTTCGCATCTTCGGCCCGGATTCCACGTACAGGCCGTAGGTTCGGGTCGCCATCGCCCACGCACGCTACCGCACGCCGCCGCGGGAGGCCGGCGCTTTGGTCCCGGGCACGGGCCGCCGATACCTCCCATGCGATGGACCACGACGAGGACTTCGAGCGAACCCTTGCCGAGGCTCGGGCCGGCAATGGATCCGCCCTCGGCAAGCTGTTCCGCGACCTTCACCCGCGGATCCTGCGGTATCTACGCGTGCTGGAGCCATCTGAGGCCGAGGACCTCGCTGCTGACTCCTGGCTCGACATCGCCACTGGACTGCACCGCTTCACGGGCGACGAACACGCGCTCGTCGCATGGTCCTTCACGATCGCGCGCCGCCGCCTCATCGACCTCCAGCGCCGGCGCGTCCGACGCCCGACGGTACCGCTCGAGCCCGACGACATCGACGAGCTCGTGACGGTCGGCGCCGCCGAGGATGAAGCCATCACCCAACTCACGACGGATGATGCGATCAGGCGACTCGCGATACTTCCGCCCGACCAAGCCGAAGTGATCCTCCTTCGCGTGCTCGGCGGCTTGGCGGTCCAAGAGGTCGCGAAGATCGTGGAGAAGCGACCTGGAACCGTTCGCGTGCTCCAGCATCGGGCGCTCCGGCGCCTGGCTCACGACGCGACGAGGGAGAAGGTAACGGAATGAGGCCCTCGCGCGATTCCTCTGATGAGATGAGCGAAACCCTGCTCGATGAGCCCACCAGCGACCGCCTCCTTTCCGGCAGGCTCGCGCCCGATGACGCTCCGCCGGGCCTGGCAAACGTGGCTGTGCTGGTGCGCTCTCTCAAGGCCCCGCCGTCCGCCGACGAGCTTGCCGGCGAGACCGCAGCCGTCGCCGCCGCGGTGACCCTGGTCCGTGATGCGCTCTCGTCCCCCTCTGCATCCGAGAGCGCGCGCGCCGCGTCCCCGCATCGGAAGGCCCACTCGCGGTTCTTCCGGACGAAGGTCACTTCGCTGGTGGTCGTCGGCACTCTCGTCGGCACGACGGGGCTCGCCGCAGCGGGCGTGCTGCCCGCTCCCCTGCAGGACGCGGCCTCGGCCGTCCTCTCGAAGGTCGGCATCTCGGTCCCCGACTCGACCGGATCGACCCACCCCGCGAGTACGGGCGACGAGATCTCGAAGACAGCGACCACGACCGACTCGACCGGCGTCGACAAGGGAGCCGAGATCTCATCGGTTGCAAGTGGCGGGAAGAGCCAGGCCGGTCAGCATGGACAAGGGCACCCGGGGGAAAACGCAGGCGTTTCAGGCAAGCAGAGCGCTCCGGGCCAGCAGAGCACGCCTGGCAAGCAGAGCGCTCCGGGCCAGCAGGAGCCTCCCGGCAACCAGGAGCCTCCCGGCCAGCAGGAGCCTCCCGGCCAGGCGAAAGGCGGGCACCCGGCTCAGGGATCGGGCAACCCGCACTAGGGGCGCCGGTCGACGGGGAGGGGACGTACGACGGATCGCGTAGTTCCCGCGACGCCGCGTGGCGATAGGCTCCCGCGATATGGCGTCGTCGAACCCGCTCCGTAGCAACCGGGACTTCCGGCTCTTGTGGATCGGGCAGACCGCGTCCGTCCTGGGTTCGCGGATCTCTTCGCTGGCGTTCCCGCTGCTGGTCCTCGCGCAGACTCACTCCCCCGCGCGGATGGGCATCGTCGGTTTCGCGGGCACTCTCCCCTTCCTGCTGTTACAGCTGCCCGCCGGTGGGTACGTCGACCGGTGGGACCGCAAACGAACGATGATCTGGTGCGACCTCGGCCGGGGAGCGGCGCTCGCCTCGATCGCGATCGCCCTGTGGCTCGCGCGTCTCACGTTCGCGCAGATCGTGGTCGTCGCATTCGTCGAGGGCTCGTTGTTCGTCTTCTTCAACCTCGCCGAGAACGCGGCCATCCCGAAGATCGTGCCGCCCGAGCAACTTCCGACCGCGATCGCGCAGAACGAGGCGCGGACCCGGGGGTCGGCCCTCGCCGGACAGCCGCTGGGTGGCCTGCTGTTCGGCTTCGCGCACGCGCTGCCTTTCGTCGCCGACGCCCTCTCGTACGTCGTCTCGATCAGCACGGTCGCGGCGATCCGCACCGAGTTCCGCGAGGAGCGCGCGGCTGAGCGCGAACCGCTCCGCCGCGAGGTCGCGGAGGGGTTCCGCTGGCTCTGGTCCCAGCCGTTCATCCGCGCCACCTCGCTGCTGGTCGCGGGGACCAATTTCATCATCCAGGCGCTGATCCTCATCGTGATCGTCGTCGCGAAGTCCCGCGGCGCATCCTCGGCAGAGATCGGAGTGATCCTCGCGTTCATCGGCGTCGGTGGTCTGCTCGGCTCGTTCGTCGCGGCTTGGGCGACGCGGCACCTGCCGCCGAAGGTCATCGTCATGGGGGTCAACTGGTTGTGGGTCGCGCTCCTCCCGTTGATGGCGCTGCGAACCCATCCGCTCGTGCTCGGACCGATCATCGGCGCGATGGCGTTCGTCGGGCCGACGTGGAACGTGCTCGTCAGCACCTACGAGCTCTCACTGATCCCGGACCGGCTGCTCGGCCGCGTCGAGAGCGTGATCCTCCTGCTTGCGTGGGGCTCGATACCACTCGGGTCCCTCGTCGCCGGCGTCCTGCTTCAATGGATCGGGCCGACCCCAGCGATCCTCACGCTCTCGGGAGTCATGGCGCTGGTCGCGCTCGCGGCGAGCCTCAGCCCGGCCGTCAGAAACGCCCCGCCGCTCCCCGCCTCGGAGCCGGACGCACGGGAAGCCTCAGCCGTCGTCTCCGCGATGACCGCAGAGGAATAGCCCCAAGCGCGGTCGTGTTGTTGACGCCATCATGAACGAGTCGGCCGCGCGCATGCCCGTCGGGTTCGTCGGCCACGGGAACCCGATGAACGTCGTGATGAAGGAGCGGGCCG
>JBGPKY010000092.1:0-9870 GCA_041486205.1 Actinomycetota bacterium
CGTATCTCCGGGTTCCGCAGCGCGTAAGACTCCAGCTGCTCCCAGAACGAAAGCGCGGCGGCACGCGATTCCTCGTTGAAGTCCGTCCCGGCACTGATGTGCAGCACCATGTCCTGGACCTGGATGTCGAAGCTGCGCGGTTTCCTCTTCAGCAGCTTCACGAGGGTGAACCTCCGCTCCGGTCGCCGTACCTCGAACGCCGATGATACCCACCCCCGCCGACTCTCTCTTGCGCGGAAGTCGTGCCGGGCGCTAGGGTCGGGGCTCGAACCGATAGGAAGGGGAACCGCGATGGCACATCCGAACGAGGACCTGTTGCGCGCCGGTTATGCGGCGTTCCAGAGCGGCGACTTGGACGCGCTCTCCAGCAAGTACTTCGCGCCCGACATCGTTTGGCATTCTCCGGGGCGCAGTCAGCTGTCCGGCGACTACAAGGGGCTGCAGGAGGTCCTCGGAAGCTTCGGCAAGACCATGGAGCTGACCGGCGGGAACTTCAGCGTCGAGGTCCACGACGTCGTCGCGAACGACGAGCACGGGGTTGCGCTGGCCACCGTTCGCGGCGAGCGGAACGGTAAGAAGCTCGAGGACAACTACACCCACGTCGTGCACTTCCGCGATGGGAAGGTGGCCGAGTCCTGGATCTTCGGTTGGGACCAGTACGCGGTCGACGACTTCTGGGCGTAGCGGGTCAGCGCAACGCGCTGAGGATGCGGCCGCCGCCGAGCAACTCCTCGTCGCGGTAGATCACCACGCTCTGACCCGGGGCGATGCCGCGCTGCGGTGCGTGGAAGTCGACTCGCGCGGTGTCACCGTTCGCCTCGATGATGGACGGGACATCGTTTCCTCGGTAACGGATGCGGACCTCCGCTTCGAACGGATCGAACGCGGGCGGCGAGCCGGCCACCCACGACACGCGGTCGGCGGTGAGACCCTGGCGGGCGAGCAGCTCGCCGGGGCCGACGACCACGCGATTCGCCGCAGCGTCGACCTCGACCACGTAGCTCGGCTCAGGTCGCGACACGCCGAGCCCCCGCCGCTGCCCCACGGTGAATCTGAACGCACCGCGGTGCTCGCCGACGACTTCGCCGTCCACGTCGACGACCTCGCCTGGTCTGGCAAGACGGGGAACGTACTCCTCTATGAACGCCGCGTGATCCGCGCCGGGGACGAAACACACCTCCTGCGAGTCGGGCTTGCCGGCGACCGGCAGCCCGAGTCGTTCCGCGTGGGCCCGAGTCACCGACTTCGCCTGTGAGCCGACCGGGAACAGTGATCTGGCGAGCTGCCCCTGTCCCAGCGTGTGGAGCATGTAGGACTGATCCTTCGCAGGATCGGCGCCCTTCAACAGGTGCCACCGGCCGTTCGCGTCGCACGCTGTCCGGGCGTAGTGACCGGTCGCGACGAAGTCGATCCCGAGATCATCCGCCCGCGACAGGAACGCGCCGAACTTGATGTGCTCGTTGCAGCGCACGCACGGGTTCGGGGTGCGGCCGGCCTCGTGCTCGGAGAAGAAGTCGTCGAGGACCGTCTCCTCGAACGTCTCGCTCATGTCGACGACCTCGAAATCGAACCCGGCGATCCGCGCGACCTCCTCTGCGTCGGCGCGGGCACGCGGCCCGCAGCACCCGTGGTCGACACCCCCGCTCGAAAGATGCAGCAGCTTCATGTGCGAGCCGAGGACCTCGTAGTCCTGCTCGCGCAGCAGGCACGCCGCGACCGATGAGTCGACCCCGCCCGACATCGCGACCAGTACAGAACCCCTGGAACCCATAGCCTCTGATGCTACGACGCCGGGCGCGATACCCCGCGTGTTGAAGGTTCTCCACGCGCTCGAGCCAAGGCCTCACCTTCAGCCGTTCGAAGATGTCGCCTGACTCGGCGAGGAGCGGCGGCACCCGCTATTCGGCAGAACCTTCTTCCCAGGTGATCGTCGGTGCCGCGCTAGAACCGGTCATGGCTTCAGGACACTACCGCGGGCGCGTCTCCCCGGGGGTGTCGCCGACCAGCTTGGCCGGGAGAAGTATCCCAGGCGTCAGTGCCTTGGAACCAGCTCGGCGGTTATCCTCCCCTCGGCTTTCGAAGAGGGGAACGGTGAGCGATGAACGTCGTGGTCCTGGTGAAGCACGTGCCCGACCCTCAGGGCACGCCCAAGCTCGATGAAGGTTTCCTGGTCCAACGCGAAGGGGTCGAGGGCGCCCTCGATCCCGGCGACGAGTACGCGGTGGAGGCGGGCCTCCAGATCGTCGAGCGCGAAGGCGGCGAGGTCACCCTGGTCTCGATGGGACCTGAGGTCGCCATGACCGCGATCCGTCGCGGCCTGTCGATGGGCGCTCACCGGGCGGTGCTGATCAACGATCCCGCCTTGCGCGGAGCAGACGTGCTCGCCACCGCGCGCGTGCTGACTGCAGCGATCGGACGGCAGCCGTTCGACCTGATCCTTTCCGGCGTCGACTCGACCGACGGCTACACCGGAACGCTGCCGATGGCCGTGGCCGAGCTGCTCGGCGTTCCGAGCGCGACGTTCGCGCGCAAGGTTGAGGTCGCCGGTGGCACGCTGCGGATCGAGCGACAGACCGACCTCGGCTACGACGCGATCGAATGTCCGCTTCCGGCGCTCGCGTCGGTTACAGGAAGCGCCGGCGAACCTCGCTACCCGACGCTGAAAGGCATCATGGGGGCGAAGTCGAAGCCGGTCGAGCAGCTTTCGCTCGGCGACCTCGGGCTCTCCGCCACCGACGTTACGCCGACACAGCGCGTCACCGGAGTCACACCCGCGGCCGAGAAGGGCTCCGGCGAGGTGATCGAAGCCGGCGACGATGCCGCCGCGCGCATCGCCGACTTCCTCGCGGAAGCGAAGGTGATCTGAGATGGCGACTATCTGGGTGTACGCAGAACTGACACCGGACGGACCGCACGCCTCGACGTTGGAGCTGCTGACGAAGGCGCGCTCGCTCGGCGACGACGTCGCCGCGGTGGCTCTCGGTCCGGGCGCGACGGCTGCCGCACCGGCGCTCGGCGAGTATGGGGCGCAGACCGTGTACGCGAACGACGATCCCGTCTTCGCGGAGTTCCTCACGCAGCCGGCTGCCCAGGCCCTGGCCGAGCTGGTCGACGCGTACGCGCCCGACATGATCATGTTCTCCACCTCGCACGACGCGCGCGACGTTGCCGGGCGGCTCCAGGCCAAGACCGGGTCGACGCTGATGAGCAACGCGACGGACGTGCCCTCCCTGGACCGCGCGCAGACGCAGATCTTCGGCGACACCGTGATCGTGGACGTCAGCCTCGAAGGTCCCGCCCCCAAGATCGTGCTGGCCCGACCGAAGTCCTTCGCAGCCGAACCGACCGGGGGGACCGCCGAGATCGTCACGGTTGAGGTCGACATCCCCGAGGACCTCAAGAAGGCGCGACGGGTGGAGCGGCACGAGGAGACCGCGTCAGGCCCCAAGCTCGAAGAGGCTCGGGTCGTGATCAGTGGAGGCCGCGGCTTGCAGGAGAAGGCCAACTTCGCCTTGCTGGACCGCCTGGCCGAAGCGATCGGCAATGCGGCCGTCGGCGCGAGCCGGGCAGTGGTCGACTCCGGGTGGGTCCCGTACAGCCACCAGGTCGGCCAGACCGGCAAGACCGTGAAGCCCGACGTCTACATCGCCGTCGGCATCAGCGGGGCCACCCAGCACGTTGTCGGGATGAAGGGTTCGCGGCGTATCGTCGCGATCAACAAGGACGCCCAGGCGCCGATCTTCAAACTCGCCGACCTCGGCGTCGTCGGAGACGCTCTCACCGTGTTGCCGAAACTGATCGACGAGATCAACGCCCGTAAAGGCTGACGGAGCGCCTCCGTGATCGAGGCGCGATTCGACGATCTCACGCCGGGCTACGAACATTCGTTCGCGCTCGTGGAACCCGTGGGCATCATCGAGGCTCGTCACCCAGACGAGGTGGCCGGCGCGCTGCAGGCCGCCGGCGCAGCCGCAGCCCGAGGGCTGTGGGTGGCGGGTTTCGTCTCCTACGAGGCGGCTCCGGGGCTGAACCAGGCTCTGGAGGTGCGGGCCGGATCCGCGACCGACCCGTTCGGACGTCTCCCGCTCCTTTGGTTCGGGATGTTCGAAGACCGGATCGAGGACCCTCTCCTCCAGCGGCAGGGAGAGCCTCCGACCGCAGGCGAGTCATCCTGGCAGCCCTCCATCGACCGGGTCGCTTATGACGCCGCCATCGCGAGCGTCCGGGAGCACATCGCCGCCGGCGACACCTACCAGGTCAACTTCACCCTGCGGCTTCACGCACAGGTTCGAGGCGACGAGCGTGACTTCTACCGCGACCTCTGCTTCGCGCAGCGTGGCGCGCACGCCGCTTACGTGAACGCGGGTCGCTACCGCGTGCTATCGGCATCCCCGGAGCTGTTCTTCCGCGTGGACGGCGACCGCCTCATCACGCGGCCGATGAAGGGAACCATCGCGCGAGGTCGCTGGCCCGAAGAGGATGCCGTGGCGGTAGAGCGACTCAGGCTCTCCACAAAGGACAGGGCCGAGAACGCCATGATCGTCGACCTGCTCCGCAACGACATGGGACGGATCTCCGAGCCCGGCTCCGTCCACGTAGAGCGTATGTTCGAAGCCGAGCGCTACGAGACCGTCTGGCAGCTCACTTCGACCATCGCCTCGCGGCTGCCCCGTGCAGTGAGCTTGGTCGAGGTCTTCCGCGCGCTGTTCCCGAGCGGATCGGTGACCGGCGCGCCGAAGGTTCGAAGCATGCAGCTGATCGCCGAGCTCGAGGACTCCCCACGCGGGATCTACACGGGCGCCGTTGGCTACGTGGCTCCGCAGGGCGCCGCGGGACCGAGCGCCGCGTTCAACGTCGCGATCAGAACGGTCGTCCTGGACACGGAGACTGGCCTGGCCGGATACGGGGTCGGCGGCGGTATCACTCACGGCTCGCGCGCCCAGGCTGAGTTCGACGAGGTTCTTGCCAAGGCGCGCGTGCTGACAGAGCGCCGACCGGCGTTCGAGCTGTTGGAAACCGTCCGCTTCGACCCAGCCGGCGGCTTCCGAGACCTCCCTGAGCACCTCGACCGACTTCGCGCTTCAGCCGCCTACTTCGGCTTCCGGTTCGAAGAGGCGGACGCCATCGCCGCGTTGGAAGCTGTCTCCGGCCCTGAGCCGGTTCGCGTCCGGCTCACGCTCGCTCGCAACGGAGCCATGTCGGCGGCACCATCACCGCTTCCTTCGCCGGCCGACGGTCCGGTCCGAGTCGCGCTGCATCTGGAGGACCCCGTCGATCCGGCGGACGTCATGCTCTTCCACAAGACGACTCGGCGCGAACCCTACGAGCGGCGCCGAGCCGCCCACCCGGAAGCCGAAGACGTCCTTCTCGTGAACGCGCGTGGCGAAGTCACCGAATCGACGATCGCGAGCCTCGCGGTGAAGCTGGATGGTCGCTGGTTCACGCCACCGCTCGACTGTGGCCTCTTGCCGGGTATCGGGCGGACCGTCGCGATCCGCGAGGGACGCGTCGAGGAACGGCGGATCCCGATCGATCAGCTGCTCGGCGCCGAGGAGCTTGCGCTGGTGAGCACCGTTCGGGGGTGGCGCCCCGCCGCGCTGATCGGCTGAGGCTTATCCGGGGTCGGCCGCCGGCCGCTCGCTCGGCCAGATGTAGGGCTTCATCCGGTCCTCGTCCAGGGGGCAGGCGCAGATCGGGCACCGAGGTGGCTCCTCGTATACGAGGACGGCGCGCTCGCAGAACGGGCATTCGGCCTCGCGCATGCGGGAAGGTTCGTCTGTGTCCGGCGGCATATTCGGTTTCCGCGCTCCGGGGGGAGCGATCCCTTCCATTGTCGGCCCGCCGTGCCTGCGCCTTGACCGGGCCCTTGGGCGTAAGCCAGAAGCCCTCCCATCCGGGAGGGCTTCTTCGGCAGATCTAGGATCGCGCTTGCTATCCACTTGTCAGGCGGCCTCCTGCTTGCGCCGGCGCTTCCCGCGGGAGATGTACTCATGCACGGGTTCGTGCTGCCAGCAGAACTGCCACCGGTTGTAGACGGAAAGCTTGGTCGGACACCCTTCGGCCGCACAAACGCGGTCGCCCGGATAGGTTCGGTTAGGTCGCGGAAGCTCGCGGACGCGGGCTCCGCGGTAGGAGTTCTCGCTCGCCATGTTCGACTCCTCGGTCCCGTTCGGGCCCCGCCCGATGCGACGGAGCTTTCAAGTAGTTCGAACAGTCCGAGGGGTCGGTTCGATTCCCGAGGAAACTAGTCGGATTCGAGCGTTTTCTTCAGGGCCTCCGTGGAGGAGGTGAGTTGCACTACCCTAGGCGTGAAGCCCAGGCCCTCCCAGAAGGCCATCGCTCCCTGGTTCGGAGCGAAGGTCTTCAGCTCGATCCACTCGATCTTCTTCTCCCCAGCGAAGAACGCCGCCTCTTTGACCAGCTCCCGGCCCACGCCTCGGCCCCGGTAGCCGGCCCGCACGACCACCCCGGAGAGCTCGAGAGCCCGCTCGTCTGAGAACCGGGAGGGGATCCTCACCTCGCCGTAGGCCATGCCCACGATCTCGTCCTCGTCCTCCGCGACGATCACGACCGCGTTCTCGGTGCCCATCGCCTCTCGGTACTTCGCGCCGACCTGGTCGTAGAACCCCGGCCTCGGCGTGAACACCCTCCAATCGCTCTGCATCCGGTCCAGCTCCTGGAACAGCGCCACGAGCGCCGGCACGTCCTCAGGAGTAGCCTGCCTGACCTTCACCTGCGCCCCCTAGCCACCCTTGAAGTCCGGTTCGCGCTTCTCGAGGAAGGCTCTCATCCCTTCCTTCTGGTCCTGCGTGGCGAACAGCCCGCAGAATACGTCTCGCTCGATGCCGAGGCCCTTGCGCGAATCGCCGAGGGCGACGGCGTTCAAGGCCTCCTTCGCGGCCGCGAGCGCAGCCGTGGGTCCCTGAGCGTACCGCGCGGCGTCCTCTCGAGCCCGCTCGTATACCTCTTCGGCTGGGAAGAGACGGTCGACCAGGCCGATCGCCAGGGCTTCCTCGGCCCCTACGCGCCGGCCCGAGTAGATCAGCTCCTTCGCCCTCGAAAGACCGATGAGGCGAGGCAGCCGCTGCGTGCCGCCGGCGCCTGGGATGATCCCGAGGGATATCTCCGGCTGGCCGATCGTGGCGTCCTCAGCCGCATAGCGGAGGTCGGCCGCGATGGCCATCTCGCACCCGCCCCCCAAGCAATAGCCGTTGATCGCCGCGATCGTGACCTTCGGGATCTCCTCGACGACGACGAGCGCGTCGCCGAGCGCACCGACGACGGGGCGGATCTGCTCGGGTGCGTACTCGGCCATGTCCTTGATGTCGGCACCGGCCGCGAAGATCTTCGGGCCACCCCAGATCACGACCGCTCGAACGTCGTCGCGACCGCCCGCTTCGACCGAGGCGTCTCGAAGCTCCTCGGCAAACTGTCGGTTGATCGCGTTCGCGGGAGGTCGTTCCAGCCGGATCGTCCCGACACCGTTCGCGACTTCGAGCCTGACGAACTCAGCCACCTGGCGAACCCCCTTCGATGTCTCGGCCTATCTTTCCAGACGATGCGCCCGCGTGGCCCTCCGCGGCCCCTGCATCTGGCGCCCCTAATTGCACCTGCAAACCCCTGCTACACTCCCCGCCGTGAGCGCCAAGGCCGCCCCGGACGCCATCGAGGTGCTACGCACTCACGGCCTTCGCATGACCCCCCAACGCCGCGCGATCGTGGCCGAGGTCATGCGAACGCAAGGCCACATCTCCCCCGCAGCGCTGGCCCGCCGGGTGCAAGGCGAGATGCCGGGAGTGAACGCCTCGACGATCTACCGGACGCTCACGTTGCTCGAAGAGGTCGGCGTCCTCGCTCATGCACATCTCGAGAGCGGTCCCGAATACCATCGGACGGAGGAGGCCGGCCACGTCCACCTCACCTGTTCGAGCTGCGGCTCTGAGGACGATCTCTCCTTGGCCGAAGCCGAAGCGCTCTCTGGGTTGATCGAACGCCACCGCGGGTTCGTTCCCGACCTCACGCATTTCGCGATCAGCGGGCTTTGCGCTGACTGCCGCCAGCTCGCGGGCTGAGGGGATCAACCCCCGAAGAGAGCGGGCAGCAAGGTTCCTTTGCCCAGAACGAAGAGCGTGCCGATCACCAAGCTGAACGTCGCCGTCACCAGAGCGACGCCGACGTAGAGCTTCCAGTTCTTCGAGGCTCTCATGTAGCCGAACGCCGAACCTACCGTGATCAACGTGTTCGAACTGAGGAGTCCAAGTAGGAACGCCGCCAGGATAACCTCGCCGACGACCCGCCCGCCCGCGCCGGCAGCGGTAAGGAAGATCAAGAGCTGCGTCGGCGTCTCGGCGCCGACCCCGTGGATCATCCCGACCATGAAAGCCGTCTTGCGCCCGTAGTTCATGAAGGCGTCGTCCTGAGGCTCGGGGTGCTTGTGGTGGTGATGGCCGGGCTGCCCGTGGTGGCCATGGTGCCATTCCGACACGGGGATATCCTCGGCGACGGCTACGCCCACGGTCTCGCCACCTGCGTGAACGTGCACCGGCTCCAGCTCGTGTTTCGCTGCCGAGCCGTTGCCCTTCACTCGACCGTAGAGCTTGCGAACGCCGGTGAAGATCAGCATCCACCGGCTGCGCATCCGGAACTCGCGCCCATGTCGAACGAGCGCGACGAAGACGTACACGCCGAGGATCACGAGCGTCACGCCGACGACCCGCTCCATGACGTTGTCGATGCTGCCGGGGAGTTGCTCGCCCACGATGATCGCCGCCGTCCCGATCAGGAAGACCACCAGCGCGTGGCCGAGCGCGTAGATCGTGCCGAACAGGAGCCCGTCGCGACGCTCCTCCTGGGAGCTCGTGATGTCCGTTATCGCGGCGATGTGATCCCAGTCGATCCCGTGACGGAATCCGAACAGGAACGCCGACAAGAGCACCCCGATACCGAACGCGCGGGCGCTCTCCGCAACCATGAGGTCCATCCGATCCAGTCCCCCTCCGGGATCAGGTGTTTCATGCTACCCGCTGGTCGCAGCATCTTGCAACTGAGACTTGCCGCAACAAGCTCTACCCGACGGCGAAAGGTGTTCCGGAGTAGGCCAGGCGTTCGGATCAGCCGCGTCGAACGCCGATCAGCGCCTCGGTATGACAGCGGCATGCGCGGTCGCGGCAGGTCTCCTCCCACGCCACCCCAGGCTCCCAGACCATCGCAGGGTCGTCGGTGGCGAAGTAGTACTCGCAGCCGCAGTTCTCGCATCGCCCCGGCAAGAGGTCGTGCCACTCAGACTCGTCATCGCGTCGGCGCACGGGCATCGCATCATTCACTGCGCTCCTCCTTATGGGTGCGTCAGTCGGTGGAAGAGGGTCATACCTCGCGGGCGAGCGCCTCGTCCATATCGGTCTCGTCGGCCGGTTCGCCACGGGTGGTCCCGGAGAACGCGTTCAGGAGCGGGAGCGTCATGAGGTTCGTCACCAGCGCGACCACTACGATGATCGTGAAAGTCGTGACGGTGATGATCTCGAGCTGGAGGCCGATCAGCCCGACGACGAGGACCAGCAGTCCACGCGTGTTGAGCAGGGCGCCGAGCACACCCACCTCCCTCCAGGACAGCCCGAACATCCTCGCGGCCGCCGCCGACAGGAATTTCGATCCGATCGCGGCTGCAAGTACGAGCGCAACCACGCCGAGGGTCTGCGGCTTCAGCAGCTTGAGGTCGGTCGAGAAGCCTGCGAACGCGAAGAACACCGGCAGGAAGAGCACCAGAGCCACGTCCTGTACCTTCATCGCGATAGAGTGCCGCAGAGCTCGATCTTGGGGAAGGATCAGTCCCCACGCGAATCCGCCCACCAGCGCGTTGATCCCGATCCGGTC